>JBJFFZ010000027.1:0-20383 GCA_051892195.1 Anaerovoracaceae bacterium
AGGTAAATGCAGACGGCACACAGGAGCTGATTCCGTATTCCTATATCGACGGAACTACTGCAAAGGCTCTGATGTACGAGTCTGCCACGCTGACGGCCAGGGACAACAGCGTTGATTTCCGCGATGTGGACAGCAGTGCCTGGTATGCGGATGCCGTGAATTTCGCCGCATCTCATGAGATGTTCAAGGGTGTCGGCGACGGATTGTTTGATCCGAACGGAACCATGACCAGAGGCATGATCGTTCAGGTGCTGGCCAATATTGAAAAGGCTGCCGGAGGAAGTGCTTCCTTTGAGGACGTGGCCGCCGGCGCATGGTATGAGTCTGCCGTTGCATGGGCTGCGGAAAAGGGCATTGTCAGCGGCTATGGTGATGGAAGGTTTGGACCTCAGGATAACATTACCAGAGAGCAGATGGCAGTGATCCTGTACAATTATGTGCAGAAGCTGGGCTACAATGTAACCGGAAGTGCGGGACTGGATAAGTTCAGCGACGCAGAGTCTGTAAGCGCGTGGTCAAAGACTGCTCTTGAATGGGCGGTTGGCTGCGGGATTATCAACGGCAATGCCGACGGTACCCTGAATCCTCAGGGCAATGCCACCCGTGCCCAGGTCGCAACCATCATGGAAAACTTTACAAAGGTGCTTCTTGGTGTGCATTAAGGAAAAATATCTTGTAAAATAAAGCTACATTAACAATCTGTTTGTACGAAACATGCAGAAATATGGAATATCCTGCGGCAGCTCTGCTGCCGTGGGATGTCCATGTACAGAAAAAGGTCATCATGTCTTTTTCTGCATATCCGGGTGTCTGAAGCCGGGATAGCCGGATGTGTTTTCGATGTGTTTTATACAGGACAGCCCCGGGCTGTCGGAAGGGAGGAGTTTATTATATGAAAAGATGGATTGCAGTGCTTATGGCATTTACCATGTGCCTTGCATTTCCGGGAATGGGAGTTTTTGCCGATTCTGCAGCGGCTTCCTCCGGGAACGCAGTGAGTCCCTGGGATGGAAAGACCATCGATGTGTCCTGGTATAAGGCGGGACAGCGGGAGTATCACATTTCCACGGCGGCTCAGCTGGCGGGGCTTGCAGCCATTGTCAACGGCTGCTACAACAGCACCATTACGAAGGTCGTGGGGGATGCCTCTGTGATTGTCTGCCATGAGGAAGGCAATGATAAGGAAGGCTCAAACAACAAGGCCAGCAGCACCTATCGCTACGGCAGTGATGATTTCAACGGCAAGACTGTATATTTGGATGCGGATCTTGATATGGGCGGTGTGTGTGACCCAAAGACCGGCGTATGGTCGGGACCGAACTTCATGCCTGTGGGGGGTCAGTATCTCATGGAAAAGAACGATTCCGCCACAAAGCTGAGTTCTTCCTTTAACGGAACCTTTGACGGTCAGGGACACACGGTGGCCAATATCTACTGCGACCGTCACTGCTCAAACGGCAACTACGGCGACGGCAGCTCTGTGGGGCTCATCGGACGCCTGGGCTGCCATGACAGTGATCCTGTGGAATTGTGGCCGGACAATCCGGTGATACGCAATGTGACCGTAACGGGATATATCCATGCAAACCGCAGTGTAGGCGGAATCTGCGGAAAGATCGGCAAGACTGTAAACGGCGGTACCATTGAGAACTGTGCAAATTTTGCTGCTGTCAGCAACACCGATGCAAAGGGCTGCGGCGGAATCTGCGGCGCTGCGTGGAACGCCGGTGTGATCCGCAGCTGCTACAATGCCGGAGAGGTTTCCACCACGTATGCCTGCCCGACCGGCGGAATCGCAGGCAGCAATGAGATCCAGGTTGTGAACTGCTACAGCAGGGGCACCGTCTCTGCGGTGAATCCGTCTTACGCTATGGCCATCGGCACAAATAACGGCGGCGGTGTAAATATCGACAACTGCTACTGGCTGAAGGGCAGCGCTACGGACGGGTACTACGGAAGAACGGAAGGAACAGTAAAAGAAATGTCGGCCTCCCAGATGCAGGCGGCTTCGTTTGTGTCGGCTCTGGGGGATGCCTTTACCGAGGATAAAAACAAGATCAACGGCGGCTATCCGATTCTTAAGGTTCAGGCGGACCGCAGGGCGGTGGGTGTGCAGCGTCCGGAGAATTACTGCAGTGTATTTTCTCTGGCAGATCTCAGCACCTCTGCCTGGTATTACGAAAATGTAAAATACGTCTGTGAAAACGGACTTTTTGACCCGGCGGGGGCGGCAGCCTTCGGACCGGATCAGCCAATGACCCGGCAGATGCTGGTGACAGCCCTTTACCGGCTGGCCGGCTCGCCGGATGTGAGCAGCAGCCAGGCTGCTGCAGCGGATGTATTTAAGGACGTTCCTGCTTCTGCTTCCTGCAAGGATGCGGTGGCATGGGCGTACAGCAGCGGCGTGGTAAACGGCGTGAGTGCGGACAGGTTTGCGCCTGACAGCAGCATCACCCGGGAACAGATCGCCACCATGTTTATGCGTTATGCGGATGTCCGGGGTATGGACACCTCCCGCAGAGCGGAGCTCACAGGCTATCGTGATGCAGGAAATATTTCAGCATACGCTGCAGACGGCGTCAGCTGGTGCGTAGGGGCAGGCCTGATCAACGGAACCTCTGCGGACACCATCAGCCCGAAGGGTACGGCTACCCGTGCTCAGGTGGCGGCCATGGTCCAGCGATACGCTTCATAGAGCAAATCCCCAACATTACACAATTATACTAACCCAAAAAAGACAGAACGGCAGGATCCTCCTGCCGTTTTGTCTGTCTCTGAGCCTTTCTGCAGGGCCGCCTGGCGGCCCCTCCGGGATCTGCTGAGGCCCCTTTGCGGCCCGTTTCCGGCTGCCCCGAAGCCCTGATCCGGCCCGCGGAGCGGCCGTTTTTGGCTCTTTGTACGGAAATAAAAAATTTTTTTACAAAAAAAACATTTTTATTTTCCCCAAAAAACGGGAAATTTCGACAAATAAAACTGCTAAAATTAAATCAAACAGAATAAGACGTAATAAAATCAAAGAAAAACAGCCTGTTTTAGAATCCTGTAAAAATCTGTAAATTCTTGTATAAAATTCGATAATAAATACAATAAAAACTAACAAAACTAAATAAAGTTATTAATATAAGGTGATTTTATGAT
The DNA here is from genome assembly GCA_051892195.1 of Anaerovoracaceae bacterium. Lineage (GTDB taxonomy): Bacteria > Bacillota > Clostridia > Peptostreptococcales > Anaerovoracaceae > CAKQOE01. The sequence goes on from JBJFFZ010000027.1 coordinate 3,139, forward strand.
AACACAAAACAAATAAAACAAAACCAAACGCAAGCAAATTGAAAATAAATTCCGGTTACGTTATACTGTAGGCGAGTAATGGGAGATGTGACAATTGCGTTATTGCGTACGAGAGTGAGAAAGAAAAAAAGAGAAAAAGAGAAGGAGGCAAACATGATGAGTATTTGCAGAAGGTTTCTGGCGGCAGCTCTTGCCGGTGTGATGGCATTGATTCCGGCGGTCGTAACTGCCAAGACCAATCCCAATGGTCAGACTGTGAGCAATGTCCTGTTTTATGTGGAGAATGCCGACGGCGACAGGGTTCTTGTCTCGCAGATTCCCGTAAGCCGTATGGAACAGGATCTGGAGGAAGGCAGGATTTCCGACGAGGTTCACAACTATTCCCTGCTGGACCGCTATGTGACTACGGTGCACCAGGAGGCCCAGGGCTTTACCGTGGATGAGTTTGTAAGCTACGCAAAGGGGCTGTCTTCGGCGGAGAACCTGAAAGATGCGAAGCTGAGCTTTGCAGGGGAGGATCGGATATCCTTCTGGGAAATCGATCAGACCGGCTTTGATGAAATGGATACCTACAGCTATGATGAGCTGTACGGGGTGCCGCGATACAATTTTCCTCTGCTGTATAAATACTGGAATTACAAGACCCAGGAATACTACGATCCGGACGGTGTCATGAGCGCCGGGGAGGTCATGGATTACATATTTGAAAACGGTCAGCCGGAGATCTTTCTGCTGTCGGTGCGGGCCTTCTCCGAGCGGTATATGGTCAGCGAAAAATACGGCACCGGGGACTACAATATGGAAAATCTCTTCAGCAGCAGCGGGCTGCTGGACAGCCAGCGGACCATCCGCATGATGAAGCCTATGACTCGTCAGGAGCTGGAAAATGCAGTGCCCACTGCTTCGGATTCCAGATACTGGTGCGCCAGAATCCTGCTGGATATGGCCCAGGCGCCGGATATAAAGCCCCTGGGCAGGGTGGCTGCTCCTGCAGCCTCAATGACGGAGGATGAGGACAACTATTATATTACCTTTACTACCGCCACGGAGGGGGCTTCCATATATTACAACGCAAACTTCCAGTCACCGGGCTATGCTCCTGCGGCTCTGTACGACGGAGGCACTGTAACCGTGCCGAAATCCGCGTTTCCGGGGGGTGAGGTGACCATGACCGCCCAGGCCGTAAAGGACGGCTGGACAGACGAAGGGGTTGTGACCCTGAAGCTCAGGGCCGGGGAAAGCACCGGCGGCGCCCCGGAGGGCACCGGCACGACGCAGCAGCCGGGGGTTTCTGACGGCACCGGCACAACGGATCAGCCGGGGACCTCTGAGCGCACCTTTACAGACGTCAGGGCAGAGGACTGGTATCACGATGCAGTGGCATTTGTAACGGAGAAAGGGTACTTTTCAGGAACAGGAAACGGAAGATTCAGCCCTTCGGAAAACATGACGAGAGGCATGTTTGTGACGGTCCTCGGACGCATGGCAGGAGCGGATGTTTCCTCATATGCGGCCGGAGCTTTCTCTGACGTTCCCCAGGGCCGGTATTACACCGGCTATGTGGCATGGGCCTCAGAAAACGGCATTGTCAGCGGCGTAGGGGGAGGACGCTTTGATCCCGACGGCAGAGTAACCCGGGAGCAGATGGCTGTGATCCTGTATAACTACGCTGTATTTTCCGGGGAAGGCACAGAGGCTGATGCGTCAGGCAATTACGTGCTGGAAGGATTTTCCGATGCCGCTTCCGTAAGCAGCTGGGCAGAGAATGGGGTGAGCTGGGCGGCATCCCGCGGAATCCTGAAGGGCTCCGCAGGAATCCTCAATCCGGGTGGCCCGGCCACCCGTGCGCAGGTAGCACAGATGATTATGAACTACACAGTATAAATCAGAATGAGCATGCGATTTTTCGAGAGGTGTTTCAATGAAAGACTATAAAGAAGACCGTACGTTTGATCAGGAAGAATTTATGACCGTGGAAGAGGTTGCGGACTATCTGAAGTGCAGCAAGGCAACCGTGTACAAATATGTCCGGGAGGAGAAGATCCCGGCCTTAAGAGTCTCCGGAAGATGGAGATTCCGAAAATCACAGATCGTGCAGTGGCTGGCCGATGCCCAGACTGCATGCGTGGTGAAAAGTGAAAGCCGCCCGGCCCGCAGAAAGGGCGCTGTGGTGGAAAACCCTCACAACAGGCACGTGGAAAAGGGCATGAAGCTCCTGGAGGATGCCGGTATTTTAGAAGGGCTTACTCTGATCGACACCCAGGAGATTGCCAGTCTGATCCGGTGCGAGGAACGGGTGCTGGAGGCAGATACGATGGCGGTGTGCAAGGAAGAGGATGTGGATTATTTTATCATCGTGGAGCGGGGAAAGCTGTCCATCGAGATGAAGTCCGGGGAGCATGAAATCATTTCAAAAAGTGATTACCGCCGGGGAAATATCATTCTGCTGGATGCTGTGATGACAAGCATGCGAAAGAGCTATTACGATCTTTACGTTCACGAAAGATCCCAGGTTATGTATTTTTATCCAGACAGCATCCTGGCCGGCATGGCCCTGCGCAGAGCGGCAAAGGATACGCTTCTCATGAACATGATGCGTCTGCTGGCAGACGAAAATATCCGCAGGATGAAAAAAATCGATATGCTGCAGATGCGCAATGCCCGGGAAAAGATCCTTCTGTATCTGATGCAGCTGGAGAGCAAAAACGGAAATACGCCGTTCCGGATGTTCAACAACCAGACGGAAATGGCAAAGCATCTGAATATCAGCCGTTCCGCCCTTTCCTCAGAGCTGAATGACATAAAGAACGAAGGAATTATCGACTACAGCGGAAATATTATTGTCATTAACCATGAATTGCTGAAGAAAGCCATGAAATCGGGGGGGGGGTAGCGAAAAAATTAAAGATGAAAAGGGTAATTGCCCGGAAAAATGCCAACTGAAAAGGAGAAGCATATGAAACGAACACGAATATACGCAGCCATGGCGGCAAGCCTGCTTGCCTGCAGCCTGCCGGCAGCTGCAGCAGCTGCCGGCACCCCGGGTGCGGCTGACCTGTCAGCCATTACAGAAAAAGACGGGCTCACCCGGGCCCAGTATGTGAGCCTTCTGGCTCAGAAACAGGGCGTAGACCCTCTGACCTGCGGGAAAAGCAGCTTTCTTGACGTGCCGGCGGAGGCCTCCTACGCAGGATATATCGGCTGGGCGGCGGAAAACGGTATCGTCATCGGCACCGGCGGAGGCATCTTTATGCCGGAGGCACCGGTGACGGATGTTCAGATCGGAATCATGCAGGAACGGTATGGCAGGTATCTTGCGGGGCTGGCGGAAGCCGGAAAGGATGGGGGCAGCGCGGAGCCTGCGGATACAGCTTATGCTGATTCGGTGTACGATGTGATGCTGTCTGTGACGGAGGATTCTTCCTGTTCCGCCACTCTGACGTGGCACGATGAGGCAGCGGGCAGGGTGCATTACGGCACTTCGGCAGACAGGCTTGCCGATACGGTGCAGGGAACCCCTGTGGAAATAAAAAGCGGCATTGACCTGGGAGAAAATGTTTACAGCGCGGTGCTTACGGGGCTCAGCCCGGATACGGAATATTATTACTGTGTGGAGGGAGCTGCGGGCAGCTCGTCGGTTCACAGCTTCCGCACGGCCGGGGAGGCTTCGGATACGGCGGCCTTTCTGTTCCTGGGGGACATCCAGTTTGAAAATTCCATGGCGGATGAATACGGCGCCTGGGGGGATATGGTGTCCCGGGTGGTGAAGCAGAATCCCGATGTGGCCTTTGGCCTGCAGGCGGGGGATATTGTGCAGAACGGCATCCGCAAGGCGGAGTGGGAGGCCTTCTTTGATGCGGCGTCTCCGGTCTTTTCCGGGCTTCCGCTTATGACGGCCAACGGAAATCACGAGAGCAATGTGCCCGGCGGAAAGCCGGAGCTTTATCTGGATCTCATGAGTCTGCCACAGAACGGGCCTGAGGGGTTTAAGGAAGAGTTTTATTCCTTTGACTACGGCTCCTGCCATGTGACGGTGCTCAACTCCTGGGTCTTTTCCGGAGAGCAGATCCTTGCAGATGCGGATTATGAGCGGATTGAGCAGTGGATTTCTGAAGACCTTGGGGCTGCCGGGGACCGGTGGAAGATCGTAATGCTCCACCATCCGGCCTATGCGGTGGCAAGCGACCTGGTGTCTGAATCTGTGCTGGAAAACTGGGTGCCCATCCTTGAAAAACAGGGGGCTGATCTTGTGCTGTGCGGGCACCAGCATGTTTATGCCCGGTCCCTGCCTCTGAAAGCAGGCGTGGCGGATCATGAAAACGGCATTGTATATGTTATGGGAAATTCCGGGAAGAAGTTTTATTCTTCTGCGGACGAGACCCTTCAGGAGAAGGTGGTGTACGGAACCTCCACGGCCCAGGTGGTGCGAATCAGCGGAGACTGCCTGGAGATGACCGCCTATGACAGCGAGGGCAGAGAAATTGACTATTTTACTGTGAACCGGCACAGGTAACCGGGGCGCCGGGGGCTGCCCTGCAGCAGCTCCCTGTCCGGGAGTCCGGAAAAGTGTATGCAGAAAAACAGATGGTATGTGTTTGAGGAACACGGAGAGGAGAAGGGATTGTGAAAAAGAGATGGATCGGGATTATCCTGTCGGTGCTGATGGTCTTTACAGGGCTGATGCCGGGGCAGCTGCTGACTGCAGCCGCCAAGACCCAGTCTTCATCGGCGGCGGAAAATGTGTTTTTCTATGCCTCAGACGGGGGCGGCAGCGCCGTCCTGATGAAGGTGATTCCTGTTGCAGAGCTGGAAAAGCTGGCTCACGGGCAGACCGGGGCAGACGGCAGTGTACATAATTATTATATTTCCACGACGGACAATTATCCTACCACCCAGTACTGCGAGGCCCGGGGCTTTACGCTTCCGGAGCTGGTGGAATATGTGGCCTCCGTCAGCAGCGCCCAGGGCGCAGACGGGCTTCACTACACCGGCAGCGATGTCATGAAGTTCATGGCCACGGACAGCTATGGAAATTACACTCATTCCTGGTCATGGAATGAGCTTTACGGTCAGAAGCGCTACTATTTTGAAGGGCTCTTTGATGAAGAAAAGGGCTGGAATTCCGGCTGGGAGGTGGGCACAGAGGACAACGCAAAGTACGGGCTCACCATGGAGGAATACACCGGCCGCTATCAGGCCGCAGATGCGTATTATGACGCAAAGCGCGCAGTGTTTGAAGGCGGGGAGGAAACAGAAGTGATCCTTGCCACAGAGTCTTATTCCGGACGGACCACTTCCAATTCTCTGACGGCGTCTACGGAAATCGGTCTGGCAGATTATATCTCTGCAAACGGAGGCGTAGTGGGAGGCTGTCTTTCCGATGTTCTGGAAAAGACCTGGTCTCTCAGGCTGTGTCTGCCTATGACGGAGACGGACCTGATGACCGGCCACCGTACGGCCTACGACAACTTTAAATGGGTATACTGCCTCCAGCTGGATATGGCGGGCACAGCCGCAGGGCAGGGCATTGTGTCAAAAGGCACCGTAGCTGCCCCGGAGGCATCCTATGCTGTAAGCGCAGACGGAAAGAAGCTGACGGTTTCTCTGTCCTGCGCAACCCCGGGGGCTTCCATCTATTATTCCCTGGCGGATGCGCCTCAGACGCTGTATACGGGACCTGTGACGGTGGATATTTCCGGCAGGGACCTGAGCGCAAATCCGGTGACGGTGTACATGACAGCCGTAAAGGAAGGCTATGACGATGCGGGCATCATCACTTCCCGCTATCCTCAGTCCGGCGTCCGGTTCAAGACGATTTACAACGCCATGACCGGCAGCGATGTGGTCCTTGAGGCAGAAGCAGACGTGTCCGCCACCGAGTGGAACAGCTGGACGGCTGCCTTTATCAGCGTAAACATGAAGGCCCCTTCCGGCACAGGCTATGCAGCCCTTGACCGGTCAGAGTACCGCGTGGACAGCGGAGCAAAGACCATCACCATGGATAAGAGCCTCTTTGGCGAAGCGGGCTCCTACAGCTTTGCGTTTTATGCAAAGGGCTTTGCCAATAAAAATGTATCCGTATCAGTAAAGAAAGGGGCTCCTCAGGTGACGTCCGCCTCTGCGGACATGACAGGGGGCATCGTCCTGTCCTTTGATGACACCGCGTATCAGACCGGGGCCTATGTGTACCTGGTGGAAGGTGACGGGAAAACCACGGTCCTTCTTCCTTCCTCCGCCCTGGACCGGTCTCAGCCGGGAAAGCTGATCATCCGTCCTGATTATTTTACGGCAGCTTCCTCAAAGATCAGCGGGGCAGGGGATTATCTGCTGGAAATCGTAAACAACAGCTATGCACCTGCAGCCCAGAGGATTCAGGTGACCCTTGAGGAGGGCGCCGGGGCGCCCGGCAATCCGGATCTTTCGGGTACAGCAAAATTTACGGATGTGGCTGACAGCGCCTGGTACAGGGATGCAGTGGACTTTGTTGTGGCCAGGGGCTACTTTGCCGGTACAGGAAACGGAGCCTTCAGCCCGGGCAGCAGCATGACCAGAGGCATGTTTGTGACGGTTCTGGGCCGCATGGCCGGTGCGGAGGTTTCCTCTGAGACGGGCAGCAGCTTTGCAGATGTGGCTGCAGGGAAGTATTATACCGGCTATGTGGAATGGGCCTGCAAAAACAGCATCGTCAGCGGTGTGGGCGGCGGCCGGTTTGATCCGGACGGCAGCATTACCAGAGAGCAGATGGCGGTGATCCTTTATAACTACGCAAAGGCCTCCGGTGAGGAGCTCGGGGCCGCTGATACAGGCGGACTGGACGCCTTCTCCGACGGAGCAAGGGTCAGCAGCTGGGCCTCCGATGCGGTGAACTGGGCTGTCAGCAGGGGAATTCTCAAGGGCTCCGGCGGTCAGCTGATGCCTCAGGGGCAGGCTACCCGGGCCCAGGTGGCGCAGATCATTATGAATTACACTTTATAGGATCGTATGGATATGAGAAACATGATCAGAAAAGCAGCGGGGTGTCTGGCGGGGGTCTTTCTCCTGGCAGCCTGCAGTGTTCCCTGCTTTGCTGTGGATACAGAAGCGTCCGGAGGGCAGGTGGCGGATACCCTGACGGTAAAGGTGGGGTACTTTGGAGGCCCCTATTACGAAAAAAAGGTGTTCTCCCTCAGTGAGCTTGAGGCCCTGCCTCAGGTTCAGGCGGATTATACCATCATCGATGCCATGCCTTCGGTGGTCATCGACCATGTGCAGGGGGTAAGGCTTGCGGATGTTGTGGAAGCCGCCGGCATCGATCTGGGATCGGTGGAAACCTTTTATTTCTGGACCAGGGATAAGACCTCGGACTATTACACTTCGTTCAAAAAGACGGAGCTCATCGACCGGCCGCGATACTGTTATTACAGCCTGCCGGACAACTTTGACTACGACGCCGGACAGGGCAATGCCTTTGCGGATTCCGCCGCAGAGCGGGTGGACACGGTGATTTCCCTGGCGGACGACTGGAAGCGGTGCATTGCCGGGGCCGAATTCGGCAGTGATTATACAGGTCTTGATACATCCACCCGGTTTCGGCTGATCTTCGGACAGACAAACACCTACGAGCGGACGGCCTCCCGTTCCGCCCGGTGGATTCATTCCATCGTGGTTGAGCTTGGAGGCGCCCCGGTGATCACCCTGGACGCCCCGAATCTTGAAGGGGAGGTGGGCAGCGTCCTTCGTGTCTCCGCCCGGGTTTCCGCTGCGGACCGGACCATAGCCCAGTCCATGGAGGTGACCTGGAGCAGCAGCGATGAAAGCGTGGCTGTGGTGGACCAGAACGGAACCGTCACCATCGTGGGTGAGGGCTCTGCAGTGATTACAGCCAGCGGAGGAGGCGCCTCTGCTTCTGTAACCGTCAACGGAAGCTCCGGCACAGGCGGCCCGGCGGGGGCAGACAGCCCGGGAACGGGCCAGCAGGAAAAAACAGATCCTGCAGTGACCGATCCGGAGAACGAAGGCAGCGGAGCCTTTGAGCTCGTAACGGGCCCTCAGGCAGACGGAAGCGCTGCTTCCGAAAAGGGCGGCGTGCAGAACTGGCGGGTCTACGAAATGGCCGAGACCGCCCAGCCTCTGGCGGACGTGGATGAGGACAGCCCTCTCACCGGCGTCATGGGCGCAGGGGCAGGGGTGCTTTTTCTTGCGGCATTTACGGCGGAGGCCGTGCGGTTCAGAAAAAATATTCAATAAGGATTTCAGAATAAAGGTTGGAGGTTTTATATGTTTACATCTGCGGAACTGGGCAATGCCCTCCGGGGGCTCATGGATCTTCTTCAGGTGCCCGTCATTCTGGTGCTGATGCTTCTTATCGCCCTGACGGTGATCATGCTTGGCACACTGGCAGCGGAGCTGCTGCTTGAAAGGGTCCATATGAAGGCAAAGCTGCCGGCACTGATGGATGAGATCCGGGCCGGGGAAAAGCCCCTGGGCGGGATCATCGATGAAAGCGGTCTGCTGAAGCGGCAGAAAAAAGCCCTTCATGAGCTGGCGGCCCACCCACGGGCCACGAAGTCCATGCGGGAATCCCTGGCGGTAAGGCTGCTGCATGAGGAAAAGCAGCACTACGATCTCATCGTCATGATTACGGATATCACGGCAAAGACAGCGCCCATGTTCGGGCTGCTGGGCACCCTGATTCCTCTGGGCCCGGGCATCATCGCTCTGGGCCGGGGAGATACCTATACTCTGTCCACCTCCCTGCTGACGGCCTTTGATACAACGGCGGCAGGTCTGGTGGCGGCGGCGGTGGCGTTCTTTATCTCCGCCGTGCGCAAGAGATGGTACGCAAACTACATGTCCGCCCTGGAAATGTCCATGGAGTGCATGCTGGAAATGCTGGATACGCCGGAGGGAAAGGAAGGTGAAGCAGATGCTGCATAATCACGGCCTTGGCGGCAGAGGGGATTTCCGAAGGTTTGATGAGGATGTAAATCCCATGGACAGCCTTACAAATCTGGCGGATGTCATGCTGGTCTTCGCCTGCGGCATTATGCTGGCCCTGATCCTCAACTGGAATGTGGACGTAGGCGGCCTGCAGGAGCCGGTGGAGGTTGAGCAGGGAAATGAAGTGACCGACGTGACGGACCTGGGACAGGGGGAGGGAATCCTGTCGGAAAACGGAAAATATGAAGAAATGGGCGTGGTGTACCGGGACCCTGAAACCGGCACCCTTTATATGGTGGAGAAAAATGAATAAGAAAATAAAAACTGTTGTGATGCTGTGCAGTGCCCTGGCCATCCTGTTGTGCGGGTGCAGCGCCGGCCCCGCCGGCGGACAGGGCGCCGGAGGCGCCGGAGCAGAAGCCCCGGAAAATGCGCAGATCCTGCTTCGGGGCCTTGGAGATGAGGATATTACGGTGACTCTGGAAGAGCTGATGGAGCTGGAAAGCGTCACGGAAAAAGCGGAGGCTCCCCGGTCAAACGGCCAGATCGTTTCCGTAAAGGCAGAGGGGCCTCTTCTGGACACGTTGATGGCAAAATATGGAAAATCTAAAAGCGACTACAGCACCATCCGGTTTTACGCCGCAGACGGATATTCCATTGCCATGCCTTCCGAGGTCATAGAAAAGGATGATATTATCATCGCTTACAAGGATGACGGAAAGTGGATCGGTCAGGAGGACGGCCCCCTCCGCGTGGTGGTTCCCGGGGAACGGGCCATGTACTGGGTGCGGATGCTCAGCCAGATCGATTTTGAAAACGGCGAAAGCGCCCAGACTCCGGAGAAGCTGATCATTCTTGATACGGCTCTGCCGGCCATGAAGACAAAAAAGATGGAAATCAACGGCGCTTCCGTGACTGCGGCGGCAGCGGAGCAGCTGATTGCGGCCTACGGGGATATCAACGACAATACCATCCGGAATGTCTTTATGAAGGCCTCCGACGGTCTTTCAAAGAACGAAACCCGGGACAATTTTATGGCAAATTATATCCGGATCGGAGAAGACGGAACCCTGGAATTTACGGGCCAGGGCCTGCCGGAGGGCATGACGGTCCAGGGGCTTATGACCGTAAACTACGGGGATACGGCCTTTGTCAGCATGAAGCAGTATGCAGACTCCCTGGGCATTGCTCCGGGACAGGAAATCCCGGCAAGCAGCGTTCTGCGGGATATGGACATGGCAAATTACGAGGAGTTTGAGTTTGAGGGAATGGACGGAAGCAGCGTGGAGATCCGTGCATCGGAGATGGCGAACATGTCCCTGCTCTACGATGGCAGCAGCGTGTGCCTTGCGGAGGAAGGCATGATTATTATCCGGAACCTTCTGGAAATTGAGGCGGAATCATGATGAATATGCAGAAACGGACGGCAGCTCCTGCTGCCCTGGCTCTTGTGGCCCTTCTGCTTCTGGGGGGCTGCGGAGCAGCCGGCACTGAGGAGGCGTATTACTGCCCTGCCCTGCAGCTCACCGGAGATGTGCCCCAGGTGGTTTCCTTTTACCGGGACCCGGCGGGGTACTGGGCGGACTGCGGGGAAGGGACGGTGGAAACAGAGGTTTCCGGGAATGCGGAGCGGATTACGGAAGACGGAACCGCCCGGGCCATGTCCCTTGCGGACATGCTGCAGCTTTCGGGGATCTGCGCGGAGGAGTCCCACATATACTTTGCCGGTTATGACGGCATGATGGCCTGTGCCGATGCGGCGCTGGCGGAGGATATTTATGTGCATTTCGGAAAAAACGGATGGGAGATTACGGGGGATGACCTTCCTCCCAGCATCGGCGTAAAGGGGGCGGAGCGCATCATCCTTGTGGCGGACCATCCGGAGCAGGTGGACAGTGCGGTATCGGTAACGGATGAAAACGGCTACACCCGGTGGATCTCGCCGGGAACCCTCTGGATCATGGAAAGCAGCGCACAGCTGCGGTTTCACGGGGAATCCCAGATATCCGGAAGGCAGGTGTCGGTCTATACCACGGACAGCTGGAGCACCATGGGGGCAAACCGGCTGATCAATCATGGAAACAGTATCGAAGTTGTGGAGGAAGGCTATGCCGGTTCATAAATTTTTTCAGCGCTTTTCCGTAAGGGATCTGGTGATCATGGCGGTGATGGCTGCGTTAGGTGTGGCCCTCAAGCCCCTGGTTGTGCCTCTTGCCCACATGGCCTCGGCCCCTCTTGGAATCCCTTCCGGTTCCCTGGCAGGGGGCCTTTACATGATGTGGATCGTCATGGGCTTCGGTCTTACAGGCAAGTACGGAACCGGCACGGTCATCGGGCTTGTGCAGGCTCTGGCCGTGATGCTCACCGGGGTGGCAGGCTCCCACGGGATCATGACCATCTTCAGCTACACGCTGCCGGGACTGGCCGTGGATCTGGGCCTGTTTCTCATCCATCACAGGGTGTGCTGCAGACAGTGCGCCGTCCTGGCGGGCATACTGGCCAACGTCACAGGCACCCTCTGCGTCAATCTGATTTTTTTCCGCCTGCCGGGGCTCTACCTTGTGCTGACCATATCGGTGGCGGCTGTTTCCGGCGGCATAGGGGGCTTCATCGCATGGAAGCTTCTGTGCCTGCTGAAGAAGTATAAGATCGGCCTGAACGATTAAGAAGGGATCGTGAGAAAATGCAAGAGGAAAATATTCAGAAAGAGACTGAAAATAAAAAAATATCCGGGAAACGGATGAAAATCGTGGATGTTCTGTTTCTGGTCCTTGCTGCTGTGGCAGTCATATCGCTGATCATCAGCATCACGGGCAGACAGGGGGATGTTCAGGAGGATACCCTGACCGTATACAGAGGGGAGGAAGCCCTTGCCGTTTTTTCTTATGAAGAAATATGCGCCATGGACTCCGTCACCTTTGAAAAAAACATTGTGTCGGGCAGTCAGGCGGATGAGTCGGGCAGCTTTACCGGCGTTCCCCTCCGGGACATACTGGAAGCAGCGGATGAAGCTTTTCCGGAAAACTGTAAAAGTGTTTCTGCTGCCGCATCCGACGGCTTTATGACTGTGTTCTCTGCAGAAGAGCTGCTGGCGGATGACAGCATCTGTGTGGTGTGGCAGAAGGACGGCAGGCCCCTTGAGGGCAGAGCCCAGGGCGGTTCGGGGCCTCTGAGAATCGTGGCGGCAGAGGATTCCTTCGGGAACCGCTCCGTCAAATATCTGATTTCAGTAACGGTGGAGGAATGATGCAGCAGTACGCAGTAACAACGGAAAATCTCAGATGCTCCTATAAAGAAAGCGGTTCTGTGCTGAAGGGTGTGGACCTTCAGTCGGAAAAGGGCAGCATTGTCTGTGTCACAGGGCTTTCGGGCTGCGGCAAGACCACGCTGCTCAACTGCATCGCCGGGATCATTCCTGACATTATTCCGGGGGAGGTTTCGGGAACCATACGGACGGAGCCTGTAGGCGTGGTGTTTCAGGACCCCGAAAACCGCATGGTCACCACCACGGTGGAGGACGAGCTGGCCTTCAGCCTGGAAAACAGCTGCATGGAGCCGGAAAAAATCCGGAAAAGGGTGGACGGGCTCCTTGCGTATTTCGGCTTTGAAAAGCTGAGGACGAGAAATCCCATGAGCCTTTCCGGAGGGCAGAAGCAGCTTCTTTTAGTGGCTCAGGCCGTGGCGGACGGACCGGAGGTGATTGTTTTAGATGAGCCTTTGTCTCATCTGGATGCAGATGGCCGCAGCATGGTGCTGGAGGTGCTGGGAAGGCTCCGGGAACGGGGAGCCGCCATTCTCGTGGCGGAGCACGATTTTTACAGCTGTGTGAACGCAGACCGGATTGTTTACCTGAAGGAAGGCCGGGTGGCCCGTGAAGGGGGCTATGAGGAAATGTGCAGGTTTCTGGAGTCGGAGTACCGGGTGGAGGACTGGACTGCAGATCCTGCAGAGGGGCAGCAATGCCCTGGGCAGCGGCAGGGCCGCTGCATTTCTGTGAAAAATATTTCCTTTAAAGATGTGTTAAAGGATTTCTCTGCGGATTTTCCGGCAGGTGCGGTTACGGCTGTGACCGGAAGGAACGGCTGCGGCAAGACCACCTTAATGAAGCTGATTGCAGGAATTCTGAAGCCGGACCGGGGACAGGTCCTTGCGGACGGCCATGATCTGTGCCATGACAGCATTGCTCAGACAGCCCGCCGCATCGGCTTTGTGATGCAGGATCCCTACAGTCAGGTCATGGGCATGTCGGTGGAGCAGGAAGTAACCATGGCCATGGAATACCGGGGCTTTCCCCGGGACGAAATCATGCGCCGGGCGGAATATTATATGAAATATTTTGATATTTACGATAAAAAGGATCAGTACCCCGGGCATTTAAGCATGGGGGAAAAGCAGCGGATGGAGCTGGCTGCCGTTCTGGCCCTGGGTGCGGATTATCTCCTGCTGGATGAGCCCACTGCATCCCTGGATCTCATGCGGCGTCAGCAGCTGGGCTTTATGCTCAGAAGTCTGGCGGCCCAGGGCCGGGGTATTGTGGTGGTCAGTCATGATGTGCGGTTCTGTGAGCAGTTTGCAGACCGGGTGGTAAACATGGAAGGGAGTACGGAATAGATGGCGGAATCCTCAGGAAAACAGGCTGCAGATCCCCGGGCAAAGCTGGTGATCATGCTGTGCACCTCCGGCAGTGCGGTGTTTGTCTCCGATATTCTCTGTCAGACGGCCCTTCTGCTGTTTGCAACGGTCTGCGCAGGGGCCTTCCGGCCGGATCTCAGAAAGGCTGCCCTTTTTATCAGAGTCATGCTCTCGGTGATGCTGCCTCTGTTTGTGGTGCAGTGCATATTTACCAGAGGCGGAGAACCGGTCCTGAAAATCGGAGAGGTGACGCTGGTCACGGGCGCCGGGCTTGCTGCTGCAGTGCTGATGCTGCTTCGCATGTGCACGTTTGTGGTTTCAGGGGTTATGCTGACCACCAGCAGCCCCCGGGACTACCTGCTTGCCATGATGCAGTGCAGGGTGCCCTATGAGCTTGCTTTTATGGCCATGATGTCCATACATTTTATACCGCTGCTTTCTGCCGAGGCATCCAATATGAAAAGCGCTGCCCAGATGAAGGGCATCGAGCTTGAGAAGGGCTCCCTGAGGCAGAAGCTGTCCGTATATATCCATATGATCCTGCCCATTCTTTCCAGAACCCTTCAGAGGGCCGACGCCATGTCCTGTGCCATGCAGGTAAGGGGCTTTCGCAGCCATCCGGAAAGGACCTGCATGCGTCAGCTGGAGCTGACGGGCCGGGACTGGATGATTATTGCGGGAACTCCGGTGATCACCGCCTGTATTCTGGTATTTGTTCATCTGTAAAAAAGCCGCCGCACTGTGCAGCCAGTGCAGCGGCTTTTTCAGCGGTTTACCAGAAGCTTTCTGATTCCTTCGTCCAGTCCCTCCAGGGTCAGAGGGTACATGGGATAGATATCCCGGATCATGTTCAGGGTCTGATGGCCGTAGACCCGGTTCCAGGATGCCTTTGAGATCGGGTTCAGCCAGATGATGTGAGGGTATTTCTGCTTTACCCTGCGCAGCCATACAACCCCCGGCTCCGGGTTGTAGGAGATCCGGTAGGAGGCGCCTCCCACCCGGAGAAGCTCCGACGGAGCCATGCAGCCGTCCCCGACGATGATCACCTTGTATTCGCTGTCCAGATTGTTCAGCACCCATTTTGTATCGATCTTTGACCGCTTGCTGCAGCTTGGATCTGTAAACAGCTCCTGATAGAAGCAGTTGTGGAAATAAAAGACCTTCAGGGATTTGAAGTGGTTGGACTGATGGGCCGCCTGAAACAGCTGGCTGCAGATCTGGCTGTACACGGACATGGAGCCTGCAGAGTCAAAGAGCAGCAGCACCTTTACGGTGTTCTTGCGGGGCCGGTCAAAGACCAGCTTCAGATTTCCGGCGTTGTTGCAGGTGGCCTGAATGGTCTGATCCACATCCAGCTCCGTCTTTGGGCCGTCGTTTTTGCTGGAAAACTGGCGGAGCTTTCGGAACGCCATCTGAAAGCTGCGGATATCCAGAATATTGTCCTCCCGGAAATCCCGGAAATTGCGTTCTCCTGCCACCTGAACCGCAGATCTGTGGCGGCTCTCGCCGCCGATGCGGATGCCTGCAGGATTGTACCCGCCGTGGCCGAAAGGAGAGGTACCGCCGGTACCGATCCAGTAGCCTCCGCCGTTGTGCTCTTCCTTCTGTTCCTTCAGACGCTGCTCCAGCATCTTCTGCAGCTCGTCAAAATCAAACTCAGGAATGTCCTGCATCATGCGCTCTATAAATTCTGCAGGGACCTGCAGCTCCTTGTCCAGCCAGTTCCAGACCTCCTCCGGGATTTCTTCCGGGGTCTTTACGCCCTTGAAAAACTCTGCAAAGGCCAGGTCAAATTTATCGTAGTCAGCTTCGCTTTTGATGAGAACGGCTCTGCACAGATAGTAAAAGGCGCTGAGGCTGGATTGTCCCAGTCCCTGCTCTAAAGCATCCATCAGCGCCATCCATTCGTTGAGGGAAACCTTCAGACCCCGCTGACGCAGCAGATAGAAAAATTTTAAAAACATAGAAATTTCCTCCTGCGGACATGTGAAAATACAGCAGAAGCGCTTATCTCATACCGCGGTTTTTGTAATGGTTGAAAATGTCGATATCCTGATTCTTTTTCAGGAGAGTTCCGATAAACGGGAACTGCTCCCGTACCTTTTCAGCAGGAATTCCCCCCAGAACCATAGCCTGAAGCCAGTCTAACAGCTCAGATGTGCTTGGCTTCTTCTGAACATCCGGCATGGAACGGATCCAGTAGAAGGCCTCCATAGCCTGTCCCAGGAGTTTTTTGTCCATGTCCGGATAGTGGACGTTGACGATCTCGAACATCTTTTCCGGTCCCGGGAATTCAATGAAGTGGAAGATGCAGCGTCTCAGGAACGCATCCGGCAGCTCCTTTTCGGCGTTGGAGGTGATGATCACGATAGGTCTGTGCTTTGCTGTAATGGTTTCCTTTGTTTCGTTGATGTAGAATTCCATCTTGTCCAGCTCCCAGAGAAGGTCGTTTGGAAATTCCAGATCCGCCTTGTCGATTTCGTCGATGAGGAGAACCACCTGCTTTTCGGAAGAAAAGGCTTCCCCCATCTTTCCCAGCTTGATGTATTTTTTGATATCGTCTACGCTGCCTTCGCCGAACTGGCTGTCGTAGAGACGCTGAACCGTATCGTAAACGTAAAGACCGTCCTGGGCCTTTGTGGTGGATTTGATGTTCCAGATGATCAGCTCCATGTCCAGTGTCTTTGCGATGGCTTCCGCAAGCATGGTCTTTCCTGTGCCTGGCTCTCCTTTGATGAGAAGGGGCTTTTTAAGAGCCATAGCCACATTGACGGAGTTCATGAGCTCCTGGGAGGCAACATATTTTGTGTTTGAATCAAAACTGTTTAACATATCTATATTTCTCCTTCCGTATTTACGAGTTTATAACTCTTATATTATATATGGAAATAAAAGCCCTGACTACCGTAAAAAGCGCAGGCTTCTGTAAATATGACAGAAAAAAATAAAAAAGTTCTTGCATTCCATAAGGAAGGCGTGTATACTCGTAAAAGTAACGCGATGAAGGAACGAACTGAAAAAATTGCTTTGATAAAAAAGATAAAAAAAGTGATTGACAGGAAGGTTTGAAAGTGTTAGAATAAACAGCGTTCGTGAGAAAAATTGCGAACAGAAAGCTGCAAAACGTGGCGGGATAGCTCAGCTGGCTAGAGCGTCCGGTTCATACCCGGAAGGTCGTAGGTTCGATCCCTATTCCCGCTACCAATATGGGCGCTTAGCTCAGCTGGGAGAGCATCTGCCTTACAAGCAGGAGGTCATAGGTTCGAGCCCTATAGCGCCCACCACTTTATTCGGGTTTCCCGGATAGAACAAAAATGCGGTCCGGTAGTTCAGTTGGTTAGAATGCCAGCCTGTCACGCTGGAGGTCGACGGTTCGAGCCCGTTCCGGATCGCCATTTTTATTTAAAACGATATGGTGGGTGTCGTCAAGTGGTTAAGACCCAGGATTGTGATTCCTGTATACGTGAGTTCGAATCTCACCATCCACCCCATATTTATATACCGTAGGGGTATCGCCAAGCGGTAAGGCAACGGATTCTGATTCCGTCATGCGAAGGTTCGAATCCTTCTACCCCCGCCAATCTGCTGCAGTTTCCTGTCAATCGGGAAACTGCAGATTTCACAGTAAAATATTTTGTGCGGCGACATAGCCAAGTGGTAAGGCAGAGGTCTGCAAAACCTTTATTCCCCAGTT
>JBJFFZ010000028.1:0-5117 GCA_051892195.1 Anaerovoracaceae bacterium
TATGTTCACGATCAGCCTGCTGACGGCTACAATCTGCTTCTCGGTGCAGAAAACCCTGCACTGTATCAGATTCTCGGAACTTCTGAGCTTACTTACGACAACTTTGAAACAATCATCCTGATCGGAAGCGAAGACGTTTCCATCGTTGTTCCAAACGATTCTCCTTACAACTCAGTGACCGATCTGGTAAATGCAGCCAAGGCTGATCCTGGAAAGCTCATCTTTGCAGCAACAGGCGAGGGCGGTTCCCAGTGGCAGGCATGCGGTCTGATCTCTGCAGTAACAGGTGCAGAATTCACACAGCTCCCTCTGGACGGCGACAGCGGATGCCTCACAGCAGTTATGGGCAAGCAGGCCGATGTTACAACCATCAAGAGCTCACAGGTTATGGAGGCTTACAAGGCAGGCTCTGTAAAGATTCTTGCAACCCTTACTTCTGAGCCGGTTGACGTTCTCCCTGGAACAACTCCGATCGTAGACGAAATCCCAGACTTTGCAGAATACCTGCCGTTCGGTCCGTTCTACGGCGTATGGGTAACAGAGGGCACTCCTGACAATGTAAAGGAATTCCTCATCGATCTCTTCACACAGGCATTTGAGTCTGCAGAATATCAGGAAGTTCTCACAAATATGAATGTTAAGCCGTTAGGCCTCAAGGGCGATGAAGCAAATGCCTATATTGCTGACTGGACAAAGGCTACAGCAAAGGCTCTCTACAATGCAAAGCTCATCGACAAGTCACCTGCAGATCTCGGTCTTGAATAAGAATTGAATAAGAAAAAGAGAAATCCTTTCTGTGCGCAGAGCGCACGCAGCGGGGAGGATAATGAAAATACAGAGTGATAGAAACCGGAACATCAACCCCCTGGAAAGGGGGTTGATGTTTTACATATACTGCAAATGCATTTTCCTGTATACGTTATACAAAAATTATTCGCAGCTGTTTTTATGAAAAGGTGATTTGAATTATGGAAAAAAAGACAAAACCGGGGGAAAAGATCTTTCCGGTGCTGCTTCTGATGCTGGGGCTCTTTGTTACAAGGGATTCCTACAGAATGTATCAGAATGCGCCGGAGCTGCAGGGCTACGGAACGGTGCCGCTGTTTTGCGGCATTGCGGTGACGCTGCTGGCAGTGGTGATCATTTTCTCCAATTTCTTTAAAAAGAGCGAGCTTGCGGGATGTTCGCCGAAGGAAAAGCTTCTGGCTGTGATCCGTCACCTGTTTTCCTTTGATGTCATGGTCATGACGGCAATGATCCTGGCTTACTGTATTGCTCTTGGGCTGGGGGCGCCGTTTATTGCGGCAAGCCCGGTGTTCCTGTGGGCTTCCATGAGCTTTTTGGGAAGAGGAAATCTCGTAAAAAATCTGATTTACACGCTGATCGTCATGGTATTTGTAATCCTGGTATTTAAAGTGGGATTCAGCGTGGTTCTGCCATAAGGAGGTGACAGCGGAAATGACAGTTTTATCTTATCTTGCGGCGCCTCTGACAAATCCTCTGTGGCTGGGGATGATTGCCCTTGGAACCTTTCTCGGCATCTACATCGGCGCCATTCCGGGGCTGTCCGCCACCATGGCGGTATCCCTGCTGGTGTCCTTTACCTACGGCTGGAGCACGGAAACCTCTCTGGCCATTATGATGGGAATTTACTGCGGCGTTGTATACGGAGGATCCCGTTCTGCGATCCTGCTGAACATTCCGGGGGCTCCTGCGGCAGTGGCCACTGCTCTGGACGGTTATCCCCTTGCAAAGAAGGGCCTTGCGGGAAAGGCCATCGGCGTCACCACCATTTCTTCGGTCATCGGAGGCTTTATCGGTGTGCTGCTGCTTTCCGTCATGGCGCCCCTGCTTTCCAGGGTGGCCCTGAAGTTTGCGCCCCGTGACTATCTGCTTCTGGCCTTTATGGGGCTGATGATGATCGGAAGTCTGGGAGGAAAGTCCGTAGCCAAGGGCATGATCTCCGCCATGATCGGCGTTACCCTGGGCATGGTGGGACTGGACGCCATTACGGCCAGAACCCGCTTTACCTTTGACAATGTATACCTCATGTCAGGCATCAACTATATCGTGGCTATGATCGGTCTCTTCGGCGTCTCCGAGGTGCTGGTTCAGATTCTGGACAAGGACCTTCCGGTGGTAAAGCAGAAGGTGGACAAAATCGTACCGGACTTTAAGGATGTGCTGAAGCATCTGCCTCTCACCATCCGTTCCTCTGTAGTCGGGACCATTATCGGAGCCCTTCCGGGAGCCGGCGGGGACCTGGCGGCTCTCATCGCCTACGACCAGGCAAAGCGCACCGTGCGGGACCCTGAGGTTCCTTTCGGAGAAGGGGCCATGGAGGGGCTCATTGCGCCGGAGGCCGCAAACAACGCAAACATCGGCGGGGCATTTATCCCGATGCTGACCCTGGGGATTCCGGGGGACTCTGTAACGGCAATCCTCATCGGGGCCCTGACCATTCACGGGCTGCAGCCGGGGCCCATGCTCATGAGCAATGCGCCGAAGCTGTTCTACTATATCGTAGGGGCTCTGGTGCTGGCAAATGTCTTCCTGCTGCTCTTCGGCCTCACGGGGGTAAAGGTCTTTGCAAAGCTGGTGGAGATTCCAAAGGCTATTCTGCTGCCGGCCATTGTGATCCTTTCCGTCATCGGGGTGTACGCTATCAACAACAGCCTGTACGATATTTTCTGGATGGTGGGCTTCGGTATCTTAGGATACTTTATGAAGCGGTATGATTATCCGGTGGCTCCTGCGGTGCTGGGACTGATTCTGGCGTCCCTGATCGAGAAGAATTTCCGCAGAGCGGTGATCATGGACGGAAGCCTTTCCGGCATCATTATCCAGTGCCTCACGTCACCGATCTCACTGGTGCTGATTTTCATCATTGTATTTATGTTTGCGATCCAGAGCAAAGCATACAGACAGTTTATGGATAAAAGAGCGGCGGCAAAGAACGCAAAGCGGGCTGCCGCAGCCAAACAGTAGAAAAAGAAAAGAGGGTCTGAAATGTCAGGATTCATGGACAAATTCAGTTTAAAGGGAAAGAAAGCCATCATCACCGGAGGGGCCAGAGGGCTGGACTTCGGCATTGCGGAAGGGTTTCGGGACGCCGGGGCGGAAATCGTGCTGCTGGACATCAATGAAGCCGTGTACGAAGCAGCCGCAAAGCTGGATGCACCGGCCACGCCGGTGTACGGAGTCATCGGAGACGTTTCCGACAAGGCAAAGCTGGAAAAGGCTTATGAAGAATGCCTGGAAAAGCTGGGAGGCAGAGTGGATATTCTCGTAAACGGTGCGGGCATTCAGTACCGCAGCTATGCAGAGGATTTTCCGGAAGAGATGTGGAGAAAGATCATCGACATCAATCTCACGGGACTGTTCTTTATGTCCCAGCTGGCAGGCAGGACCATGCTGGCACAGGGCTACGGAAGGATTATCAACATCGCATCCCTGTCCTCCTTCTTTGGGGCTTCCATGATCGCAGGCTACACCGCCAGCAAGGGCGGGGTGGCCCAGCTCACCAAGGTTCTTTCCACCGAGTGGGCGGGCAGAGGAGTCAACGTCAACGCCATCGCCCCGGGATACATGAAGACAGAGCTTACGGCAGATATCGAAACAAAAAATCCGGAGCAGTACAAGAGCGTCTGCGCCCGGATTCCGAAGGAGCGGTGGGGCACGGCGGAGGATCTGAAGGGCATCGCCATTTTCCTTGCCTCCGATGCTTCGGAGTATATTACAGGTACGGTAACACTGGTAGACGGCGGCTACGCCGTAAAATAGAAAGGAAGGAAAATCCGCCCGTTCTGCAGTCAGAAAGGGCGGATTTTTTTCAGGAAAAGAGCAATGAAAAAAGACATTGGAGTAAACACAAGGCTTGCAGCCATCATCGGAACCGACATCGGTCACAGCAAATCTCCGGCCATGATGAACGCCGCCTTTGAAAAGCTGGGACTGGACGCGTACTACTACCCTATGAATATCCGGGAGGAGGACTTCGGAGATGTGATCCGGGGGATTTCAAAGATGAATTTTATGGGGCTCACCATCACCATTCCGTATAAGATCGAGGTGATGAAGTACCTGGACGAAATCGACCGGACGGCTGAGATTATCGGAGCGGTGAATACCATTCAGATCCGGGACGGAAAAATGAAGGGCTTCAATACGGACGGAGAGGGCTTTGTCCGGGGCCTGGAGCAGGATAAGGGCGTATCTGTGCCGGACAGCACCTTTGTGGTGGTGGGCGCAGGAGGCGTGTCGAGAGCCATTATGACGGTGCTGGCCTCCCGGAAGGCGGAGGCTGCCGATGAAGGCAATGCGGGCGCTCTGGAAAAGAAAATCTGGCTGGCAAACCGGACCCCGGAAAAGGCAGAGGCTCTCTGCGCCCGCCTCAACCAGCTGGTGGGAGACTGCTGCCAGGCGGTTGCCCTGGACGAAGGGCTGAAGGAAATCATCCGCCGGGCGGATGTTCTGGTAAACGCCACCAATGTAGGCATGGCTCCTATGGAAGGGCAGCTTCCGGTGAACCCGGAGTATCTGCATCCGGATCTGCTGGTGGCCGATGTGATCTACAATCCGGAGGAGACGGCCCTTCTGGCTGCAGCCAGGGCCATGGGCTGCTCTACGGTCAACGGCAAAAGCCTCCTGCTTCATCAGGGAAAGATGGCCTTTCATATCTGGACGGGCCTTGAGGCTCCGGGTGAGGAGATGCTTGGGGCGGTCTTCGGATAGAGGGCTCTGCCCCCGGGGGCCGGCGGGCCGGCCGTACCCGGAAAAAATGGATTTTCTCCGGTGCAGGCCGTATAGTATAATAGAACACAGGAGGAAATTTTTATGGAATGGAATTTAACAACAATCCTGCTGCTGATCTGGGGTGTCTGGAATCTGATCACGTTTTTTCTCATGGGCACCGACAAGCTCATTGCAAAGCTGGACGGCTGGCGCATCAGCGAAGCAACGCTGCTGGGCACTGCTTTCTGCATGGGCGCCGTGGGAAGCCTGCTGGGTTCAAAGGTCTTTCATCACAAGACCAGAAAAAAGAAGTTTCGGATCGGTCTGCCTGTGGCCCTGATTTTCAACATCGCGGTGGTGGCGGGGATCTATTATCTCATGCA
>JBJFFZ010000029.1:0-5414 GCA_051892195.1 Anaerovoracaceae bacterium
CATCAGCGTATTGGCGTTGATGGTGATATAGTATGTGCTTTCCTCTTCCAGGCTGTTGGTCGGATTAATGGTAATCTGCCGGTTGGAAGAGTCAATGGAAGCCTCAAATGCTACATTGGACCGGTTCACCTGGTTTGGTCCCAGCTTCTGGAAGGTGATGACCGTATCGTGGAGATACTGGGCAGTCAGGGAAGTAGACCCGCTGGAATACCGCTTCACCGGATCCCCGAATGTAATCGTAGGAATAGCGGTGAGGGATACTCCCGTCGACCCGGTGGACGGCTCAAACTGTACCTCGTAAGACGCAAGTCCTGTAGTAAAGCTGCTGGTGAACAGGTCGTTTTCGTGTCCGTATTCGTCCGTCAGCTCATCCGCTGCGATCTTCAGGTAATACGTCGTGTTAATCTCCAGCGCCGCATCCGGCCGCAGGCTTACAGACTTTCCGTCGTCGGCCACGTCTGCCGTAAACGGAATGCTGGTGCCGCCGGTGGAGCCCTTTCTCAGGGAAATCACAGACTCGGCCTGGCTGTCGGTGAGCCGCTGGCTGCCGGTGAAGTCAGACAGGTGCACCACGGAGCTGAACTTCAGAACGATGTCCTCGGAAACAGGCACGCCGGTGGCTCCGTCTGCAGGAACCGGTGTGATGGTCAGGGACCGCTCTGCGTCCACCGCCAGAGCCGGTGCTACGTTGACGCCGGAATCCGTTTCGATCCGGGAAGGCTCTGTTTCATAGGTGATGCCGTCTGCGTGGGCATTGAGCTTTGTGATAGCGCCCTTGCCGGAAAATACCGTCTCCTCCGCATAGGCTTCCACGTTATATAAAGTGCCGTCCTTTGCAATGTCTACATTGGTCTTGGTGGCTGCTTTTTCGATGACCAGGTTCTGGATGGTTCCCTCAGAAACCGCCAGATCCACCTTGGCTCCGGCAATGGTCACGTCCGCAAAGTCCCCGATCAGGGAAACGTCGGCTGCCCTGCCGATCTCCACCTTTGCAAAGCCCTGTCCGAAATCTCCGCTGCCAGAAAGGGTTCCGGTTTCCAGGGTTGCCATATCCTCCACAACGGTGTTCTTAATGGTGGATTCGCCCTTGGCGTAGACCCGGACCTCGCTGTCTCCCGTGGAGACGTTCAGAGCAGACACCCGGGTGTCCTCCAGCTGCACGCCGCCGTTGGTGCCGCTGCTGCCGCCTTCTACCACAAGACTTCCCAGGATCACGCAGTTCTTAAAAGTGATCAGCTGGTCGGAAGCCGATGCGTCGATGGTCATGCGGTTGGAGTAGATCATGTTTTCCAGAGTCAGACTCGGCCCGTCGTGGGCCACTACCCGCTTGTTGTTTGCATCGATGTTTTCTTTATCAATGATTTCTGTCAGAATCTTGGCAGCCTGAGCTCTGGTCAGGTTTGCGGTCGGATAGAGCTTTCCGTCGGTAAAGCCCTGAATGTATCCCTTGCCTGCCATTTTTTCCATGGAGACCGTAGCCCACTTTTCCACGTCGCTGTAGTCGTCATACACCTTCAGTGTGACGTTGGAGCCGCTGGCCGGAACAACTCTTGCCAGCATTACGGCAGCCTCCTGCCGGTTGATCTTGTCCTCCGGTGCAAAGACGGTTTCGCTTCTGCCGGTAATAAATCCCGCAGCCACGCCCTTCTTTACGTCGTTATAGTACCAGTCCGTATCAAGGATGTCCCAGAACCCGATGTCCGCCGTGCTGTTGTTTCCCAGAGCTGCGTTGAGCATCTTGGTGAACTCCGCTCTTGAAATAGGGTTGTCCGGCTTGAAGGTGCCGTCTGTGTAACCGTTGACGATGCCGTAGTTTACGGCCTTTTCGATATATCCCATCCGCTGGGCCCAGTGCCCTGCGGTGTCTTTAAATGTTGTTGCCGCGTAGCTTGCCGTCCCTTCTCTTGTCGGCGGCAGGGCCGCTGTGGACAGCAGCATCAGCACCGCAAGAAGCACGCATAAGGCTGCCGATGCCATCCGGTGCCGGTAGATTTTTCCTGTCATATTTGAATTCCCCCTGTCTGCTTACGCTGCCTTCTCCCCTGCGGAAAGCAGCACTGCGCTGTTACTCTTTATCCGGCAGCCGCACTACGATGCAGTATTCGGATGCCTTTTCGATTTCCTCTTCGGTGAACTCACCGGCCACCACCAGGAAGCTCTCGTCCTCCGGCTTGAAGAAGTCTCTTGCATAGTTCCAGATGCCTTCTCCTTCGCAGGCCTCTGCATTGTTGAAGATCAGGATCGTATCCTGCGGCACGATCATGTCGTGCACTGCCTTCTCCATAAAATACCACGCGTCTCTGCCTACGGGCATGGTGTTGATGTAGTTGCGGACCTCTTCATTGTTCCGCACGTTGATATGGATCATATTCTGGAAGTACTCCAGGGCAAACTGCTTGATGACCGCAGTCCGGTCCTCCTCCGTGCTTCCCACCAGAAGCAGGGTCTTATAATCCTTGAACTGCAGCTTCCAGTCCATCAGCTGGTCAAAAATTCTCTTCATAATTCAATCCTTCCTTTCTCATTTGTGTGATCTTATCATAAAAATATTTGTCTGATCTTACCATAAATAATAATCATTAAATAATAATCATTGCTTCGTAAATTACCTCGAAAATCGGCTCCCTATTTTGCTGCCCTCGTGCGCAGAGCGATCTCGTTGGCCACCGCCGCAAATTCGTCCAGGCTCAGCGTCTCCGCCCGGCGCTTCGGGTCGATGCCCGCTGCCTCAAGCACCTGGCTGATCTGCTCCTTTGCAAGCCCCCGGACTCCGGTCAGGGAGTTCAGCAGGGTCTTGCGCCGCTGACCAAAGCCCCCTTTCACGGCATCAAAAAACGCCTTTTCGTCTATGAGGTCCACCGGGCACTCCTCCCGCAGATCCAGCCGCAGCACAGTGGAGTCCACCTTTGGCCGGGGCACAAAGACCTCCTTCGGAGCGTTGGCGATATGGGTAATGGTGCAGTAAAAGCCTACCGCCACGGAAAGGGCTCCGTAGTCCCGTCCTCCCGGACCTGCCTTCATGCGGTCCGCCACTTCCTTCTGCATCATGATGGTGATGCTCCTTGCCGGCACCCGGTCCTCCAGGAGCTTCATGACGATGGGGGTCGTAATATAGTAAGGAAGATTTCCGATGATCCGCACGACCCCGCCTTCCGCCGGAGGATTGCTGCGGATGATCTCTCCCAGATCTGTCTTCATAATATCGGCATTGATGATCTCAATGTTGTCGTACTCCCCCAGGGTTTCCCTGAGAATCGGAATCAGGTTCCGGTCGATCTCCACGGCCACTACCCTGTGGGCCCGCCTGGCGGCCTCTGCCGTGAGAACCCCCATGCCCGGTCCGATTTCGATCACCAGATCCTCCGGCCCGATCTCCGAGCCGTCGATAATCTCTTCAATAATATGGATATCCGCAAGAAAGTTCTGCCCCAGGCTCTTTGAATGCTTAAATCCATGCTTTTCTCTGATCTTCGCCATGGTGGACGGCGAATAAAGTCTGTCCATAATATCTCCGTTGTCTTTTTTGTAATTTTTCCCTGCACCCGGCGGATCCGGTCCGTCACAAATCCGTTCCCCGCACCCCTGCGCCCTGCGCAGCCCGGAATGCCGTGCATCCTACGGATGCAGAATTTCTGAAAGTGCTTCTTCCAGAGCCTCTCTTGTGATTCCGTAGTTGTTGAGCCGCTTCAGAAAGCCCTTGCTGTTGGCGTATCCGATGCCCAGCTTCCTGCCCAGGGCGTCTCGCAGCTCCCGGGACCCGGTCCCGGCGGCCAGGCCGTAATAGGACATGTCCTTTTCGGTAAACTGCGCCTGGGGCTCTGTCAGGGTGCGGCCTGCGGCCTCGATGGCCCTTGCGATGACCTGAGGACTGGCGTTTTCCACCCCGATGTCCGTTTCCGCCTTGTCCAGAGCTTCATTTTTTGAAATATACGCCTGCAGGGCATTGGGAAACAGCCCGGTGAGCCGCTGGCGGATTTTCTGCCCTGCGTGGTCGGGGTCCGTCAGAATGATGATCCCCCTTGTCTTATACGCGTTTTCGATCCGGGCCAGAGTATCCCGGCTGATGCCGTAGCCGTGGGTGGCGATAATGTCCGCATTGACCGCCTTCTGCACGGCGTCAATGTCGTCTCTGCCCTCCACCACGATCACTTCTTTTATAAGCTTGTTTTCTTTCTTCTGATTGTTCATCACTGGTTTTCTTTTTCTTCGTCGCCTTCGTCGCCGCTGTCCTTGATGCCGCTTCCGCTGCTGTCGGCGGAGCCGTCGCCATTGTCCCCGTCAAATTCGTATATGATCTCGCCCTGCTTTGCCATTTTCAGCCAGTCTCTGGCCTGCTGCTCCATGTATTCGCTGGTGCCGATGCGGTCCGCTTCCTCCTGCAGCTCCTCCTGCTGCTTCTGAAGGGCCGCCAGCTCGTTTTCGGCATGAGCCTGCTCGATCTTCAGGTGAATGATATTTCCCAGAGAAAAAGCCAGGGCGATGCCCACCACGATGAGAACCCCCACGATAATCTTCAGGGCCACCGGCTTCGGTTTTTTCTTCTTCTGTTTTTTTCCGGCGCTGCCCTTCGGGAGATTTTCCGGTTCTTCCTCCCGGTCGATCTCCTCCATCATCTCCTGAGTAATGGATTTTCTGCCCCTGCGGGCTCTGGACCGCTCTGCTTCCTCCCGCAGCTGCCGCCGCCTTGCCTCCCGGCGGTCCTCTATGTCGATGATCCGCTGATCTTCTGTGGTTTCGCCCCTGTTTTTCTTATTCTTTGTCTTCTTTTTCTTTTGTTTTTTTCCCATTTCTTTATACCCGCTCTGTCCGTTCTGAATACTGCCCTGCGCATCTTACGAAATGACGATACAGGCAATCACCATCAGTATAACATAAAATACTGCCGCAGTATGCCACGGTTTTGTTTTTCCCCGCTGAAATATCCGCATTCCAAGCAGGAAGCCCGCCCCAAAGCCCAGAGCCTCGTGAAGGCTCAGTCTGCCGTAGCTGCTGCGGAACCAGAACTGCAGAATGAGAATCCCCGCCCCGATACAAAACAGCAGATCCGTAACCACAAGGACCCGGCGGCTCAGGCCGCCCACAGCACCGCTGTAGACCTGAAATAAAAAGGCGATGCACGCCCCGCAGGCTGCCAGAATCACCATTTCCCGCAGCTGATCCTGAATAAATGCGATCCCGGTCACCGGCCCCTCCGGAGGCCACCCCAGGACGCTGTCCACCCCCTGTGTGGCAAGCCGGCGCATGGCCGCGATTCCGTCCGATACAGGCTGGGGAATTTCCGGCTTCGGAAGGCTTTCTGCTGCAGCCCGGATTTTTTCTGCAGCGCCGCCCGCCGCCTCTTTTACGGCCTGCAAGCCTTCCTTTACGGTGCTGCGCATTTCCTCCAGAGCCTGGCTGCCGGCCTCCTGGGCTTT
>JBJFFZ010000029.1:5514-12565 GCA_051892195.1 Anaerovoracaceae bacterium
CCTTTACGGTGCTGCGCATTTCCTCCAGAGCCTGGCTGCCGGCCTCCTGGGCTTTTGCCATGGCCTTTTGTGCTACTTCACCAGCCATTTCAGAAATCCTCCCGCTGTCCGGGCGGCAGTTTCGGTATACGTCATGCTGCTGCATCTGCCGCTGATCATAACCTGCCCTGCCTCAAGGTCCAGCTGAGTGATGCGCAGGTCCTTTCCCCGCACGGACAGGCCCCCTTCCTGCAGCACCAGATCGATGCTCTCGCTGTCAAAATTTCTCACGTCCGTTACCGCTGTAACGGTTATATTTTCACGGTTTTCCGCCACGATGGAATGATCCGTCATATCCTCGTCTCCTCCGCTGATATTTTTTCCGGCCGCCGGGGCGGCCGTCCTGCCCGGGCCCGTTTCTGCTCATGTTTTCCGGGACCTGTTTCTACCATTTTATGACCGGAAATCCAAAGATATGACCACATAGAAAAACAGACAGGCCCGGCCGGAGCACTGTCTGCTTTTCCATTTTTTTCTATTTTACTAAATGGAGGTCTGTAAAAAGCGCGAAAGCAGAAGCCTTCGTTCTTTCTACTCTATATTGCGTTTTCCTCTGCTCCATGTAATAGGGAGCATGATGGTGACGGTGGTGCCTTCGCCTTCCACGCTGTCTGCTGTAATGGTTCCGTGATGGGCCTCTACGATATTTTTTGCGATGGAAAGTCCCAGCCCGGTGCCCCCCATGGCCCGGGAGCGGGCCTTGTCCACCCGGTAGAAGCGCTCAAAGATCCGGGAGATTTCCTCCCGGCTGATGCCGATGCCGTTGTCTGCGATCTGAACGCAGGCGGCGTTGCCCTCCAGGCGGGAGCGGATGGTGATGGCGCCTCCCTCCGGCGTGTACTTGATGGAGTTTGTCAGCACGTTGAGGATTACCTGCTGAATCCTGTTTCTGTCTACAAAAACATTAAGTGGCTCGTCCTTATTGAGCTCGCAGGTGACGGTCTGGCCCTTGGCGTTGGCCGTCAGAACTACCTTCTTTGCGCACTGCTCCAGGATATCGTTCATATCGGTTTCCTGCTGGTTCAGCTTTTCCCGGTTGTTGTCCAGGCGGGACAGCTGCAGCAGGTCCTTTACGAGATGGGTCATGCGCTCTGCCTCGTCGTCGATGACGGACAGGAAATTCTTTCGCATTTCCGGATCGTCTCCCGCTCCGTCCAGCAGGGTTTCTGTATAGCT
The DNA here is from genome assembly GCA_051892195.1 of Anaerovoracaceae bacterium. Classification (GTDB taxonomy): domain Bacteria; phylum Bacillota; class Clostridia; order Peptostreptococcales; family Anaerovoracaceae; genus CAKQOE01. The sequence continues at coordinate 6,730 of JBJFFZ010000029.1, forward strand.
CTTGATGGTGGTAATCGGCGTGCGCAGCTCGTGGGACACGTTGGCCACAAAGTCCTTCTGCATCTGGTCCAGCTTCTGCTGCTCGGTAATGTCCTGAATCAGCATGATGACGCCGATGTCGTTGGCTTCTTCATCCATAAAGCGGGCGTACCGGATGGAGAGGATCTTTGCCTGATAGCCGATCACCTCGGAAATCACTTCCCGTGAGACGACGTTTTTCACTCCGTCGGTGATGTCTTTTTTACCCAGTTTTTCCAGGATGTGGGCAAAGGTCAGCTGTCCTTCCTCTTCTGCGGAAATGTTCAGCAGGGCCTTTGCTGCCGGGTTGATGTGTATGATCTCTCCGTTCAGGTCCATGGCCACAAGGCCGTCCACCATGTAGCGGAGAATGGTTTCCAGCTTGCTCTTTTCGTTGGTGGTCTCAGTGATCTTGTTATCCAGCTCCCGGCGCAGCATGTTGAACATCTCCGCCAGACGGCCGATTTCGTCGTCAGAGCGCACGTCGATCTCCGTGGAAAAATCTCCGGAGGCCATGCGCTCGGCCTTTTCTGTCAGGTCGTTGATAGGGTCCGTGATGCTGTTGGTGATAAAGAAGGAGATGATCATGGAAATGGCCAGAGCGATGACCATGGCCTGCACAAAGATCATCTGGGATTCTCTGGACATGCTGTTGACGCTGGACAGATCCGCCCGGATGTACAGAATCCCCTGAATCACGTCATCGGCCCCCCGGACCGGCTCGCAGATATTGATCACCGGAATATCCGTGGAAAGGACCTGACGGCTTTCCGCCACCTCCCCCTCCAGGGCCCGGACCATCACATCGCTGTCAAGGATGTCCAGAGCGATGCTGCCCACCTGGGCGGCGTTGTCCGCCGCAATGATATTCAGGGAGCTGTCCACCACATAGATCTCATAATCTGTTCCAAGCTGCCATTCGTCGATAATGGCCTGTATGTTTTCCCGCCCGCTCTCCAGTGTGCCGTAGGACTCAAAGGGAATGGAGTTGATCACCATTTCCGCAGTCTTGATGCTGTTGGAGCGGATGGATTCCATCTGGTATGCCTCCAGCTGTTTGGTGATAAACACCCCTGCCACCGTCATGGAAATAAAAACGATAATCAGGTAGATCACCATAATGCGCCATTTGATGCTGGTCGTTGCCTTTTTTAAAACCACAGGACCTTCCCCCTATGCTCTGCGGAAATAGTAACCGATGCCTCTCTTTGTCATGATGTACTTCGGGTTGCTGGAATCGTCCTCCAGCTTTTCTCTGAGGCGGCGGACCGTAACGTCCACCGTGCGGATATCGCCGTAATACTCGTAGCCCCAGACCTCCTCCAGCAGCTGCTCTCTTGAGAACACCTTGTTCTCTCTCTCCGCCAGGTAGCGCAGCAGCTCAAACTCTCTCAGGGTCAGATCCAGCACCTTGCCGTTTTTGCGGATCTCGTACCGGTTCATGTCAATCGTGAGACTGCCGAATTCCTTCACATCGGCCGCCACGGTGTCGATCTCAGGCCCCAGAGTCAGGGACGCTCTGCGGATGTTTGCCTTGATCCGGGCCAGCAGCTCCCGCATGCCGAAAGGCTTTGTCATGTAATCATCGGCCCCCAGCTCCAGACCCAGCACCTTGTCCACCTCTTCCTCCTTGGCGGTGAGCATGATGATGGGAACCGTGCTGCTTTCCCGCACCTGCTTGCACACGGAAAACCCGTCCATCTTCGGAAGCATAACGTCCAGCAGGATCAGGTCCGGGTCCTCTGCCTTTGCTCTGGCCAGAGCCTCCTCGCCGTCATAGGCGGTGACTACGTGAAAGCCCTCTTTTTCCAGATTGTATTTAATAATATCGGAAATGGATTTTTCATCCTCTACTACAAGAATTTTCTTTTTTGAATCATTCATAAATCTCTCCCCCTTTTATGAAAAATACACTGTTCCGAACACCCCTGTCCGCAAGATCAGCCGCCAGGCGGCTGCCGCTGCTGTTTTCCTTCTTCAGGTCGCAGCAGTTAATATTTTATCATATTCTCCATGGAAATGACAAGGGACGATACCCTTGCGGATATCGTCCCTCATCCCTGTATTTTGCTGATTTGGTTTTTTTATTTTGCTTATGAAAGATAGTTCATCGGATTCACCGCTGTGCCGTTCTTGTGAATTTCAAAGTGGCAGTGGGTGCCGGTGCTCCGGCCTGTGCTTCCCATCTTTGCGATGACCTGACCCTTGTAAACCTTGTCTCCTACGGATACGCACAGGCTGTTGTTGTGCGCATAGACTGTCTCATATCCGTTTCCGTGGTCGATCTTCACAAGGTTTCCGTAGCCGCTGCTGTTGTAGCCTGCGAAAATAACGGTTCCCCCGTCTGCCGCCACGATGTCGGAATTGGACGATCCGGCAATATCAATGCCCTTGTGCTGTCTTCCCCAGCGGCTGCCGAATCCGGAGGAGAATCTGCCGGAAGCCGGCCACATAAATGTTCCGGATGCCACCCAGCTCGGCTTTTCCTTTGTCCCTCTGAGGACCACCTGGTTCACCGGCTCGGTCAAAACGGTGGAGCTGACGATTTCCCGGGAAATTTCCTGGCCGTTGTCCTTAACGACACTGGCTACCAGCTGCTTCACTCCGTTTACCCCCGTCACCTTGACGGAGTTCTCGCCTTCGTACAGGTCTTCGCTGTCCTCGTAGGTCACTTCATACGGAATTTCTTCTGTGTATACTTCGATTTCGGCAGTGCTGATATTGAAGATCTTGCTCAGCCCGGCCTCGTCAACAAAGTATCCGATGGCCTTGTCGTAATCGCTGAACTGGGATACCTTTGCGGTTACCGGCTCAATGGTCACCTCATCGGTAATTGCTACATGATCCAGGGTAATGCCCTGAAGCTTTTCCACATCGATCTGGGAGAAATCCAGACCTGCATAAGCCGGAACTAAAGAAAGCTCCTGGGCCTCTCCGAAAGCTCCGCTTTCATCCGGCACTGTTTCGGATGCCGCTGTAACTGTGCCTGTCCGGGAATTCATGCTGTCTTCAAGAATCAGACTGCGCACTGCAGCCGTGTCTGCCGGATTTACCAGGGCGCCGCCGATTTCAATGCCGTCCTGATCCCCTGCATAGCTTTCTGCTGTTGCTGCCATCGCTTCCGCCGTCAGGCTTTCCTCTTCCGGATCTGCCGTGCAGTAAGCGGAACGGACAGTCTCCATGATCTTCTCCGCAGTGGCCTCGGTATCCACTAAAGCCACCACCTGCCCGTTGACCCGGATGGCGTATCCGGTGCCTTCCAGCTCATCAATATTGGTCAGCTTATCTGCAATTTCCTCTGCGGAATCCACCGCTGCAGAGAAGCTGAACTCTTTTTCATACGTGATGTCCACATCGGGATCTGCCTGAACGGCAACCTCCACCTCCAGCACCTCAGGAACCTCTTCCTTCAGCTGCTCCACTGCGGTAACCACTTCTTCCTTGTCTTTTACCGTACCGATTTCAGTACCGTGATAATAATAGTTGTAAACGGTTCCTGCGTTTACTGTCATACAAAACGCCATGAAGCAGCATGTGGTTCCCGCCATAACGGCCGTCCAGCGCTTCCTGTTTTCCAGGAATTTTTCAAAGACCGCATCGATGCAGGCCTCCACTTTTTTGCCGAACCGGTGCTTTGCGGCTGCCGCCGCATCCAGGCGGACCAGACCTTTCCGGTAATGTTCCTCCATGCTCCGGAAGAACGCCCCCAGTCTGCCTTCCCGGATCCGCTCAAACACGCGCTCTGCGTGACGCTCAAAGCTGCGGTCCACCACGGCAGCTCCGCTGCCCTTTGTATGACCCAGTGCCCGTACCAGCCCCTGATATATGCGGTGCTTCATCAGGCTTCCCATAAGGAATCCTGCGGACAGAAGCTCCGATACGTCCTGCCGGAACCCCTCGGTGCTGTCCTCCAGCACATCTCCGGCCCGGTACCAGGCGATTTCGACGATTTCAGCGTTTCTTCTGAATTCCAGAAGCTCCGACACCACACGGCGGAACTTCTCCAGCCGGTCGTCGACTGCTGTGCAATATCTGTATATCTGCTCTAAGGCAGCGTCTGTGCACTCTTTCTGTTTTTCCGAGACGCCTTTGAGGTCGTCCCGCAATGATTTGACTGATTTTTTCATGGTTTGCCACCTTTCCTGACTGACGTTGCAGTCCTCTACTCAACGGTTCTTCTTCGATCGGTCCCCCTTTCATGCGAACTTCTGATCTTTTTACATAAACGTTTTTAATTTTTCGGAGAAACAGCTGCACCGTTCTCCGTTATCCAATATCCCCGTGTCCCTGCAGCGCGCACATTCGTACTGCAGTTCCAGATAGTCCGGAGGAAAACCGTTTTCCGTCAGGAGATACGCCTCCTCCGCCTCCAGATCCTCAATTTTCTTTTTCAGGGCATCTGCTGAAATGCCCCCGGACTGTCCCCTTGTGAGGGCTGCTCTCGTCAGCTGCATGCCGGTGCGGCGAAGCTCCTCTTCGATTTCGCCGATCCGCGGAATGGTGCGGAAGATTGCTTTTCTCCGCTCCTGCCAGATGGCTTCATTCTTTTTGCGGATATCCTCGTAAAGCTGCATGACAAGTGCTGCCGCATTTTTTGTGCCTGGCCCCTTTGTCCCCTGGGCCTGAGCCTGTGTACTGCTGCCTCCGGCTGATTTTTCGTACCAGCGGGTCAGAATACTGTTCACATAGTTGAAGTTCGGATTGCCGATGCCGGTGGTCCGGCTGCAGGCGTCCAGGACTGCCTCCATATCAAAGCCCATCCGGTCAAACCAGCCGTCCATCAGGGCCTGCTCCGCTTCCGTAGGATTTCTGTAAAATCCCAGGGTCTGCATGATCCTGCGGTACTGACTCCGGCGCAGCTCGGTCTCATCTAAAAACCGCTCCGCCTCTGCCACCGAACGGATTCCGTCCTCCACCCATTTTTCCAGCACAGTAGAAATATATGCGAAATTCTTCTTCTTTCGCTTCTCTGTGCAGTACCAGTAAGCAAATTTAATGAGCTCGGGCGAAAGCCCGTCCTCATAGATCCAGTTCACTACTGCCTCCGGTTCTTTTCCCTCCACGAGACGCCCCGTTGTATCTTCGATGGCCCTGATCACGTCTTTCAGGACTTCATCGTTCATTTCCGAAGGGAAACTGCCGGTGAGCTCCGCATCCTGCTCCTCCTGCCGGACGCCGTACAGGCGCTCCTTCAGGTTGAGGAATTCCACGGAATAATGAAAGCGGTCTCTCGGATCTGTATAGACCTTGCGGATCACGCCCTTTTCCTCCCAGTAGCTCCAGGCTCTCAGAACATCTTCTTCTTTCAACCCCAGATGTCTGGCAATCAGGCTGTTGGACATCTCATCGCTGCCCGCATACATCAGAGCCGTCAGGTAGACCTTGATAAAATCCCCCTCGGCATCCACCATGTACTCGGCAATAAAGAAATTCTCCACCTGCGTATCGTTCAGATAAAGCTCTTTCGTTTTTTCACGCTTGAAATTCATGGTTCCACGCCCTCATACGCTTCGTATTTTAACATAATCTTTGTGTTGATTGTGTGAAATATAACAATTTGATTGCAAAACGCACCCTAATTTTTCCCAAATAATTCAGAAAATGTATCACAACATTTGTTTTTGAACTATATATTGTGGTTTTTCAAACCCCTATACAAAATATAGGGACGATTATCATCGTCCCCTGTAATTTTTCTGTAATAATTCGCTTTTTATACTATTATTTTCCGTCTTTTCCCGGGTGACGCGGGCTCTGCCCGCCCCTGCAGCTGCCGGGGACCGCGGAGCGGCCGGGTTTCCGGTGGGCAGGACTGCCG
>JBJFFZ010000029.1:12665-20067 GCA_051892195.1 Anaerovoracaceae bacterium
GAATAATTCGCCCCGTACCATGGTCTGCTCTCTGTCCGGACCTACGGAAATAATGCGGACAGGAACCCCTGTGAAGTCTTCGATTTCCTTGATGTAGGCTTTTGCTTCCTCAGGGAGTTCTTCGTAGCTTCTGCAGCCGGTAATCGGCGTGTTCCAGCCCTTGAGTTCCTTGTAGACCGGTTTGCAGCGCTCCTGGATATCCAGTCTTGCAGGGAAATCTGTGAGGATTTTTCCTTCAAATTCGTAGCCCTCGCAGACCTTTACGGTTTCAAAGCTGTCAAGAACGTCCAGAAGCATCAGGGAAATGCCTGTCAGTCCGTTGACTCTTGCTGCGTACTTTGCCACCACCAGATCCAGCCAGCCGCAGCGTCTCGGGCGGCCGGTGGTTACGCCGTATTCGTGGCCGATTTCGCGGATCTTGTCACCGGTTTCGTTGTCTTCTTCTGTGACGAACGGACCTGCCCCCACTCTGGTGGTGTAGGCTTTTACGATGCCGATGACTTCTTCGATGCTCCGCGGGCTGACGCCGGCTCCTACGGTGAAGCCGCCGGAAACCGGATGGGAGCTTGTTACGTACGGATAGGTTCCCAGGTCGATGTCCAGCATAGTGCCCTGGGCGCCTTCAAAGAGGACTTTTTTGCCTGCGGCAATGGCTTCATAGACCATTACCCCCGTATCCTTGATCCTCGGTCTGAGCTTTCTTGCGTAGTCCAGATACTTTGCGATGGTGGCGTCCTTGTCGATGGCTTCCGCCTCATACACCTTTGTGATGATCTGGTTTTTGCGGTCGATGAGGGCGGACAGCTTGGAGGTGAAAATTTCGTCATCCTCCATGTCGCACATGCGCAGGCCCGTGCGCTCCATCTTGTCCATATAGCATGGTCCGATGCCCTTGTTTGTTGTGCCTACCTTGGAATCGCCCTTTGCTTTTTCGCTGAGGCCGTCCAGGCGCTTATGAAAATCAAACACGATGTGTGTTCTGTCGCTGATAAAGATGTTGTCTGTTGTGATGCCGTCGGCGTTGAGGCCGGCGATTTCTTCAAAGAAGCCTTCCGGGTCAAATACCACGCCGTTTCCGATGATGTTTACGGTTGTCGGATTGAGCACTCCGGATGGAACCAGGTGCAGCGCGTACTTTTTTCCGTCGATCACTACGGAATGGCCGGCGTTGTTGCCGCCCTGCGCTCTTACGACCATATCTGCTTTTGTTGCGAGATAGTCAATGGCCTTTCCTTTTCCTTCGTCACCCCACTGTGTTCCTACGACTGCTAATGTTGCCATTACACATCCTCCTTCTTATATCTTCATTGGACTTTTGTCTGCAAATTTTGTGTACTTGCCAAGCCATGTAAGCTCCACGGTGCCGGTGGCGCCGCCTCTGTGCTTTGCGATAATGACTTCGCAGGTGTTGGGTTTATCCGTGTCAGGATTGTAATACTCATCTCTGTACAGGAACATAACCAGGTCCGCATCCTGCTCGATGGCGCCGGATTCTCTCAGGTCGGAAAGCTGCGGTTTTTTGTCCATGCGCTGTTCCACAGCCCGGGAGAGCTGGGACAGAACCACAACGGGACAGTCCATTTCCTTGGCCAGGATCTTGAGGCTTCGGGACAGCTTGCTGATTTCCTGCTGACGGGACTCCGCCTTTGCTTCCATGAGCTGCAGGTAGTCCACAATAATCAGGTCCAGACCTTTTTCCGCCTTGAGGCGGCGGCATTTGTTTTTCATTTCCATCAGGGAGATGCCCGGGGTATCGTCGATGTAGATGCCTGCGTTGATGAGCCGGTCTACGCCGATATACAGATCCTCCCACTCGCCCCGGCTGAGGTTTCCGGTTTTGAGCTTCTGCATCTCGATGTTGGTGTCGCTGCTGAGCATTCGCAGGCCCAGCTCCTCTTTCCCCATTTCCAGTGAAAAGATCAGTACCTTTGCGCCGCTTTTCAGGGCGGTATTCTGCGCCACGTTCAGCACAAAGGCGGTCTTTCCCATGGCCGGTCTTGCGGCCACAATGATCAGATTGGACTTCTGGAGGCCCGCGGTGTGGTCATCCAGGTCCTTAAATCCGGTGGTAAGGCCGATGAGCTGCCCTTCGTTTGCCGACATGGCATCGATCTGATCGATGTTTGCCATAAGGACATCGGAAAGGGGCGTGTAGTCCTTTTTCTGCTTGGCTCTGGCGATATTGAAAATCTCCTGCTCGGCGTAGCTCAGGACTTCCTGGGAATCGGTCTTTTCCTTGAAGCTTCTGTCCAGTATGTCTGCAGATGCTCTGATCAGGCTCCGCAGTATGGCTTTTTCTTTTATGATATGCGCATAGGACTCGGCGTTGGCGGTGGAGGGCGCTTCTGTCGGCAGAGACGCAACAAAGGCTCTGCCTCCCACCATGGCCAGGGTATTGCGCTTTTTGAGTTCTTCGCTGACGGTGAGTATGTCCACCGGCTCTGACCTCCGGTTCAGTTCCCGGATGGCCTCAAAGACTTCCTTGTGATGTTCACTGTAAAAATCATCCGGTTCCAGGATTTCAAGGATTTCAAAGAGCGCTTCCTTGCTCTGCAGGGCAGAGCCCAGAACGGATTTTTCGGCTTCAATACTGTGAGGCGGAATTCTTTCACTCATGAAACTTGTCACTTCCTGTTCTGACCGGCCGGGCCGGTCGGGCTTGTTCCAATGATTTTCTTATGATTTTTTCTGATCATTATTATAAGCTTGTTTACGGGTTCGTTTATGAGCCCGTTCCGGTGCTTTAGATCACTACATTGATTTTTACGCTGACGTTTACATCGGTAAACAGCTTGATGTCTGCGGTATGTTCGCCTGCGGTCTTGATCGGAGACGGAATGGAGATCTTTTTCTTGTCGATTTCGATGTCCTTCTGTTCCCTGATGGCTGCCGCAATATCCACGTTTGTCACTGCGCCGAAGAGTCTGCCGCCGTCGCCGCCCTTTGACTTGAGGGTGATGACTTCGCTTTCCAGTGCAGCCTTGATCTTTTCTGCTTCTGCTTTCTGTTCTGCCTTCCGTTCTGCTTCTGCAGCCTTTTTATTTTCCAGTGCTTTTACGTTGCCTGCTGTGGCTTCCTTTGCCAGGCCCTTCGGAAAGAGCATGTTTCTTGCGTAGCCGTCGCTTACCTTGACGATCTCGCCCTTTTTGCCCAGTGCTCTGACATCCTGTAAAAGAATTACGTTCATGATTTTTTCCTCCTTTGATATGCTCATGCTGCAGGTCCGGTCTGCTGCAAGTGTGCCCCGGGGGCACGTCAGGAACCGGTTTTTCTGCGGCTGCTCTGATTTCCGTTGCTTTCTGCGGCTTCGCGGCCGGCCTGATTTCCGTTATTTTCCGCATTTTCGCGGCTGGCCTTCGCCTCCTTCGCCTGCTGCTTTTCCTGCTGTTTTCTGGCCTTTTCGCTCTGTTCTGCCAGGCCTTCTGCAATGGCCTGCTTTACCAGCTCCACGCCCTCCTTCAGGGCCGTGTTTTCCAGACGGGCCCCTGCCGTTGTCAGGTTTCCGCCTCCTCCCAGCTTTTCCATGATCAGCTGAACGTTGACTTCTCCCAGGGAGCGGGCGCTTACCCGCAGGGAGCCGTCGTCGTTTTGTCCCACTACAAAGGTGGCCTTCATGCCCCGGATGTTGAGGAGCTCATCGGCTGCCATGGAGATCAGCACGGAGATGTTTTTCTGCATTCCTTCGCAGAAGGACAGGGCCACATCGCTCTGAAGCAGAACGGCTCTGGAGATGATCTGGGCTTTTTTCTGGAACAGCTCCATATCGGTCTGGAAGAACTGCCGGACGATGGTGGTATCTGCACCCTGCCTGCGGAGCCAGGCGGCTGCCTCGAAGGTGCGGACGCCTGTTTTTACAGAGAAGTTTTTCGTGTCTACGGCAATACCGGCCAGGAGGCCTTCTGCCTCTACTCTGGTCAGATCCTTTTTCTCGGAGCTGACGTACTGGATCATTTCCGTTACCAGCTCGGAGGTGGAGGATGCGTACGGCTCGATGTGCACCAGGGTCGGATTCTGAATCATTTCCTCCCCCCGGCGGTGGTGGTCGATGACCACAACCTTGTCTGCCATGCCTGTGAGCACGCCGCACTCTGCAACGCTCGGCTTGCTTGTGTCCACTACAACCAGAAGGTCATCCCGGCTGATGGTCTGCTTTGCTGTGTCGCTGCTGACAAAAAGCTCCGGATTTTCTTCCAGGGCCAGATTGTAAAGCATGTTGACTGCATCCCAGGAATCTATAACGATGTTGACGTTTTTTCCCCGGTTCATGGCCATGCGGGCTACGCCCAGAGCTGCCCCCAGGGAGTCCATATCCGGAAGCTTATGTCCCATGACGTAAACTCTCGGAGCCTGATCCATCAGTCTGCGGAGCGCCAGAGCCACGATCCGGGATTTTCCTTTGTTTCGTTTTTCTACGGTCTGGAGCTTTCCTCCAAAATATTCTACATTTGAACCTTTTTTGACAACGGCCTGATCGCCGCCCCGGCCCTGGGCCAGATCCAGCGCCACTGCCGCAAATTCGTCGATCTGGGTAATGCTCTTTCCCTGGGCGCCGATGCCGATGCTCAGAGAAGCGGGAATATCCACGCCTGTGTCGATAGCCCGGATATCGTCCAGAATCTGGAATTTATTTGCGGTAATGTTTTCCAGGTTGCGGCTGTCGCACAGCATGGTGAAACGGCTCTTTGTCGAGCGCACCAGCGCTCCCTGAAAACGCACGGCCCACTGCCGCAGTTCTTTTTCTATATCACCGGCCAGGCTGGACTTTTTTTCGTCGGAAGCCTGTGCCAGAATATCGTCCAGGTTGTCTACTATGATATGTGCAATGCACAGGCGCTCATCGCGGTACGTCTTTTTGAGGTTGACGCTGGCGGTAGTCTCCATCCAGTGGAGCATGCGGACCGTCTTCTGTGGAGGCCGTTCGCCGGAGGCATCGGAGCTGCCGGAGCCGGATTTGCCTGTGTCGGGAGTCCGGTTTCCGGTTGCAGATCCTGCAGTGTCGGAGCTGGAATCCTGACCGGAGGATTCGGATCCGGAAGCCTGGTTCTGCCCTTCGGAAGTGCTCTCCCGCAGTCCCGCCTCGGAATACTGGACGCGGAAGGACCGGTTGATGGCGGTAATAAGAATATTTCTGTCCTTCAGCTCTTCGTTGGTGAGCTTCTGAAGCTTCACTCCGGTGAGCTCAAAGATATCATCCGGTATTTCAGATATTTCGGTAAACATATCCCGGAAGCGTGTGTTGCTCCAGAGAATCTGCCCTTTTTCATCGATGAGGCACAGAGGATACGGACTGTGAATCACAGCTGCGGAGGTGATGTCGCTCATGCCTCCCACAATGGTTTCCACCACCCGGGACACAGAGTGCCGCTTGCTTTTTCCTATGAAGTGACTGATGCCTGTGATCACACATACAAAAGCCAGTGCCGGAAGCGCCAGAACCGGGCAGATCACCCCGATTACGACAACAAGAACCAGCATGGCAAGAATATCGAGTTTTCTTATGGAGAACCATCGTTTGATGAGCAATCGTTTCTCGTCCATAGTAAATTCCCCCTTCATACACAGAGACACAGTATATCATATTCCGAAAATTATTACAATATTGCTGCGGAAGGGTGGGCGGAAATGTACATTCTGCCGGGGGGGCGCCTCAGACCCGGGTTGAGGATGCGCCGGCGGTTTGGCCGGCCCGGTCCGGGGCCGCACCCTGCAGCCGCAATTCAGTTATTGCACCCGGAAGCGGCTGCTCCGCTGGACCGGCCGTCATGGTCTAGGGCCGCACCCTGCGGCCCCGGACCGGGCTGCCGTCAGGCGCTTTTTTGGTGCCTGCGGAGCTGGCGGACTGGGGATGTTCCTGCGGTGACTCTGTTCCTCGCCTGCTGCATTTACGAAAAAAGAGCCGTTGCATAAGCAACAGCTCTCTGTGATTAGTCCTGAGTGTATGGTAATAAAGCTACGATTCTTGATCTCTTGATAGCCTTAGTGACTTCTCTCTGGTGAATGGCACAAGTGCCTGTGATTCTCTTAGGGAGAATCTTACCTCTTTCTGTCACGTACTTCTTGAGCGTATCGACATCTTTATAATCAATTGTTGCAGCACCGTTCTGTGCTTTCTGTACGCAGAACTGGCAAACCTTTCTTCTTCTGCCGCCGCCTCTTCTCTTTTCCATGATGGCGTCTCCTTTCTTTAGAATGGGATATCGTCGTCGTCTATAGCTTCGAAGCCTTCCGGTATGTCAGACGGAACTGACTGCGCCGGTGCAGAGTACGCTGGATCCATACCCTGAGGTCTTGTAAAACCTCCGCCCTGATTGCCGTCGTTTCTGCTTCCGATAAAATCGAAGCGGTTAACGATAACATCGGTTGTATACACAGTATCGCCCTTCTGGTTCTGGTAGGAACCGGTCTGAATGCGTCCTTCCACGGCAACCTGTCTGCCCTTTGTCAGGTACTTCTGGAATGTCTCTGCCTGCTTCCCGAATAACGTGATGTTAATAAAGTCAGCTTGCCTGTCATTTCCATCCTGTCCCTGTCTCGGCGGGCGGTCAACTGCCAGTGCGGTACGGCATACGGCCATCTGTGAATTTGTGTATCTGAGATCCGGATCTCTTGCGATTCTTCCTACTAATACGACTACGTTCATTTCAAACTCCTTTTCATCATAAACTGAAAAAGTTAAAAACTGAATATTCCGGCACCGCCCGGGCGGTGGGAATCCCGTCGCAAAGACGTTTTCTTTTCTGTACTCGTATGATTACAGATACTTTTTTATTTTTCGTCTTTGTTTACGATGATGTGTCTCATGCAGGCATCAGCGATCTTTAATCGTCTGTCTAACTCCTTAGGGAGCTCCGGTCCTGCCTGGAATTCGATGAGAGTGTAGTAACCCTCTCCCTTTTTCTGGATCGGATACGCAAGCTTCTTCACACCCCATGCGTCAACCTTGCCGATTTCGCCGCCTTCGTCAGTGATGATCTTCTGAACGCGTTCTGCAAAAGCAGTCTTTTCGTCATCAGCGATTGTCGGATCGAGGATGTACAGTACTTCGTAATTTGTCATCTTTCTTTTACCTCCTTATGGACTTCCGGCCTCGCTCTGTCACGAGGCAAGGATCCTGCGGTCTTCCCGCAAGCTTTCATATTTTATCAGAGTCTCGTGCCGTATGCAAGTGTTTTTTGCCGCTGCAGAGCAGCGCTCTCTGATTGTGCTGCGACGGGCCGGTGTGGGCGATGTGCAAGGCAGATGTGCGAAGGGCGGAAGGGCGGGCCGACGGCGATGGGGGCTGCGTCGTTTTTTCGCCGGCGGGCCGGCGCTGCTGCGTTTCTCCGGGGATGATTCGGGACAGGCCGGTGTTCGATTCGGGTTCGTGCTGCTGTGATTTTGGGGAATAGTCCGGCGACGGGCC
>JBJFFZ010000030.1:0-8431 GCA_051892195.1 Anaerovoracaceae bacterium
GAACAGGTTCTCAAAAATATTGTCCGAAATTTAGTCTAGCACCCGTCCAACTTTCGATTCTAACTGAGCTTTTCCACCAGCAGCCTGTACATAGCTGTACTCCCCAGCCTCAATATTGCTTGTCAGAAATTCTTTTCCAACTATCTCTACCATATCATGTCTAAGCATAATATTTTATCCTTTCCTCTACCAATCGTGATTTTTAATATATTCATCAGCGGCAAGCCGGAAAAACGCAGACAGACTCAACCCATGTTCTTCCGCAATTTTTGTCAGCCGTTCTTTTTCTGCTTGTTTCATGGATACCAACGAAGTCGCTCTTGTCCCTTTTCCCGCTGCCCTCTCAGCAGTAATCCAAGTATCCAGGCAGCCCACAGAAGGTTGTCCAAATACCCGAAGACACTTTATTTTAAGGTTATTTACACTATTGACTTCTGTACCTTTGACAGCAATACCACCGTCCGCCGTCCCGCGGTTCCCGAAATCATAGATTTCGACCGCTCTGGCGAACTGCGTCTCTTGCTGCTCAGTCTTCGCTACGCTCGTCTTCGCAGGAGACAGCATGTTTCAACATGCACGCTATGGCAGAAGTTATCCACTTCGCGAATCCGCTGGATTTCGTAGAGGGCGCGGTCCGGAGACGGGCTGTTGGTTGATCCGGATGGAAGGTCAGCCAGAGTCCCGGCCGGAGCTGCGTTCTGGTTTCCGGCGGTGGATCCGGCAGGTGCTTCGGAAAGCCCCGTGAGGATCTTCAGGTCACGGGCCAAGGTGCCGGGGTCGCAGGATACGTAGATGATTTTTTCCGGGGCGGCTTTCTGGATGGCTGCCAGCAGCTCCGGGTGGCAGCCGGCTCTCGGAGGATCCACGATGACGAGGTCCGGAGAGAGCTTTGGACGGTCTGCGGCTTCCTGGGGGTCGCCGGAGGCGTCGGCAGGCTTGTCCAGGAGTTCGAAGATTTTTTCTTCGGCTTTGCCCTGGAGGAAGCGGATATTTACGAGGCCGTTTATGACGGCGTTTCGGTTGGCGTCGATGACGGCGCTTTTTACGGATTCGATGCCCCAGACCTGCTTTGCCTGACGGGCGCAGTACAGGCCGATGGTTCCGACCCCGCAATACAGGTCAAATACTGTTTCATCGCCTTTTAACGATGCAAATTCCAGCACGGTGTCGTACAGCTTTTTCATCTGCAGCGGGTTCACCTGGTAGAAGGAGAACGGAGAAATTTCAAACTCCAGGCCACCGCAGGAATCCCGGATCACCGGCGCTCCGTAGAGCACATCGTGCTTTGTGCTGACTTCCGCCAGGGACCGGTTGCTGTTGTAGTTCACCACCAGGCTTCTGAGCTCATACCAGCATTCCTCACAGTCCAAGCGGTCGATCACGTCATAGTCCAGCTGCGCTATGCCCTCTTCATCAAGAACCGGCTGACCCTGCCCGTCCAGCACATAGATGCTGCCGAGCCCCTGCTGCTCTGCAGCCTCCTGCAGGCGGGCCGCCACGGCATCGTTGCAGGAGTCAACGGCGTCAAACATAAGCTCTGCCAGCAGCTCCGGCTTGGGCAGCTTTTTTCCGTTGATCACCAGCACCACCATGACCTCCCGGCTCTCAAAGCCCGTCCGGACCACCAGCTGGCGCAGCCGCCCCTTCTTTGTCTTTTCGTCATAGACCGTGATGCCCGTCTGCCGGATGTACTCCCGCAGAGCCCGGGCGGCTGCTTCTGCAGCAGGGCTTGATATCGGACACTCCCCGGTTTCTACCAGATTTCTTCCTTTTCCGTCAAAAAATCCCACCCGCGGCCGCTCCGTATTTTTTACGCTGCCGTCCTTCTGGACCACAGCCTTTCCGGCATAAATGGAATACGAAGTCTTGTTGCGGAAATGCCATGGCTCTGCCATGCCCACAATGGGCTCCGGCTCCGGATATGGTCCGCCATAGATCCGGTCCAGCTTGTCCCGCAGCTGCTTTTCCTTTAAGGCCAGCTGGGCCTCATAGGTCATGGACTGCAGGGTGCAGCCTCCGCACCGCTCCGCGTGGGGGCATACAGGCTCGGTCCGCGCCGGTGAAGGTTCCGTAATCTCAAGGACTTTTCCCCGGGCAAGGTTCTTCTTTACCTCGGTGATCCGCACCTGGGCCCGGTCCCCCACCACAAGCCCCGGCACAAAGGTCACCACGCCTTCGATGCGGCCGATGCCTTCCCCTGCGTTTGATATATCAAATATTTCTACACTGTACTCATCATTGATGTTCATTTTTTCAGTTCTCTTTCTTCAGTTTTTTTATCTTTCTATTTTAACACACCGCCTCTGCGCTCCGGCGGATTGCAGAAAATTTTTCTTTGCTCCCGCTCTTTTACTATTGTGGTAGTAATTTTATTGACAGGAATATACTATCATGGTAGTATAAATCACAGCGGCAATACTACTGTAATAGTATCATCACCCGGCAAAACCCTGCACCGCAAACAGCCACAAAAAAACGTTTCAGCACCTGCAGGAAAAACAGCCGGAATCACGACAGAGAAAATCCGTTAAAACATTCGCAGGTAAAATCTTTCGCAAATAACCGCAGGCAGAATCCGCCGGGCAGAAAAGGAGGCCGGTTTGACGTTACAGACTTTTCAGGGAATCATATTTCTTGCGGCCTGCGCCGCAGGATACCGCCTTGCCGGAAAAAGGCTCCGGCTTCCCCTGCTGCTGGCAGCAGATGTGGTGTGCTACGGGCTTTTTTCGCTGCAGATGCTGGGGATGCTTGCTGCAGCAGTGACCGTATCCTGGCTGTTTGCCCTGGCCATAGAAAAGGCCGGCAGCTCCTCCGGGAACAGGCGGCTTGCCGGATGCCTGCTTGGAGCGGCGCTGATCCTTCATTTCGGGGAGCTTTTTGTGTTCAAGTATCTGGGATTTTTTACAGGGATTGATTCCGGTCTTGTCATGCCCGTGGGGATTTCCTTTTACACCTTTATGATCTGCGGCTATCTCATAGATGTTTACCGGGGAGACGTGAAGGCGGAACGGAACCCGGCCGTATATGCGGCCTTTGTCTGCTTTTTTCCTCAGACCGCCGCAGGCCCCATCGGCCGGGCAGGGGACCTGATCCCGCAGCTTAAGGCGGCAAAACCCCCGGAAAAAACAGATCTCCGGGAAGGCATCCTGTTTTTTTCCTGGGGTCTTTTTCTGAAATATGTTCTGGCAGACAATCTGGGCCTTCTGGTGGACAGCGCCTACGCTGCACCTGAAAAGGTTTCCGGCCTGACCCTGCTGCTGGCTGCGGCAGCCTATTCGGTACAGATCTACTGCGATTTTGCGGGCTACTCCATGCTGGCCCTGGGGGCGGGCCGCCTGTTCGGCATCCGGCTCATAAATAATTTTCATGCCCCGTATCTTGCTGCCGACAGCCGGGAATTCTGGCGCCGGTGGCATATTTCCCTTTCCACATGGTTCCGGGACTATCTGTATTTTCCTTTGGGGGGAAGCATCTGCGGAAAGGGACGCCGGCTGCTGAACCTTATGATCGTTTTTACGGTCAGCGGGCTGTGGCACGGCGCTGCCGTGACCTTTCTCGTATGGGGTGCCCTGAACGGTCTTTATCAGTTGGCGGGGATCTGCACCGAGAGGCAGCGCCTGGGGGCCCACCGTCTTTTCGGACTGCCGGAGGACGGGATTCTGCTCCGGCTCTGGAAGCGCGCCGTCACCTTTGTGCTCATGACGGGGGCATGGATTTTCTTCCGGGCGGACAGCATGACCCACGCCCTTGCCATATTCAGGGGGATTGGAACGCTTTTTATCAGTGCAGGAGCGTGGGTCATCTCACCGGAAATCGCGGATTTTGGTGTGCGGCTGCCGATGGTTTTATGTTTCTTTCTCCTTGTTCTTGCTGCGGTGGACCTGGCAGGAGAAGGAAACCCTCTCCCGGACCGGCTCACCGGCTGGAAATGGTGGGCCGCCGTCACCCTGCTCCTTTGCGCCGTGCTTATTTTCGGCTGCTGGGGGCCGGGCTACGATCCCCGGGAATTTGTGTATTTCAGATTTTAATGGATTGAACGTTGGAAATAAAACGGTGAAGAGCTCATCTGACTGATGGGTATGGCAGCCATAAATGCAATGCAGCAGAAAGGAAGATCAGTGTTATGAGAAAAAAAGCAGCCTGTATAGCGGCGGCAGTCCTTTCACTTTTGATCCTGTGCGGCGTGATCTGGCCCCTGGGGGGCCGTCTCCTGATGCCCCAGCGGACGACCTTTGGGGCAAACTGGGGCGCATTTCTGCAGGAGGAGAAAAACAGCACAGACGCCATCTTCTTTGGAAGCTCTCTGGTCTACTGCGATATCCGGCCCCACTGCTTTACAGAGGAAAGCGGGCTTTCCGCCTATGTGCTGGCAGGGCCTGAACAGAACATGGCCCTGACGTATTACTACATCAGGGAAGCGCTGAAAACCCAGTCCCCTTCTGTGATCTTTGTGGAAATGACCGAAATGTACTTCCCCGAAAGCAACGGCTTTCAGAAGACAAATATCGGCTACATGCCCTGGTCGGCAAACCGACTGGAGGCCGTATTCCTGGCAGCGCAGAAAGAAGAGTGGCCGGGACTGCTGTTTCCCATCTGCAACTATCACGACCGCTGGAAGGAAATCACCCCCCAGGAGCTGCTGCAGAACCTGAAGGGCTATCAGACCGACCGGTACCGGGGCTATACATACCTTGAAGAAATCGCTGTCCAGGAAGGATTTTCGGAAAAACAAGTGGATGCAAACGAGTACGAATACAATCTCAAATGGTTTCAGAAAACTGCAAAGCTGGCCAGAGACAAACGAATCACCCTTGTGGCGTACATCACGCCCTGCTGCCAGCGCCTGCCGGAGCATCTCACAGACAGAATCCGCCGGGACGCTGCCCGGGAGGGGATTTCGCTCCTTGACTGCAATCAGTCCTTTGAGGAGTTTGGATTTGACCTTCAGAGGGACTTTTACGACAGTCTTCACACAAATTACCGGGGTGCGGAAAAGGTCTCCCGGTGGATGGGCAAAAAGGCGCAGGAGCTCCTGCCGTAAGCAGTCCGCAGAGAATCCAGAAATACGGGGACACGGCGCAGCTGCTGAAGCTGAACAGCGACTGGACCCCATAGGCCGTAAGAGCAGGCAGCAGACAGACTGCCCTGCAGAGCTCTTCCGGAAGCTTCGCATCATCCACACCTGTTTCGCAGCCTTCCCGGGCTGCGATTTTTTTTACTCCGTCCAAAAGAGAACGGATTCCCGCCCATGCGGAAAAGAAAATCACAGCAAGCCAGGATATGAGCGCAAAAATCCCCTGACAGGCAAGAATATTCAGGGGCTCGCTGTGGGCAGTGTCGATGACGGCGGTAATCACTGTATTTGTTTCGGGGTCGTACCTTTGAAAGGGCGCAATCTCCATGGTCCCCACGGTGTCGGGCCCCGTGCCGAACCACAGATTTTCCGGAATCCGCGCAAGAATATTCCGGTAAATGTAGACCCGTCCGCTTCCAAAGCCGTCCTCCGCTTCCCCGTGCATCATGGCATGAATCTCTCCCGGCGTCCCCCGCAGACAGCCGTCTGCATAAAGAAATGCTCCCACAAAAAGCACCAGGAAAAGAAGCACAATATAGGAAATCAGAACCATTCTCCGGATCTTCCTCCCGGCCCCTCCGGGGCCCCGCAAACCGCAGCGCGCCTTCACAGCAAAACAGACCCCCAGGATCGCAGGTCCCCACAGCGCTGCGGCAGCTGCCAGACCCAGCAGCCCCGCCTGCACCCCGGAAGCGGCAGCAAGCCCTGCCGAAAGCAGACCCGCTGCAAGGAAAAGCCCCTTCCGCCATCCGGAGCCCCCACGGCAGTGCTCCCACAGGCTCAGGCACAGAAACAGCGGGGCTGCAATGCACAAAAACCCTGCGGAAAGATCTGCATTTCCTGTAAAAGAAAGAAACTCGCCGCTGTATTTCACATTGCGGTCTGCCCAGGAAAGCCCCTCCGGATAAAACCCGAAGGGGTTACCCCCTGCAATCTGCAGCAGACCGGTGAGGTCGTACACAATGACCGCGACAGCAAAAATCACAGCATGATACGGCCGGACAGCAGCGAAGCTTCCGGCCAGCAGAAACAGCAGCACATAAATCCCCAGGGTAAGCGCCCCCTCATGCCGGGACAGCCCCGCAAGGGTCCCCGGAAAATATGCCGAAGAAAAGGCCGAGATCAGAGTAAAAACCAGATAAAGCACCCCGGCTGCCCGGGCCCCTGCAGCCGGACAGAACCTCCCCGGCCCGGCGTTCCCGGCAAAAGCCGCCGGGCCGAGCCTCCGCTCTCCGCTTCCCCGAAAGCCCTCCCTCAGGCAGCGGCTCCTGTGTCCGCCCTCCGCAAGAAGAAGCCGCTGCAGCGCCATAAAAAGCATGACACCGCAGTATCCGCCGCAGAGGGCCAGAAAGATTGTATATTTGCTTTTGGCGATGCATGTGTAATCCGCTCCGTAAAAAAGAAAAACAGAGCACATGGCAGCAAAAAATACCTCCGTGATCACATGCTCTGCTTTCCTTCTTTCTGTATTCATACCCCCTGCTCCCCTGTGATTTCTGAAAGATTTTCCGGAGAGCTCTGCACGTTCACCGGAATAAAGGTTCCTGCGCCCGCTTCCTGCTCAAAGAGGGTCAGATCCAGAGGGGACGCAGCCGTTCCTGCTTCGGCAGGGGCCTCTGCTGCTCCCTGTCCGCTTCCTCCGCTGACAGAAGGATTTTCCCCGGCAGAAGCCGGAGCCTGTCCCTGGGAAGCGCCCTTTGCAAAGCCCGTCCGGGAAGCGGATTTCCCGGAAGTTCCTGTCCGGATGATCTCCCCGCCATCCTGGTCTGCTGCGGCTGCAGCAGCTCCGCCGCCGGAAGGATTACTGCTGTACAGCACCGCCGGATCTGCAGACACCGGCTCCCCTGCCCCCTGATTCCGGGCAGAAAAGTCTGAAGCCGTACCGGAAATCATAAAAACTGCAAGACAGATGCCGCAGGCGGCAAGCAGCCCCGCTTTTCCCCATTCTCTGCATTTCATGATCCTTTTTACCCGCTGGCTGAGGATACTTTTTCCAAAGCTGTTGAAGGAAAAGAGTGACGTGTGCCTTTGCTCTGCAAACCGCACGAGGGTCATGGCGTAGTCCGCCCGGGCCTGCCGTCCGAGAATTCCCACCACCGCCTCATCGCAGGAAAGCTCCATATCCCGGTCCGCCAGCACAGACATGATCCAGACCAGAGGATTGAACCAGTAGACGCACACAGCAGCCGTGAGAACCAGCTTTGCCAGAGCGTCAAGCCGCCGGATATGCACCATTTCGTGAAGGAGCACATGGGTAAGCTCCTGTTCCTCCGCCATCTGCGAAAAGCCGGAAGGCAGGAGAATCACCGGCCGGAAAATCCCATAGGTAACAGGCGATGTAATATAATCGCTCTCCCGCAGGCGCACCTTTCGGCGGATTCCCAGCCCCTTCCGCAGTTCCTCTGCAGGGGCCTGATCCACAGGAAGGGATTCCCGAAACCGCCGCAGACTTCGGACGTAGCTCATAACAAAATATGCCCCCAGGGCGGCCGCTCCTGCGGCCCAGAAAAGCTTCAGAACCAGACTGAAATGAATATATCCGTTTTCCGCAGCGTACGCTGCTGTCCCCGCCGCCCCGGGCGGCGCAAAAATCCCGGAGATTTCCTCTGCCAGAAAAGCGCTGTTTACCGCCTCCGCAGACCCGCCCGCAAAGCGGGCCAGGAGCCGGTCCGCCACAGACAGGATTCCAAACCCGCATTCCAGCCGGAAGGGCACAAAAAGGCGGACGCACACAAGCATCCACAGAATGCAGAACGTATAGCGGGGCAGCCGGCTGCCCGCAAACCGCCGCACAGCCTCGATCACAAGGATCATCAGCGATGCGGACATCATCATCTTTATCATAAGCATGGCGTCTATTCCTCGTACTCCCGGATCATTTTCTTAAGGCTTTCCAGCTCTTCCTTCGAAGGTCTGCTGCTGGCCAGCAGAGAAGCGAACATCTTTTCCGGGGATCCTCCGAACATCTTTTCCGAAAGCTCGTGGATGCTGGCCTTCTGGGCCTCCTCCCGGGAAATCAGCGCATGGCACATGAATTTCGGTTCCGTCCGCTGGATGGCTCCCTTGCTGACGCACTTCTTGATCACTGTGTACGTTGTATTGATATTCCATCCGATGGTCTCCCCCAGGATGTCCGAAATTTCCTTAGCCTTCATGTCCCCGTGCTCCCACAGCACATTCATCACCGCAAGCTCCGAATCAAAAAGTTTGATGCTCATTCCGATCCCTTCCTTTCCCTTTCAGCCCACTGTTTTCCTTCATACTATCACAATAGTAATTCCCTGTCAAATTTCCCGTTGTACAAAGAAAAACGGACTGATTCCTCAGTCCGCATAAGTGATTTTCATCTGAATTTCA
>JBJFFZ010000030.1:8531-19882 GCA_051892195.1 Anaerovoracaceae bacterium
AAAGAAAAACGGACTGATTCCTCAGTCCGCATAAGTGATTTTCATCTGAATTTCATCCGGCAGCTTCTGGAGATCTGTCTCCGCTGCCACGTACGGCCAGGTGGCCTCCTGGGTCAGTGACGCTCCGGCCTGAGGATCGGTAAATACCACCTGCACCGTCAGAATCTGGCGGTCATCCTCCTCATCAAGCTCCATGCAGTCAATGCTGATGTCGTATCCGGTGGTAGGCTTCTCACCTCGGCAGGCCAGCACATAGACCTTGTCGTCAATCACACAGGCCAGGGCCCGCTCCATATCCCGGTACTCCGGAATAATTTCCCCTGTCAGCTGCTGAGGAATGGCATCCTCGGTGAGCTGTGTAAATCCTACTGCATCGCCTTCCTGGTCTCCCGTAAGCTTCAGCCCCACGGCCACAGCCACCAGAGCCCCCACGATCAGGCAGATCCTGAGAAAATTTTTCCTTCCCCCGCTGTCTCTGCTGCTTCCATACGTATTTCTGTCCATTTCCGGTTCCTCCTTCCAGTCTCTGCAAAAAGCATATGCGAAAGAAAGAATCCTTAGAACCGGAATCCGAAACCCTGCCATGGCCTGCAGGCTTTTGCCCATGGAAGATCACTGCTTCGTCAACAGATGCTGAAGCTCCTCCTTATACAGCTCCACCCCCGGCTGATCGAAGGGATCCAGCCCCATGGCATATGCAGACAGGGCCGCTGACATTTCAAAAAAGTAAATAAGCTGTCCCATGGTAAACTCGTTCCGTTCACCGATATGTATCTCACAGACAGGGATGCCTGCCCTCCGGTGGGCCCGTATCATCCCCTCCTCTGCACAATGATTGATCTGTTCCATGGTCCTGCCCCCATAGGGATATCCTGCGGACCGGGGAATCACAAGATCCTCCCCGCACCTGCCTGTTCGGATGATGGTTTCATAAAACACCTGACTGCCCTGCTGAAGAAACTGCCCGATGCTGTGCAGATCTCTGGAAAAAAACAGGCTGGCCGGATACGCCCCCTTTCCGTCCTTTCCCTCACTTTCTCCAAACAGCTGCTTGAGCCATTCTCCAAAGTACCACAGGCTGCCATCAAAGAACTCAAAGATTTCGATGCATTTTCCCCTTTCCTGCAGGGCAATTCTGCTGGCCCCATAGGAAATCAGCCCTCCGCCGGCGCTCCAGTCGCCGCGCTGCATATGGCAGGCACCATCCAGCAGCTTTCTTATGTCATGCCCTGCCGCCGCCACAGGCAGCAGTCCCACGGGCGTGAGAACAGAATACCGCCCTCCCACATTCTCAGGAACCTCAAAGGACACAAACTGATTTTCAGAAACCTCCCGCCGCAGTTTCCCCTTTTGGGCATCGGTTATGACAAAAATCCGCCGGCAGGCCTCCTGATATCCGTACTTTGCAAACATCAGCTCCTTCAGCACCGCATAAGAAAGAAGCGTCTCCACCGTGCGGCCTGACTTGCTGATCACGCACATGCAGACAGACTCCCTGGCCATACGTTTTTTCAGCCTTTTCAGACAGACTCCGTTCAGATTGAATCCTGCGAAGACCACCTCCGGCCAGCCTTCGCGGCTGCCGCCAAGCGCATCAATCACAGCCCTGGCTCCCAGAAAGGAGCCTCCGATTCCCACCACCACCAAAAGGGTGCATTTGTCTCTGATACGCTCCGCTGTCCGGATAATCCTGCGGATCAGTTCCGGTTCCGTGTTCTGGGGAAGCTTCGCCCAGCCCTTGAAACGCCCTCCCGGATGACCCTCATCCTCAGACATGAGAAGCTGATGCCACCGGGCCATTTCCTCACAGCGCGCCGCCACAAGCGCCCGGTCTGCTTCCGTTCCGGTAATCTTTATTTCCATTGCCTCACCCCAACGATCCCCATAATCTCTGCGGGTACCTTCCTTCCGCCTTCATTCTTCGGAAGGCATCCTCAACTGTTTTCCTGTCCTTCCTGTAGGTCACCCCAAACCACCTGTCGGCAGCCTCAAGAACGCGGACAGCGCATTTTCTCTGATGCAGCAGCCTGCCCACCTCTGCAGGAAGCAGATACTCGGCATTCAGAGGGTCCTCTTTCAGAGCCCCGTCCAGAAATACAGGAAAATGCCGTGTCATCTCATGAATAATTTCCTCTGTGAATCCCCAGAAATTCATGGATACAACCGTTCCTTCCGGAATCTCCCTGCCGCCCGCGGCAGAAATAATCCCCTCCGGATTGCGGCGGATTTCCTTTGTCTCCCGGATCTCCGTCAGGTATCCCTGCCGGGTCATGCACACGCCCCGTGTCACAGCCCCCTGCCGGGACAGCGTATTTTCCACATGGTAGCCCGCCATGCAGAAGGTGCGGGCATCCCTGTTTCCGGTGAGAAAGTCGTACACCCCGGCAAAAGCACGGGCTCCATAGTAATCATCGCTGTTGATCACTGCAAAGGGGCCCGAAAGCAGAGGGGCGGCTGCCATCACTGCATGACACGTTCCCCAGGGTTTTACCCGTCCCGCAGGGACGGAATATCCCTCCGGAAGCTGCGTCAGCTCCTGAAAAACGCAGGCTGTGTTCACCCGACCCTTCATGGGAGCAAGAACCCGTTTTCTGAAAGCCTCCTCCATCTCCGGCCGGATCACAAAAATAATGTCCTCAAAACCTGCCTTCACTGCATCATAGCAGGAAAAATCCAGAATCAGTTCCTGTTCCTCTGTTACAGGCTCCATCTGCTTCAGCCCGCCGAAGCGGCTGCCAAGGCCTGCTGCCATCACCACTAATTTCGGTTTTCTCATAGTTTTCTTCCTGTCTTCACTGCCTGCAGGGATGCCATCCGGCAATATCACCGGTCTGAAATTCATAGCTTAAAGGCTGGTGATAGATCCTTTCATAGGCAGCTTTCTTCTGTCGGTAGTCCCGTTCACACATTTCAAAGCTGTTTTCTCTGACTGATTTTTCCGGGTCCGGCCAGATGGGCTCCAGCACATGGAGGCGGTACCGCACCCTGCCGAATTCACGCTTTAAATCCTTTCCATCATCGATGATTTCCACAAAGCAGGAGATCACCGGGGCGCGCAGAGCCGCCGCATAATAATAAGCCCCCCTGCGCAGGGGACGGGGCTTGCGGTAGTTGTACCACATTTCCTCCTCCGGATAGATCAGCACAAAGTCATTCTGCAGGCAGGCCTGCAGCTTTTCCGGAAATACATTCGCCATATAGCTTCTGCTTTTGCTCATGGGGATGGTATCTGCGCAGCGCATGAGAAATCCGACGATTCCCTTCATGCCTAAATTGGAATCCTGACTGACGATGAACAGCTTCTTCTTCCCCAGAGCCAGCACCAGCTGTCTGACAGCTGTATTGTCCAGGGGACTGAAGTGATTGCTTGTAATGATGCCCCCGTGTATGCCCTGAAGCTTTTCCATGCCTGCGATTTCTATGGATTTTCTGTTCATGCGGGTGCAGGTGTTGGCCATCCGCCTTGCCACAAGATTTCCCATGCGGTAACGGATGCGTTGATGGTCAATGTTCTTATCAACCAGAGCCTTTTTCTGCTGCTGAGTCAGTACGGGGTCCCCCGGCTCCACCTTCCCGTTCAGCTGTCCTGCGCTGATACAGGATCTTATATTTTCAATCACCTGCCGCCGGACTTCTACCTTACCCATAGGCGCTCCTCTTTTCCGCTTCCAAAGATGTTTTTAAAGGTCACCTCGGATTCTGCAATCATAAGTCCCTGGCG
Organism: Anaerovoracaceae bacterium; assembly: GCA_051892195.1. Taxonomy (GTDB): domain Bacteria; phylum Bacillota; class Clostridia; order Peptostreptococcales; family Anaerovoracaceae; genus CAKQOE01. The sequence continues at coordinate 12,253 of JBJFFZ010000030.1, forward strand.
GATCATGCGCTCCATGGCTTCTTTATCTGACTGCTTATCTCTGTCTGAGTAATGATCTCTCATCCACCTGATTTCACTGTAATATTCTGTCTCCTCCGCGTATTTCCAGAAATACTCCTCATACTGGACGCCATCGTAGCACCACGGCTTTGAAAAGAGATTGTAATGCACAAGTTTCGGATTTTTCACCGGCGGTCTTCCCTCCACAGGCATCACATCCCAGTCCGGCGAAAGATAAAGGATATGATCCCTGCACATGGCATTCAGATAATCCTGATCCGGGGCAATGCAGTCAAAATGATATGTGTTCAGAAGGCGCAGAAAGTGCTGTTCAAACTGATTTTCCCGCATTTTTTTCATATCCATCAGGAGGATCCCGGAGTTGATATACCGATACCTGCTGACACCTACAGCCTCCTCGATATATCTCACCAGCGGAGGTACGTCCACTACGGAGCTGTCGTGAACGGCACCGATGATATTGCCCTGCAGATCCTGATCATACAGCTTTGCCAGATCCTCAAGAACCACTATATCGCTGTCCAGATAAATCCCCTTGTCGTACTCCGGAAACATGGACGGAATAAACAGCCGGAAAAAAATGGTCATGGTAAAATAATCAGCCCGCAGGCGGTTGCCCATTCTGTCGGAAAGTCCTTCGTACTGTTGATCGATCCTGACAAACCGTATTCCGAAGTTTTCCTTTGTCATGCTCAGAAGTCTCATTTTGTTTGTCAGGCTCAGTTCTTCATAAAGGACAATGGCCAGATAGTGTCTGTCCGGGGATGCATGTTCCACTGCCGAGTGCAGCGCCACTCCCAGATAGGGAGCATAATTATCATCGATGGAAAAAAATACAGGGATCGTATCTGCTTTTATGTTCATGGGAATCTCCTCCTCAATTATTTCTGTTCAGCATCATGCATACTTCCTGATATTCATCTAAAAGCTCATCGTACGCATGGAGCTTCAGCACGCTGTGCATTTTTTCCACCTGCCATGGTTTGACACACAGGGTATGAAGCCAGGGAAAGAAACGAAAGCTTGTGGTGAAATGCTGTATGACCGTATTCTTATGAAGCTTCCGCTGCTCGTTATAACAGCGGGGAAGGATCAGCTTCTTTCGGCACAGTCTGTTCAGTGCGGTCTGATCCGGCATAAACATGCGGTTTTGGGCGCAGGCCCTGCGGCATTTTTCAAAAAGGCCGGAAGCGCGGATCATCTTCATGTTCAGCAGCAGAACACCGGAATTGATGTAGTCTCTGCGAAGGATCCTTTTTCTGAAAAACCAGCTTCCGTAATGATCCAGAACCCCGGCGTACTCATATCCGCTGATGTCGCGGTCATACAGAGGCCTCAGATCCCCCCTGCATATGGTGTCATTGTCGAGATAAAGGATTTTGTCCGGTATTTCAGGCACCCTGTCGGCAAACAGACGGAGCATGCAGTACGGAGTGAACCTGGTGGACAGATTTGCCTCCGGTATTTCTTCCGCAAACTCCTTTGTGACATCAATTTTCTGAACCCCGTTTTCTTTGTTTACCGATCGCACATAGTCATCAAGCCACCTGATCACGGAATCCGATACCGGCGCATAGCGTTTATTCTCCGTTTCCAGCCGCATGGTCAGCACATAAATCTTCACCGGGCATGGGGTGTTCTTCATAACCGACAGGATAGAAATAATCAGACCGTCTTCGATGTTTTTGTCTCCGCAGTACAGTAGATTCATTTTTTTATCTCCTCATAGCGAATATATTCATAGCTGCTTTCTTTGCTGCGCCTGCACATGCATGCATGGATCTCCTCCTCCAGCTGCCGCTGTCTCTGTTTTTTCTTCAGGGACATGTCAGGATAAAAGGGGCCGTCCAGCCAGACCGTAACTGCAGGCCTTCTCCGCCACCGGTGCTTCTGATAGGTTACTGTGGAGCAGTAGCAGGAGGCTCCTGTTTCCGCAGGATAGGAAAAGGCGCCCCGCTCAAAAGGACGGATTCCCGTATAATACGGCCAGACATGGGCCTCAGGATAAATGACGACACAGCCGCCTTCCGCTACGCGCTCACAAACCGCATCCCGAAACGCAGCCATCTGGTGAAGGGAGTCCGGAACAGGAATCGCTCCCAGCATGGGAAGCAGCCTGCCCAGGACAGGAATCCCCAGATTTGCCGCGCTTACCACAGTGTAGATCCGATGGTGCGGCCTGCATTTCACCGGAATAAAAACATCCCCCTGAGGAAGTGTATGATTGCCGTAGAGGAAGCATCCCTTTTTTCCACAGTATTTCCCTGATGACGGAGGCTCCGCTCTCCCAGACTCTTCCCCGCCGGTCATGTCCCGGACCTTTACCCCAAGCCCCAGGGACAGATAAATCCGGGCGTACAGTTTCGCCGTCACGAATACTATTTTTTCCAGAAAACCATAAAATACACTTCTTTTTATCCACTCATAATTTTCAGGCACCCTGTACCCCTGATTTCTGGTTTTGAGGCAATCCTGTGCGAAGCTCTCATAGTATTGAGTCTTTCTGTTTTTCATCGTAAATCCTTTACATCCGGCACTTTGTAATCCATATATTTCTTCTCATATTTATGTTATTACCGTTCCAGTGTATATGATCTGCAGAAATCAAGCATTTTAATAAGGTTTTATATGCAGCCATTCGACAGAATCTGTCATGTATGAGTCATTTTTGCACATTTGTATCTAATATATTTTTTATTGGACAAAGATATGTTAATATGAGCGCCAAAACAATTCCGGAAATATCCGAAATGCAAAAGATTTTTTCAGATTAATTACAAAAAATATTGAAGAAAATACAAAAAATAAAGAATCCCGCCGGCAGAAGAGCCGACGGGTTATACGCACGAATGGATATACAAAAGAGCCGCCGGAGCCCCGGCGGTTCTCAATGCTTTTATGAAAGTGATTTTACTGCCTTTACGATATCTGCCGCAGTGATGTTGTATTCTTCCATCAGCAGCGGCGGCTTGCCGGACTGGCCGAAGCGGTCCTGAACGCCCACCATGGCCATCTTTGCCGGGCACTTTGTGCATACCACCTCTGCCACTGCAGAGCCCAGGCCGCCTAAAACAGAGTGCTCCTCTGCTGTCACGATACCCTTTGTCTCTGAAGCAGCCTTTATGATGATTTCCTCATCCAGAGGCTTGATGGTGTGCATGTCGATGACCCGGAGGTCGATGCCTTCTGCTGCCAGGGTCTCTGCTGCCATAAGGGCTTCGTTTACCATAAGGCCGCAGGCGATGACCGTGTAGTCCTTACCGTCTCTTACCACGTTGCCCTTGCCCAGCTTTATGTCGGCGGAGCCGTCGTAGAGCACAGGGATATTGAGTCTGCCCAGTCTTACATAGGCAGGGCCGTCCATTTCTGCCACCTGTTCCAGAAGCTTTGCGGTGGAAGTTGCATCTGCAGGGTGAACCACAGTCATGCCCGGGATCACTCTCATGAGAGCCAGGTCCTCGATGCACTGGTGGCTGGCCCCGTCCTCCCCTACAGTAATACCTGCATGAGTTGCGCAGACCTTTACATTTGCGTGAGGATAGCCGATGGAGTTGCGGATAATCTCGTAGGCTCTGCCTGCGGCAAACATGGCAAAGGTGCTGGCAAATACGGTTTTGCCGGAGAGGGCCAGACCTGCGGCCATGCCCATGAGGTTGCCCTCTGCGATGCCTGCGTTGAAGAACCGGTCCGGAAATTCTTTTTTGAAGCCTGCAGTCATGGTGGACTTGGAAAGGTCTGCGTCCATGACAATGATATCCGGATTTTTTCTGCCCAGCTCTACCAGAGCATCTCCGTAGGCTGCGCGGGTTGAAATCTTATCTGCCATTACCATGTACCTCCTAATTCTTCCACTGCCTGCTTTGCCTGTGCGTCATCCGGAGCCTTGCCGTGCCAGCCGGCCTGATCCTCCATAAAGGAGACGCCCTTGCCCTTTACGGTCTTTGCGATGATTGCCTGCGGCTTTCCGCTGACCTTCTTTGCGGCATCCACTGCTGCTGCAATTTCTTCCATGCTGTGGCCGTCGATGACCTGCACATCAAAACCGAAGCTGCGGAACTTTTCGTCCACAGGAGTTACCGTAATGACATCCTCGTTTTTGCCGTCGATCTGAAGTCCATTCCAGTCTACAAATACAGTCAGGTTGTCCAGCTTATAGTGGGCTGCTGCCATGGCTGCCTCCCATACCAGACCTTCCTGCAGCTCGCCGTCTCCCAGGAGCGCATAGACTCTTGCGGAAATCCCGTCGATTTTATTGGCCAAAGCCATGCCCACGGCTGCAGAAACTCCCTGTCCCAGAGAGCCGGTGGACATATCCACACCCGGAATCTTCTTTCTGTCCGGATGTCCCTGAAGGATGCATCCGATCTTTCTCAGGTTCAGAAGCTCTTCCTTCGGAAAATAACCCTTTTCTGCCAGAGCCGCATAAAGGGCCGGCGCTGCGTGACCCTTTGAGAGCACAAAGCGATCCCGGTCCTTTTTGCCCGGATCCGCCGGGTCGATGTTCATTTCCGCAAAATACAGATAGGTGATGATATCCGCAGCGGACAGGGAACCACCCGGGTGCCCGGAAGCTGCTGCATGGATCTCCCGGATGATGTCAATCCTGATATCCTTTGCCTTTTCTGCAAGCATTTCTGCATTGATAGACATTACTGTTTTTCCTCCTTCGATTTACCTGCAAATATTACTCTTATCATAAATACCGGCAGAGCCAGCTGCCGCTTAAAGCGCTTCGGCTCCTGCACCAGTCGGTAAAACCACTCAAGTCCGTGATCGATAAAGAACTGCGGCGCCCGCTTCAGGGTGCCTGCCCACACATCCAGGCTGCCGCCTACCCCGATGGCGCCTCCGACCTTCAGCTCCCCTCTGTGATCATGAATGAATTTCTCCTGCTTCGGGGCCCCCAGGGCCACACACAGGAAGTCAGCAGAGCTGTCGTTGATCTCCTTTACGATGGCGGGTTCTTCCTCCGGCTGAAAATACCCGTGATGAGTTCCTGCGATTTTCAGGGCAGGATATTTTTCCCGGATCTTTTCTGCCGCCGCCTGGGCTACGCCAGGCTTGCTTCCGAAGAAAAAGATGGATTTTCCTGTTTTTTCCAGATGCGCAATGATGGATTCCAGAAAATCGATGCCGGTGACCCGCTCCTGCAGGGGACAGCCCATGATTCTGGATGCATACACCAGTCCGATTCCGTCGGGAATGATCAGATCCGCAGCGCTGATCAGCTCCTTCAGCTCCTCATCCCGGGAAGCCCGCTGGATGATTTCGGAATTGGGGGTCACCACCATGGTAAGGCCCGGCTGTTCAAAGGATTCCACAAAACTGTCCATGGCCTGCTGCCGGCTGACCATATCCACCGGAACCCCAAGGATCTTTACTCTGTTTTTTTCTGCCATATACTGTCCTCCGGAATGGCGCAGACGATGAGTGCCGGATCCGGCAGGACGCTGTACGGATGCATCAGTGCAGGGTCTGATCCGGATTTTCTCCGATTCCCAGACTGATGCTCAGTGCCTCATCGACGACGCTGATCACATTTGTTCCTACATTCCCGATATGTTCTCTGAGCCGCTTCTTGTCAATGGTCCGGAGCTGTTCCAGCAGAACCACGGAGTTTCGGTTCAGTCCGCTGCCCTGGGCCTCAATGGGCACGTGGGTGGGGAGCTTCGTTTTTCCTGTCCGGGATGTAACGGCCGCCACGATGACGGTTGGGGAAAAACGGTTTCCAACATTGTTCTGAATCACCAGCACCGGGCGCACGCCCCCCTGTTCGGAGCCTACCACCGGGCTGAGATCCGCAAAATATATATCGCCTTTTCTGATCTGCATTTTCAATACACCTCCTCAACAGAGAGTATTTGCCGACTGCAGATGATTTAAACATCTTTCAGAAAAAACATTTTTACAATCGCCTTTTATATTACAGCTTCAGAAAGATGGTTGCAAACTCAAAATAGATGGCCAGGGAAATCATATCCGTAAGGGAGGATACCAGAGGTCCTGCCATCAGCGCCGGATCGATGCCGATGCGCTTTGCAATCATCGGGAGCATGCCTCCCACCATCTTTGCCACGATGACCACAAGCCACATGGCGCAGCTTACCGTAAGGGCCACAAGAACCCCGCGATGGTCCAGAAATACGATCCGCGCCACGTTGAGAAGGCTCAGGGCCAGTCCCACAAGAAAGCTGGTCCGCAGTTCTGTCCATACCACCCGCAGGAAATCCTTCAGCTCAATATCCTCCGTGGCCAGGCCACGGATCACCAGCGTTGCAGACTGGGAGCCGGAGTTGCCTCCTGTTCCCATAATCATGGGCATATAGATGACCAGTGCCGGAATGGCGGAAACAAGGTTTTCCACATTTGCAATAATCGCTCCCGTGAAAATATAGGAAATCATGAGGATAATCAGCCACGGAAGACGGTTTTTCACATGCTTCAGAACCCCCATATCCAGATAGGCCTCATCCGAGTCGCCGGTTACACCGGCCATTCTCTGAAAGTCCTCCGTAACCTCATCATCGATAACGTCAAAGATATCATCGACTGTAATAATGCCCACCAGGCGGCCTTCCTTGTCCACCACCGGCAGGGCCAGGATGCCGTACCGCTTGAAGATGTTGGATACTTCCTCCTGGTCCGTAAGAACATTGATGGACATGGGATCCTCGTGCATCAGGTCCGATACCAGCTCCTGTTCGTCCGCCATGACCAGAGCCCGCAGGGATACAACCCCCAGCAGCATCCGGTTGTGGTCCATCACGTAACAGGAATATACAGTTTCAGAGTCCAGCCCCGCCTCTTTGATGTGCTCCAGGCACTGACCCGCCGTCATATCCGCCTTGAAATCGATATAATCGATGGTCATAAGACTGCCGGCGCTGTTCTCCGGGTAGTTCAGGAATGTGTTGATGAGCTTTCGCTCTTCCTTGGTGGTGTGAAGAAGAATCTTGTCCACCAGATTTGCGGGAAGCTCCTCCAGAAGGTCGATCATATCGTCGAAAGCAAGCTCCTCGATGATATGGTCGATTTCCCGCTGGGTAATTCCGTTGATAACCTCCACCTGATCCTCCTCCGGAAGATAGGCGAAAACCTCAACAGAAACATCCTTCGGCAGCATGCGGAATGCCAGAATCATCTTTTCCAGACCAAGCCGGTCATTGACATTTTCCAGCATTTCCGCAATGTCTACCGCATTGTTTTCAAGAAGGATACTTCGCAATCGGCTGTATTTCTTTTCTTCGATCAGTGTGATGATCTCTTCGATCTCTGCATCAAAATCTCTGGTGTCCAGAGTTTCCAGTTCTTCTGACATGCCTGTATCCTCCTTTTCTTTTATTGCCTTCCTTCCGGAAAGCATCTACTGTCTGTCGTTCGTACGTCTGTTATTATCTTTAGCCGCTTCCTGCGCCCCTTAACTGATGGTATAGGAGCCCTTTACCAGGAACCACGCATTGTGGGTCACCTTATAGCCTCTGCCGTCCCCTCTCGGAATAATGGTGAGATGGTTCAGGGTCAGCTCCTTTCCCTCGGTCAGAGCCTGACCGGTGGTGGCATCGGTAATGGTATCGTTGCCGTTGAGCACAACCTTTGCATTGCCGGCCCG
>JBJFFZ010000031.1:0-4952 GCA_051892195.1 Anaerovoracaceae bacterium
CCAATGGTGAGCGTTTGCCCCCCACTAAGATTTACCGTCATACCTCCAGGAACAGATAAATTGTCATTGGAAGTAAAATCACCGTTACCAGACATCGTAACATTTACCTCAGAAGCACCAGCCGCCTCTGCATCACTAATTCCCTGTACAATGGCACCATAGCTTGCTGCCGTTACTTCATACGCAGTCGCTGCTGGTGGAGTATATCCTCCGCCCCCGCCGGAGCTGCTCTCCTTAGTGGACTCAAAGACCTGATCGGTGGTTTCCACCGTCACTTCCTCCAGTGCCTGCTGGATTTCGGTGTCCTTTTCTTCTGCGGCTGCTTCTTCAGAAGCAAGCTTTTCCTCTGCAGCGCCGATGATTTCAGGGACAGAAAGGTCCGTCAGGTCCGTTATTTTCTGCTGCAGCTGAGGGTCATTCGCCACCTCAACGGCTACAAAGCCCGGCACGTCTTCTTCCTTGAACTCAAAGGAAATCACATGGAGGCTTTCTGTCTCTTCTCTGAGGATGATGGTCCGGGGACCGCCCATGCCAGGGATGGTGATGGTCACTCCGTTTTCTGCATACTTTCCGGAAGTGTCCCGGGTTGCAAAGACTCCCTGACCGCCGGTGATGGCCACCTGCTTCTGTTCGCCTGTCACAGGGTCAATGGCTGACACATCCAGAGCGCCCTCTAAAAGGTAAATCACGGAGGTGTTGGCATCCGGGTTGAATACCCAGCCTGCGGTTCCCCGCACCCCTGCCACCATGCTGGAGGTCCGGATGTTCATGTTCTCGCTGCTCTTTAACGGGGAGCTGACATTAAACATAAGGCTGCCCTTTTCGGACCTGAGCTCCAGCTTGCTGCCGGACTTGCGCACCGACGCCTTGGACGATGCATCAAGCTTTGCCGCCTTGGAGCTGTCCAGGCTCATATAGGCGTAGCTGGCCTTTGCGGTGCTGACGCTGCTGCCGCTGTTAAGCCGCGAGCCGGAAGACGCCTTCAGCTCCTTGCCGGCGCTGTTTTTCACCGTAACCGAGCCCTGGGTCTGTTCCAGCCGGATGCTGGAAGCCGTGCCCGAGGCCGCCGCCGCGGTCATGGGCGAAAAGACGGCCGCCGCTGCCATGGCCACGGTCAGCAGCACTGCGATTCTCTTCTTCATTTTGCTTTTCCTCCTTCAAGGTATACGTTACTCTGCACATCTATATACAACACAATTTATATACTACACAAGGGCTGCCGCCCATCAATCCAGCCGGTCCAGGGTCAGGATCTCAAATCCTTCCGCCTTGCCCTTCAGTTTGATGCTTCCGCCAAGAGATGTGGTATCTGCCCGGTCCCCCAGAGCATCGGCAACCACTCTGGATATGTAGACCGTTCCTGCCGGAGCGTTTGATTCAAGCCTTGATGCGGTGTTGACCGTATCCCCGATGGCGGTGTAGTCCATCCGCTTCGGCGCCCCGATATTTCCGATAACGGCAGGTCCGTAGTTGACCCCCACGCCGAAGTCCACCGTCCGTCCAAAGCGCTTCTGCAGCTCCTCGCCCAGGGCCTTGGAGCCCTCCACCATATCCATGGCAGCCCGGCAGGCCAGATAAATACAGTCCTCCTGCTCCACCGGAGCATTCCAGAAGGCCATGGTGCAGTCTCCCACAAACTTGTCCAGGGTTCCGTGGTTGCGCATAATGCAGTCCGTGGTCAGAGTCAGGTACATATTGATGATCTCCACCACCGTTTCCGGCGCCATGCCTTCACTCATGGTGGTAAATCCCCGGATATCCACGAATAATACCGCAATATCTCTGGTCTGTCCTCCCAGCTGCTCTGCAGCTCCCCCCTGTATGAGAAGCTGTTCCAGCACCGCCGGGTCCACATACCGCCCGAAGGTGGCGGTGATCCGGCGCTTTTCCCGGCTGGCTGCGATATAGTTTACGGCAACACAGACGATATAAAGGATGCTGACCGCAAGCGGGATATAAATCACCTGCAGCAGCACGCCAAACCTCGCCCCTGCCAGGCAGATCAGCAGCCAGAGAACCACTGCCCCGATCCAGACAGCCGTGGCAGGCAGAACCTTCCGGTCCCGGAACCACAGCAGGGCCAGCACGCTGACAGCAAACAGCAGAATCAGCTGCGGGGCAGCTGCCGCTTCCTTCATTTCATACCCTGCTCTCAGAGCATCGATGGTATTTGCCTGCACCTCGATGCCGTACATGGAGGAGGCGTGCTCCATGGCGGTGATGTATTCGTCCTGCAGCCCTGCAGCGTACGGACCGATGAGCACGATCTTTCCTGCATAATAGTCCGGGTCCACGTCGCCGTTCAGCACATCCGCCACAGAAACACCGTCATAGTAAGCCCCCGGTTTTCCCGTGTATTTCAGGTAATAAAATCCCTTTTCATCCGTCTGCGGGAATGAAATCTCCACATCTGCCGGCGCCTGCGCCGGATCAGAGGCTTCGCCGTCAGCGGCCGGGCCGCTGCTGTTTTTGTAATCTGCGTATTTCTGCGCGATTTTGTATGCGAAGGATTCCACATAGCCCTCCGGTGCATCTACACCAGCAAGCACATGCCGCAGGACGCCGTCTTTATCGTACATGACATTGATATGTCCGTAGTCCGCCGCCTCCGCAAGGGCGTCAAAAGGCCGGTCCCATGCCAGCAGGGACATGGTATCCATATAAAAGCCGTCGCTGTCCGGCTCTTCCGCCGAGCCCTCTGCTGCGGCACCGGGGTCCGTTCCTGCAGCTTCTCCGTTTTCATCTGTCTCTGTTACGATCTGGACGCCAAAGGTTCCTGCTGCTGCAACCACCACGTTTCCGCCCTCCCGGGCTGCATCCACAAGGGCGGCATCCGCCTCAGGGTCGCCGGATTCACCTACATACAGCACATCCACGCCGATGACGGCCGGTGCGTTTTCCGGGTCACGGTTCAACTGCCGTATGACCTGAGCCATCGTACTTCTCGGCCAGGGCAGAGGGCCCAGGGTATCCAGGGCGTACTGGTCCATGCCGATGACCACGATTTCCCCGTCTGTGGCCGACGAACGCTGGTACAGTCCGTCCGATGCCCGACTGTCCAGCGCTGACAGCAGGCCGGAGCCTGCGAGACCGGTGAGGACCGCCGCCACCATGACGGCTGTTACGATATTTTTTATGGTCTTATTCATATTACTGTTCCGTTTTCTGTTTCAGTTTTTGTCCCGTTTACTGTTCCGTCTTCTTTTCTGCAGCCCGCTCCCAGGCGCGGCTTTCCTTGAAGAGCTTCAGGATTTCTCCGTCGATGCCCCCTTCTTTTACCATATCTTCCAGAATAAAGAACGCCTTTTCCACCGGCATGCCCGGCTTGTACGGGCGGTCCACCGCCGTCAGGGCGTCAAACACATCCAGAATGGTGAGGAGCCGCACTTCCTTCGGAATCTCCTCTGCGCCGATGTGGTCCGGATAGCCCTTGCCGTTAAGCAGCTCGTGGTGGGCAGCCGCCCACGCAGGTACCATGCCGTATTCCTTCGGGAACCGGACTTCTTCCAGAAATTTTGCGGTCATTACAACGTGGCTTTCCATGATGACCCGTTCCTCTGCCGTCAGGGTTCCCTTCCTTACGGACATGGAAACAAGCTCCTGGGGCGTCAGCCACGGGTGTTCGGTGCCGTCTTCCTCTGTATAGGTGCGGCCTGCAATGGCCTGGATCTTTTCCAGCTCTTCGTCGGGAAGAAAGCCTGCCTTGTTGTCCTTTTCCAGGGTTTCCAGGGCTTCTGCCAGCTCCCGGGCAAAGTCCGCTGCTTCCTCAGGGGTTTTGCGGCCTTCCAGCTCCGCAATGCGGTTCAGGAGCCGCATGCGCTCAAAGCGCGTTTTCACCGTATCCATGGCGGCTCCCAGCCGGGACTCCTTGTCCATGACCGACAGGGGCACCACCAGCTTTCCGATATCGTGGAGCCATGTGCTCAGGAGAAATGCTCTGCGCTTGATGCTGTCGAATTTCCAGCTGCCGTCTCCTTCTGCCTGAAGCCAGTCTAAGAACGCTGCTCCGTAGCGGGCCATGTTCCTTGTGTGGTTGGCGTTGTACGGTGTTCTGGCGTCGATGGCGGTTGAAAGTACGGCCACCAGGGAGTCTAAAAGCTCCTGAATCTGTTCGGCGTACTGCATATTTACGATGCTGACTGCAGCCTGGGAGGTCAGAGCCATGATGATCTGCTCCGAAACCGGACTGAAGGGCACCGTTTCGCCTGTTTCAGGGGATTTTGCATTGATCAGCTGCAGGACTCCCACAATCTGCCCCTGTCCGTCCTCCATGGGAACCACCAGCATGGAGCGCGTATCGTAGCCGGTCAGCTCGTCGTATTTTTTCGGCCCTGAAAAGTCAAAGCCTGTATTTTCGGCCTTCACATCCGGGATGTTGTAAAGCCTTTTGTCCAGGGCCGTTCTTGCGCACACATGGGTTTCTTTCATGGGCACCGGCGGCAGGGTGATGGGATCATCATGCCCCCCCTGGCGGATATTCTGGGAAAGGGTCACCATTCTGGTGAAATGAAGCATTCCGTCATCATTAAGCAGATACAGGGTTCCGCCGTCACAGTTTGTAAATTCCATGGCCGTGTCCAGAATCCTTGAAAGCAGGGCTTCCTTGTCCCTTTCTGCGGAGATGTCGATACACAGGTCAACCAGCGTCTGAACCTGATCTTCCTTTAAAGCGCCGCCTCCCGTATTTTTCATAATCTCTGCACTTGCTGTCATAGCTGTATCACTTCCCCTCTGCTGCCCATACGGCAGCCTGTGTAAAACGTTTTTAAATACCGGTCAAAGGAATCCAGTGTTTCGTCGGATGCCGCAGGGTCGTGATGAATAATCACCGTCTGCCCTGCCCCGCACCGCCGGCCAAGCTCTGCAGCCATGGTCACACTGCTGTGTCCGAAATGGCGCTTCCCGAGCCACTCCCGGTCCGTGTACTGCCCGTCCGCAATGAGAAGATCGCA
>JBJFFZ010000032.1:0-8075 GCA_051892195.1 Anaerovoracaceae bacterium
ACAGTCAACTCATCACCGGACACTGAAAATGCATGAAACAGGGCCCTTTTCACAGAAAAACTCATGTCGCTGGCTTTTTCGGTTCCTCTGGAAGTGCCCCGTGAACCCTCAGATTGCCTGATCGCAGGAACCCGTCCGGCTGCCCCGGGGATTCTTGCTTTTCCGCCTGCAGGTCTGTTTCCCATTCCGATAGCAACGTGCATCTTTTTCAGCCTGTAGATGCATTTCGTGTTCCAGTTAGCTTGCATATCTAGAACAGCCGGGGGCTGTGACTTTCGGACTTTTTCTGATTTCTCTATAAGTATCTCAGATAGAAAACGATTTCATGGAAGAGAATAAAATCATATGCATACGAAGATTACAACATCTGAAAAAACGGGCAGAATGTTGTAAAAAAGAAATATATGATTGTATACAATAAACAGAGCCAGCCCTTCAAATGTGGAAGCAGCGGGTTCTGTTTTTTTATAGACTGTTGATGAGGCGAAACGGCAAAACGGAAACCTAAACTATCTGTATCTCTAGTTTCTGACCGAGTATAATACTGAACATTATATTATATTGAGATATAATATTGACCTCGAATAGTCTGTTTCCCACATAGCAGAAAAATTCGACTCAGGACGACTGATTATTCCGTATAATCGTTCCTGCCATATGATAAGGAAATAATATGAATGAGTAGCTGTTAAACAAAATTTTCATGAAAAAGGGTGAATGCAAGCTGAACATTCACTTTTCTACAGTGGAAATTGTGAGCAAAAGGCGAATTTTCACTTAAATGAAGTGAAAATTGTGAAAATAGGGTGAATTTTCACTTTTCTGGATTGAAAAATGTGAAAATGTGAATATACTATAGGGGAACAGGAAAAGGGGAGGAGGACTTGGATATGCAATACGAAAGTGAGCGTATCGAATATAAATCCCAGATGATTGAAGATCTTTACCGGGAAGTGATTGCCTTTGCGAACAGTGAAGGCGGTGTGATCTACATTGGCATCGACAATCAGGGCAACCTGACTGGAATTGACAATGTGGACGAAACCTATACTCGTATTACAAACGGCATCCGTGATGCTGTTGCGCCGGATGTTACCATGTTTGTGCGATATGTACTCCAGGATAACAAGGTGATTCAGATTGAGGTGGGAGAAGGCAGCTATAAGCCATATTATCTGAAATCCAGGGGAATGAAGCCGACTGGTGTTTATGTCCGCCAGGGTGCCTCCAGCGTGCAGGCGTCTCCCGATCAGATCCGAAAAATGATCAAAGAGTCGGACGGCGACAGTTTTGAGGCTTCTCGTTGTCTTGAGCAAGAGTTAACCTTTACTGCCGCAGAAGCATCATTTCAGCGATACGGTGTTGCGTTCTCTGCTGAGAAATATCGTGCACTGGGCATTACAAAGAATGGTGTTTATACCAACCTTGCCCTGCTGCTGTCCGACCAGTGCCTTCATACTACAAAGATCGCTGTATTTAAGGATGAGCTCTGCACGGAGTTTCGGGACAGTAAGGAGTTTGGAGGCTCGGTGCTGCGGCAATTTGAGGATTCAGTGAATTATCTTGCTTTGTGCAACAAGACCTCTTCCACAATCAAAGGTATTATCCGCACTGATAAAAAAGACTATCCCGAAGAAGCAATTCGTGAAGCACTTCTAAATGCGCTTGTTCACAGAGATTATGGCTACAGCGGCAGTATCATCATCAACGTAAACGACAACAAGATGGAATTTATTTCTCTTGGCGGACTTCTCCCAGGTCTTTCCACCGATGATATTCGAATTGGGGTATCTCAGCCGAGAAACAAAAACCTGGCAGAAATATTTCACCGTCTGCGCCTGATCGAAAGCTACGGCACCGGCATTCGCCGTATTTTCAAACTGTACGAAAACTGCTCTGTCCAGCCTTGTATCGAGGTCACGACCAATGCATTCAAAATTGTGCTGCCAAATATGAATGCAAATGATGATGCTGCTGAAGGCATGACAGAATCGAATGAAAAAGAAGCTGAACAGATTACAGATCAGATGAAAACAGTAATCGGATTTCTGGAGGAGTATGGAGAAATGACCGATGAAGATCTGCAGGAACTGCTGAATATTAAAAAGACAAGATCCTATCAGCTTGCCCGGAAGATGCACGAAAACGGGCTGATTGATATCAATGGCAGAGGTGTAAACAAAAAATATAAACTGAAATAAGCGGAGGTATCGTGTGAATCCTCAGGGAATCAACGCATTGCCTACGTTTTTTGTATATTAGAATATAATCACATCTCAATGAAAGGGAAGGTGAAAAAAGCATGAAACAGTACATTACACATTACAGGCCGATTTATGCGGATACGGATGCCATGGGCATTGTTTATCACGCAAATTATCTGAGGCTTTTTGAGATGGGCAGGACGGAGTTTCTGCGGGAGATCGGGTTTACCTACCGGAGGCTTGACAGCAGGGAGGGCGTGATGCTTCCCCTTGTGGATGTGGCGGTGAAATATAAAAAGCCGGCGTTTTACGATGAGCTGCTGGAAATCAGGACGAGTATTTCTGAGTTGAAAAATGCTTCTGTCACCATGTCCTATGAAATATATAATGAAAAGGGCGAACTACTGACCCTGGGGACGACCCGCCATGCGGTCACAGACAGTGATCTGAAACCCATTGTTCTGAAAAAGCATGCGCCGGAGCTTCATAAGCTTCTGCTTGATGTAATGGAGGACGGGGACGAATAGGACCGGGAAACCTGATGGGCACCACAACGGATTCGGGAACAGTGCCGCATCCTCCTGACGCACGGCACCCTGAGGTGCAGGGCCTGGCAGAGCAAGATCTCCGGCGCCAGGGACAGATCCATGTGCAGCGCCGCATCCTCCTGACGCACGGCGCCCTGAAGTGCAATGCACGGCAGAGCTATATCGCTGACGGCGCAAAATCCCGGATCATACATCGCCTGACGGGGCGCAGGGGACTGCGCGTTTCCTGTCCTTAATAAATAATTAATAAAGCGGATGTACTTTTTTGTAGGCGAGGCGCCTTTTTTTAGTATAATATAAGGAGTGATAGTGCTAAAAAATTAGGAGGTGCAGATATCATTATGAAAAATATGAGAAAGATCATGGTGCCGGTACTGGCAGTACTGGTGACAATCTGTGCGTTTACCGCTGTGTCATTTGCAGACAGCGCACAGACAGGGGATGCATCCGTCATGCTGGATGGAGCGTATCTGTCCTTTGATCAGGATTCCCTGCCGAAAAATGTAAACGGAAGAATTATGGTTCCGTACAGAGCCATCTTTGAAAGCCTTGGGGCCGAGGTTGATTTTGATGTCAATACAAAGGTCATCAGCGGTTCCAACGACAGGCTGACCCTTTCCATGAAAAACGGCGACAAAAACATCAGTGTTGTCTATGCGGACGGGACGTCCGAAGTGAAGACCATGGATGTTGCACCGTACATTTCAAACGGAAGAACCTTCGTGCCGACGCGGTTTGTTTCTGAAGTGATGGGATACTCTGTGGGCTGGGACAGCGACAATAAGACCGTTGTCATCATCGACACAGATGCCATCACAGCCGATGCCAGAGAGGACTTCGGTCTGCTGACAAAGGTGCAGGAGCTCAACGGCTCTATGGATCAGGCCTATGAGATCGACGGTTCTCTGAACATGACTGCGGATATTTCCGATGCACTGACCGGCACGGAAAGCCCTGCGGGCCAGCCGGATATGTCCGTTACAGGCACCATCGGCGGCTATGTTGAGGGCAGCAATGTGGATATGAACATGAAGCTCAGCATGGACGTGGATGGAGAGAACATGACTTCCGATATCCAGGTGAAATTTGACGGCGAAAGCGGAGACATGTACATGAAGGGCGACGGCATTACCGAAGAACAGCAGTGGATGAAGTTCAACGTGTATGACATTTTTGACCAGAGCGGTCTGGATCTGCGGGCACTGCTGAACGGCAAGACTTCCTATGCGGATATGGATAAGCTTCTGTCAGAGGCGCTTGCAGCCGCAAGCGACAGCTACACTGTGGATTCCTATGAGGAACTGAACGCAGCCTACAATGTCATCAAGTCCATGTTCGGAGACGATGCTTTTGTAAAGTCAGGCAATAAATACACCGCAGAATTTGATCTGGAAAAGATCGCATCCGCTGTATCCTCAGGAAGCGGCATGGATCTCAGCGATGTCCTGGAAGAAAGCGGACTGGGGGATGCTGAGCTTACAGGAAAGATGGTCATCACCACAGACAGCGCCGGAAAGGCTGTGGGCTGCGATGTGGAAATCCGCCTTGCATCAGAGGAGGAAGGCATCGAAATGGTGATTTCCGCAAAGAGCACAAAGCTCTCTGCAGATGTGAGCCTCAATATGTCCGTGGAAGATGTCCTTTCCATGACCTTCGATATGATGATGAAGCTGAAGGAAACCACTGCAACTGTAGATCCTTCTATCCCGGCAGGGGATACCATTCTCGACCTGGGTGAACTGTTCGGATCCCTCCTGGGAGCGGGAGCCGCTGCGTAGACAGGAAGGACATTCGGCTTCGCGGATTCAAGCTGTAAAATGCAGCAAAGAATTCAGAAAGATAGCATAAAAGCATAAAAATTGAAATAAAAAATAAAACAGCGGATTTGTGCAGAATGCACTGGAATCCGCCGTGCAAAGGATGCCGGGGCTCCGGCATTTTTTGTTTTTTGAGGTATTTTTTCGATTTTTGAGGAAGTCAGATTCAATGGGAAGAAACAGTAGAAATTAATTGCAACAAATCAGATGTTTTTGCTGCAAAGGGATAATCAAAAGAGCAATTTGGCCGACAGATAATAAGTAGTGGAAAGTTATCCGGTAAGAGGTAAGAGCGGATTTCAGAGAACTTCATTGTGGGAAAGGACGTTCAGAAAAAATGAAAAGGATTTCACAGAAGATTATTGCTGCGATTATTGTCTGCGTGATCATTTCGATTTCTGTTGTTGGACTGATTACAACGCGGATTGCTGAGAACAAGATTACGCAGGAGGCTGAAAACGGCCTTCAGTACATGACGGAAGCCTATGCTGCCGAGATGAACAGTGAAATGACATCGTATGAGGGCATCGTAAAAGGACTGGCTGTTTACCTCCAGTCTGTGTACGATACCGCTCAGATCAGCAACAAGGCGTACAATGACGCTGTCATTGCGGACATGTGCCGACAGGCTCTCACAGTGTACGGAACGGACGACAGGATTCTGTCCATGTATGCCTACATAAACCCGGATTATCAGCAGGCTGTCTCCGGTTATTTTATTCAGGATGGTGAAGATGCGGGTGTTGCGGAAACCGATTATGCGGAGTATCTCACCGGCACGTCTTCCGGATTTGAGTTCCTGTATCAGGCAATGGAAACCACAGAACCGTTCTGGATGGATCCGTACTATGATCAGGATCTGCAGGATACCTCCACGTCCTTTTGTGTTCCGGTTTACAAAAACAGCCTTTTTGTAGGAGCCGTGGGACTGGATATCAGCTTTTCCGATTTCAATGAAATGGTGACAAGTGCAAAGGTATACGAGAACGGAAGCGCCAGTCTGCTGAACGCAGAACATCACTATATCGTGGATGCAGAGTACGGTCAGGAGGATACTCCGGGCTCTGCGGGAATGGACCTGCTGATGGCTGCCATGGAGAATGATCTGACCGGTGTCGTGGAACAGACCGTTTCCGGCCATGCACATTTCTGCGCTTTTTCAACGCTGGACAACGGATACATTTTTATGGCTACGGTAGAAAAGGATGAGGTATTGGCTGCAGTGAAAGAGATGCGGAAGCTGGCGGTTGCTGCGGGAGTGCTGATGGCCATAATTGCCTGCATCATTTCACTGATTCTGGGCATGACCATTTCCAATCCGATCAAGGCCATTGCAAAGGATCTCAGCGTCGTGGAGCAGGGGGACTTTACAGGAAACCTTCATCGCCGCTACCTGAAAAAATGGGATGAAACAGGACTTCTTGCCCGTTCCATGAATGCCATGCAGGAAACCATGGGCAGGATGGTAGGCGTAGTAAACCGGGAAAGCAATGTCATGAACCATGCCATCTCAGAAACGGATACGGCCGTAAATGAGCTTATGGACCGGGTAGCAGCCATCTCGGCTGTTTCCGAGGAGCTTGCTGCAAATATGGAGGAGACGGCGGCCACAGCAGTACAGCTCAGCGATTCCGCTTCAAATCTGAAAAATGTTGCAGATGAAATGGCAAGTCAGAACAGAGAAGGCCAGAAGTCTGTTGAAGAAATCGCAGGTCGCGCTGTAACACTGAAGAGAGAGTCTGAAGCAGCCGCTTCAGCGGCAGAAGCGCTTATGAAAGAAAACGAAGCAAAGCTTCGGGACGCTCTTGAGCAGGCAAAGGCCATTGAGGAAATCAACGAGCTTACAGGGGCAATTATGAAGATTGCAAGTCAGACCAATCTTCTGGCCCTCAACGCATCCATCGAATCGGTCAAAGCCGGGGAAGCAGGCAAGAGCTTTGCTGTTGTAGCGGACGAAATCCGCCATCTGGCGGAAAACTCTCAGGAGACGGCCCAGAGCATCCGAAGCATCACCGATAAGGTGGTATCCAATGTTGAAAAGCTCCGCGAAACCTCCGGAGAAATGCTGGAATTTATGGACGAGCATGTCCGGGGCAGCTATGGAAAGCTGATTCACACCAGTGAACAGTACAATGATGACGCCGGTATCATGAAGGGAATTCTGGATTCCTTCTCGGGAATGGCATATCAGATTTCCGAAGAAACAGAGCTTCTGAACAGCGCATCCCAGAATCTGAAGGCAGCTACCGTAGAAGGGGCCAAGGGAACAAACGACCTGGCCCTGGATGCAGAGAGCGTCATGCATAATACGACCCACGTCCGTGCTCAGGCAGAGAATCTTACCCAGACGTCTGGAAGCCTCAGCAGCACCATCGCCCGGTTCCAGGTGGTTCAGGAAGCGGATGATTCCGTTGTTGAAGAATAAAAAATTCAGACAAATCAGGATCTGCCGTTTTATTTTCCGGGGTTTCGGGGTACAATGAAGGTGAGCGCAGCCGCGCTCGGAAATGAAAAGGAAAACAGCTGTTATTACGAAAGGTGGAAAATATATGGCAATCATTCATCTCACTTCCGACAATTTTGAAGCCGAAGCAGAAAAGGCCGAAGGAAAGGTTCTCATCGACTTCTGGGCAACCTGGTGCGGTCCGTGCCAGATGATCGGCCCTGTGCTGGAGGATATTGCAGCATCGGATCCGGGATTCAAAATCTGCAAGGTCAACGTGGACGAAGAGCCGGAGCTTGCAAAGCGTTTTATGGTCCGCAGCATTCCTATGCTGGTGGTTATGAAGGACGGAAAGACCGCAGCAGCCACTGTAGGAGCACAGCCGAAGTCCGAGATCCTGAAGTTTGTAGAAAACGCGTAGTTTCAGGACATGCTTTCCCCGGGAGCATTTCAGATGCTTCCTGATGTAAGAATAAAATTTTTTGAGGAGCATCGCCAGCCGGCGATGTTCTTTTTTTGGAAAGAAATTGCGGGTTGCAACAGAAGCCTCCCTTGATTATAATAAACATGTAATTCCTATCTGAATAATATGTTGTGATGGAGCAGGATAAAAGGTAATACAAGAATAAAACATGCAAGGAGATAATAACATGGCAAAGACAGGCATCGTAACCGCAGTGTGCACCAGTGACATCCGGGGAATCCAGAAGACCGACGTGGGCACCATCCAGCTGGAGGAGGATTTCGGTATCACCACCGACGCCCATGCAGGAAAGTGGCACCGTCAGGTAAGCCTTCTGTCTCAGGAAAAGGTGGATGCGTTCAACGAACAGGGAGCAGGGGTGATTGCCGGCGCGTTCGGAGAGAATATTCTTGTCCGGGGATTTGATTTTAAGACCCTTCCTGTAGGAACGAAATTCCGCTGCAATGATGTGCTGCTGGAAATGACCCAGATCGGCAAGGAGTGTCATTCCCACTGCCAGATCTACCATAAGATGGGAACCTGTATTATGCCCCGGGAGGGTGTATTTGCAAGGGTTCTTCATGGAGGTACCATCAGCAC
>JBJFFZ010000032.1:8175-19609 GCA_051892195.1 Anaerovoracaceae bacterium
ATTTTTGCAGTCTCTTTTTTCATTTTTGTGCCGCCTTCGGGGCCGAATCTGTGGTATATTAAAGTGTTAAAAGAGTATGAACCATAAATATATTAAACAGAAGAGGGCGATGGACGATGTATGAAATGAAAAGCAGAGTTCGCTACAGTGAGGTGGGCTCCGACGGAAAGCTTACGCTGACTGCCATGATCGATTATCTGCAGGATTGTGCGACCTTTCATTCCGAGGATCTCAACCTGGGACTTGATTATCTTGCGGAGCACCAGATGGCATGGCTGCTGGCAAGCTGGCAGATCCAGGTGAAGCGGTATCCTGAGATGGGCGAATATATTACGGTGGCTACATGGCCGTACGCATTTCGCAGCTCCTTCGGAGACCGTAATCTTGTGATCTATGCACAGAACGGAGAAATCCTTGCCCAGGCAAATTCTCTGTGGCTTCTGGTAAATCTGAAAACCGGTCATCCCATGAAGCCGCTTCCGGAGCAGGTGGAAAAGTACGTGCTGGAGCCAAAGCTGGAGATGGAATACGCTCCCCGCAAGATCCGGCTGCCGGAGGAGCTTCAGGAGCTGGAACCGGTGGATGTGTACCGTCATATGATTGATACAAACGGCCATATGAACAACGGACAGTACGTTCTGGTGGCGAAGGAGTGCCTTCCGGAGGATTTTCCCATCCGCCAGGTGCGGACAGAGTATAAAAATGCAGCTGTTTTAGGGGATGTCATGATTCCGAGAATCGGACGTCAGGGGGATGCCTGGGTCATCTGTCTGGACAGTCCGGAGGGAAAAACCTTTGCCGTAATCGAGTTTTTGAAGTAACAGTCACTGTGACCCGGGTACGCGCGCCGGGACTGCTGCAGAATGCAAAAAAGAATGGAACATGATTCTTATGTTTTGTATAATAATATAGGTTACAAATGGAATGGAAAGGGCTTCTTCAGCCGGGAAGGGTCAATGCAATGAAACGATTTACTGCAGACAATTTTATAGGGTGTCTTGTTGGCGGAGCCATCGGAGATGCTCTGGGGTATTTTGTCGAATTTGACAGCGCGGAAGAGATTTTTCAGAAATACGGAGAAGACGGGCTCAGCGATTTTTCCCAGGAAGACAGGGATGTTTATATTTCTGATGACACGCAGATGACGCTGTTTACAGCAAATGGTCTGCTTTATTATGCTTCGCTGGGAGCCGCTGCAGGGGATACGGCGGTAAGCTGCCTGTACGAGGCTTATGTGGACTGGCTCAGAACCCAGCAGAGAGAATCTGCGGATACAGTTTCTGTTCCGGAGGTTCGCAGTATTTCCTGGATTCTGAATCTTGAGGAGCTGCACCACCGCAGGGGGCCGGGCAACACCTGTCTGTCTGCTCTGGGCAGCGGAGCTGCCGGAACCACAGAGGATCCGATTAACAACAGCAAGGGCTGCGGGGGGATTATGCGCTCTGCACCCATCGGGCTCTTTGTGGAGTCGCCGGTGCAGGCTGCCAGGCTTGCCGCGGAAGCGTCTGCCCTGACCCACGGACATCCTCTGGGATTTATTCCTTCGGCGGCATATGCGTTTCTTATCAACCGTCTGGTATATTCGGAAGACTCTTTTGAGGATATTCTTTCGGCATGCGGGGATATGCTTATAAAAGAATACGGACAATATCCGGAAACCCTGAGGGTTCTTGAGCTTCTTACAAAAGCCGTTGAGCTGGCTCTTGAGGAAAGAGCTCCGGACAGCAGCGCTCCGTCCCGGAGCGGAATTGCGGCCATACGGGCGGAAGGAGACCCTGTCTATCTGGCTCCTCCGAGGAAAAAGTACAGCCAGGTGGATATGAAAAAGGAGGCTGCCCAGCTGGAAAAAATCGGCGCCGGATGGGTGGCAGAGGAAACACTGGCTATTGCGGTTTACTGCTGCCTGCGGTATGGGGATGATTTTGAAACAGCGGTGCGGGTTGCCGCAAATCATTCCGGCGACAGTGATTCTACGGCGTCTTTGGTGGGAGCCCTCATCGGAGCGGTGATCGGCAATTCCAATATGCCTACAAAATACGTCATGCTTCTGGAGCTTTATGATGTGATCTCTGAGATTGCACAGGATCTGTATGACGGCTGTCCTGCTTCGGCTACAGCCACGCGGGCGGATGATTCCGAATGGCTGGACAAATATGTATATCACAGTTATCGATAGTTTTTTGCCGGGAAAGACCGGCTGACGCCGGCCGGAAATGATACAGGGGGATGAAATCAGATGGATAAAAATGCACCCATCGGCGTGTTTGATTCAGGGGTAGGCGGCATCAGCGTTCTGAAGCGGATTATTGAGCTTCTGCCAAATGAACGGTATATCTACTATGGAGATTCCGCCAATGCGCCTTATGGGGTAAAAACGGACGAAGAGGCCTATGAGCTGTCCTGCAGGGTGTTTGACCTGCTTGTGGATATGGGCGCAAAGGCTGTGGTTGTGGCCTGCAATACTGCAACCAGTGTGGCGGTGCGGAGGCTTCGCCAGCTTCATCCGGAGATTCCGATCGTTGGAATCGAGCCGGCCATTAAGCCTGCCGTGGAGCATCACCCGGGAGGAAGGATCGTGGTCATGGCCACAAGTGTTACACTTCGGAGAAAAAAATTTGCAGATCTCATGGAGCGTTACAGGCAAAACGCGGAGATTATTCCCATGGAATGTCCGGGCCTTGTGGAGTATGTGGAGCAGGACCGGATGGATGCACCGGAGCTTATGGATTATCTGAAAGCGCGCTACGATGCCATTTCCGACCGTCCCGCAGATGCAGTGGTCCTCGGATGCACCCACTATCCTTTTATTAAAGATCAGATCCGTGAAATCGCAGGATCTCAGGCTGTTATGTACGACGGCGGGGCAGGGGTTGCAAGAGAGCTCCGGCGCAGGCTTGACCTCCAGGGTCTTCTGACAGAGGCAAAGCATGGAACCATCAACATCGAGATTCTCAATTCTGCAGGTCAGGACCATGTGGATCTGTCCAAGCGTCTTCTGGTGAGATAAGAACAATAAAAAACAATGTATAAAAAAAGAGTTCCGTCAGGAGCTCCGTTTCCATGAAAAAAGCTGCCGCAAGCAGCTTTTTTCTGTTATACGATCCGCATATACAGCGGGTAGTTTTCCTTTTTTGCTCTCAGTCCAGATCGTCCAGCGAAAAGCTGTCCACTGCCACACATCTGAGATACTTGTTGGTCTTTATAAGACGCTTGTCCACACTGACGATAGGGTATTCGAAGTCGTTTGGATTCAGGTACTGGATCCGGGCGGTCCGGCCGTCGGAGAGAAGGGCCTGTTTACCCATAAACTGGCTCGGTACTTTTTCCAGAAAAACCGACACCACATGGATGTCAAGATCGGAAAAACGGCTTTTTGAAAACTCGGAAAGAATCTCAAAAGGAGAGTGAGAATCCTTATATGGCCGCTTTGCCACCATGGCATCATACACATCAGCCACTGCAGTGATCCGGGCAAACAGAGGAATGTCGCTTCCGGTCAGGTGATCCGGATAACCGGTTCCGTTGCTGCGCTCGTGATGCCCCCGGACGGCCCGGAGGATTTCTGCGTCTTCCATGCCCGATTCCCGGAGGATTTCTTCGGAATAGGCGGCGTGCTTCTGAACGATGCTGAATTCTTCTTTGGTCAGAGCCCCCGGCTTGTTCAGAATTGCAGACGGAATGCGGAGCTTCCCCAGATCGTGAACGAGACCGATGCGGATCAGCTTGTCGATCTGCCTTTCGGACAGCTCCAGCCAGCGGCCCATGAGCCCGTTCAGGGTGGCCACGTTGGTGCTGTGTGTATAAAGATAATCGTCATTTTCCCGGATATTATTGATGCACTGCAGGATAATGGAAATATCGGAATTGTAGACTTTATCGGAAATGCTTTCCACAACAGCGTTCAGCTCTTCGCCCGGAATGGTATCCGAGGCTTCCATGAGATACATGAGGGCCTTTGTGCTCTGGGCAATATTGCCAAAGGACTGAAGCTCTTTTTTCTTCTGATTTCTTCTGTACTGAACAGAGTCCCTGTCTGTGCCGTCTCCGTCATTGAGATGGCTTTTTGCCTGAACCTTTTCAAAATCCATGCTCTGCTGGCGGATTTCCTCATAGCTGTCCTCCGCCACGTACACCTCGTAATTGGTCCGGGAAACCCTGGTTTTCATTTTTTTAACCAGCTCTTCGTCTATTAAAATATTCTTGCAGAACAGCACGTAGGTGTCGTTGATCTTCATATATATTTCGGAATCGATGTACATTCCGGGATGAAAATAGGAAGCGTTGATGGGTACTACACGAACTCCCGGCGGCAGTCCCCGAAGACGGCCGTCTGCTTTTTTTCTGATATGTGGTACAACGTTTGGCATTGATTTATTCTTTCGTCGATATATTTTTTGCTGTCAATCAAACCGACAGATGCTTCAAAGGAACGATATCTGCGATGGATACAACCTTAAGGAATTTTGTTGTTTTGATATATTCCTTTCCTACCTGCACAATCGGATGGGCGTAATCCGATGAATTCAGGGACTTTATGATTCCGGTCTGTCCGTTGGATAACAGAACCTCCTTGTTTGAAAACAGAAGGGCCATGTTTTCTACAACCGTATTTACGACCTTCGGGTCAAGCTCCACATTGGCCAGCTCCACAAATTCCGCCATGGTATCCAGCGGCGAATAATTGTTTCTGTAGGAGTGGCGCGACACCATGGCATCATAGATATCGGATACTGCGGAGATCCTGGCGGTCATGCTGATGGCATCTCCGGAAATCCTGTCGGGATAGCCGGTTCCGTTGAGGCGTTCATGATGATGCCGGATGCCGCTGAGAATACTCTGGCTGGTAAAGCCGGAAGATACCGCGATATTATACGAATGAATGGAATGCCGCTGCATGATCTTGTATTCATCATTTGTCAGACGGTCTGATTTGTTTAAAATCTTGTTGGCGATCTGCTGCTTTCCCAGATCCTGAAGCAGTCCTACGATGGCGAGATTGATCCGCTCGGAGTGGGGGAGTCCCATCCACTGACCGATGAGAACATTCAGACATGCAACATTCAGGGCATGGGTCTTGAGATAATGCTCCTCCGACCTGATGGTCGCAAAACCCTGGAAGAGCAGCTCCGGCTCTGTGGTCCGGACCAGCGCCACCAGCTTTTCCGCAAGTTCGTTTACTTCGGCAATCCTTACGGTGTAGTTTCGCAGGCTGGAGCTGAGAAGCTTTTCCACATCCTGACCGAGACCGAGATATTCGTGAATCTTTCTGATGCGGGCTTCCATCAGCTGATTTTCTTCATTTTCGGAGACAAACTCAACAGCGGAAAGCTCTGCTTCCTCCAGAGCCTGCCTGCGGATGGTTTCTCTCTTGTGCCGGTTTCTTCTTCCGGCAATGGCACCCTTTGGGAGCCCTTCGATTTCCGCCGGTTTCTGGGCTTCAGAAACAAATTCGTCCACGGTCTGGGGATTGTCGGCAGCTTTCTTTACCCCGTCCCAGTCGATCTTTGAACCGTTGGCTTCAGCAACCGTAGCGGCATTCATAATAATTTTTTTGTAGCTGTCCCTTGTGACACAGATCAGATGGCCTCCATCTTCGGCAGCGTCGATTTTTTCGATCAGCGCTTCGTTGAGGGTGACATCACTGCAGAGCAGTGTTGTAGATTTTCCCATTTTTATGTAAATACTGAAGTCCACATAAAGCCCCGGATAAAAATATCCCGCTTCGATGGGCACCAGCTTTATAACACTGTCTGCTCTGGACTGACGGCGTCCAAGGCTGTCTGCAATATTGTTATTATCCATGTTATTACTGTCCATGTTGTTAATCTTTCACAATTTGTATATGTTCTGTTCCACCAAATGTTATATCAACACAAAATGTTATATCGACACATTTTCATAGAAAATAAGAAAAAATTCGATATGCATGATAACCACGGGTTGCGGATGCGGTATACTGATTCGTGGAAAACAGTGCTCCGGAAGCTCCGGGAAATAAAAAAGAAAATGCACTTGAATAAATATTAATGAGGTTGTATAATTATGCAATCAAAAGTGAAATGCGATCCCCCCGGGGATCATCGGAAGAAGGAGAGAAAAGATGGAAAACCATGTAATGAATACATACAGCCGCTACGACCTGACCTTTACAGAGGGGAAAGGACCGTGGCTTACTGATATCAAAGGGGAACAGTATCTGGACTTTGTATCCGGCATCGCCGTAAACTGCCTGGGGCATGCGGCTCCGCAGATCGTAAAGACGGTTTCTGAGCAGTCCGCAAAGCTGATGCACATTTCGAATCTCTACTGGAGCGAACCGCAGATCGAGCTGGCGGGGCGCCTGGCGGAGGCCTCCGGCCTGGATAAGGTCTTCTTTGGAAATTCCGGTACGGAGGCCAACGAAACGGCGCTGAAAATCGCAAGAAAGTACGGAAAGGTAAAGGGCGGCGATACAAAGACAAAGATCATCTGTATGCATGATTCCTTCCACGGAAGGAGCATGGGGGCTCTGTCCGTCACAGGCCAGGAAAAGTACAGAAAGGCCTTCCGTCCGCTGCTGGGCGATGTCTTTGAGGCGGAATTCAACGATCTGGCGTCGGTGGAAGCCCTGATGGATGATGATGTCTGCGCAGTGATTCTGGAGCCAATTCAGGGGGAAAGCGGAATTCTTCCTGCGGAGCAGGAATTCCTTGCGGGTGTGAGAAAGCTCTGCAATCAGCACGATGCGCTGCTGATCTTTGATGAGGTTCAGTGCGGAATGGGCCGCAGCGGGAAGCTCTTTGCATATCAGACCTACGGCGTCATGCCGGATATCTGCACCACAGCAAAGGCTCTGGGGGCAGGATTCCCCATCGGCGCTGTCATGGCCAACGAAAGGGCTGCGCAGCATTTTGTCCCGGGGGACCACGGCTGCACCTTCGGCGGAAATCCTCTGGCATGTGCCTGCGGTAACACGGTAATGAAGGAGCTTATAGACAACGATCTCCTGTCCCATGTGAATGAAATGAGCGCCTATCTGTTTGCAAAGCTCAATGACCTTTGCAGCAGAAGCGATAAGATCCGTCTGGTGCGGGGCAGGGGACTTCTCATCGGTGTGATGATGGAGGAGGGCTTCAAGTCTCAGGTCATCAGCAATGCCATCCAACAGCATCTCCTGCTGGCAGGGGCGGGAAATGAAGTGGTTCGCTTCCTTCCGCCGCTGAATGTGACAAAAGAAGAGCTGGACCTGGCAGTAGAACGGTTTGAGGCTGCAGTAAACGCTCTTTAAAGATTGTCCAGACCCTCCGCCTGAAGAATCAGGTTGTAGATATCCCGGATCTGCTTCTGCCCGGCGGGCGAAAGCATGCCGATGTTGAGGTAGTTTGCCGCCAGCTCCTCCTGAGCCTCGTAGGCGCTGCGGATCAACAGGGTCTCCCTGCGGATTTCCTCAGCTTCTTCCGGCGAAACCGCCTGATCCGGCTCCAGTATTTTTTCGAGAAGGGTGTCTTCTTTTTTCGGCAGGGGCCATCTGCGGCCGATGAGCACATCCACGGGAACGTTAAAGAAATCCGCCAGCTGGATGAGACTGTCGATGTCGGGATAATGGACACCGTTCTCGTAGCGGCTGATGGTCTGCTGCGACACATTGAGGAGTGCGGCAAGCTCTTCCTGCGTCATGTGATTCATTTTTCGGAGGGCTTTGAGACGAATCGGTTCCATGTTTATTTCTCCCGTCTGAATTACTATAACTTGATTGTAAAAAAGTATTTTTGAGAAAAACATGGCTGTTAACGAATATTTTGCTTGAAATACACCGAAACGGGATATATAATAATGATGTGCAAGATACGCACGTTGTTACATTACTTGTTTTGCGGTTTGGACGATCGCCTCATGAGTATTAATTAAATTACTAAGAACGCAGCATCCCGGAAGCCCTCTGCAGTCTTCCGGGATGCTGTTTTTTGAGTAGCAGGCGCCAGGCGCCTGATTTTTTTACTGTATTATTTTATAAAGTGTTTTTTATAACGTGCAGTTGTCCAGCTCCGAAAGCCACAGGGCCGCATCTGCATCGCTCGGCATTCTCCAGTCGCCCCGCGGGGACAGGGTAACGGTTCCCACCTTCGGTCCGTCCGGAATGCAGCTTCTCTTGTACTGCTGCATAAAGAACCGGCGGTAGAATTCCCGGAGCCATTTCTTTATATAGGCAGGCTCAAACATGCCTTCGAAGGTCTGCTGCGCAATATACAGAAGCTTTCGCGGCCGCATGCCGAAGCGGATGGTGTAGAACAGGAAGAAATCGTGGAGGATGTACGGGCCCACCCGTTCCTCTGTCTTCTGAACGATCTTTCCGTCCTTGTCCGGAGGCAGGAGCTCCGGCGAAATCGGCGTGTCCATAATGTCGTGGAGGGCTGCCCGCAGGGTGGCGTTGTCCAGACTGTAATCTCTGATCTCATTGGGACCGGCCAGACGGTTGTCCGCAACCCAGCCCACAACAAAGGATACCAGAGTCTTTGGAACACTGACATTGACGGCGTACATGGACATGTGGTCTCCGTTGTAGGTGCTCCAGCCTAAAGCCGACTCGGAAAGGTCTCCGGTGCCCACCACAAAGCCGCCGGTTTCGTTGGCAATATCCATGAGGATCTGGGTCCGTTCTCTGGCCTGGCAGTTCTCATAGGTCACATCGTGGACGGAAGGATCGTGGCCGATGGCTGCAAAGTGAGCCATGACCGCATCGCCGATAGGCACCTCCCGGACATCCGCCCCCAGAAGGCGCATGATGGTCAGCGCGTTGTCATAGGTACGGTCTGTAGTGCCGAACCCCGGCATGGTGACAGCGATGATCTCCTTTGGATCTCTGCCCAGCATCCGGAAGGTTTCTGCGCATACCAGGAGCGCAAGGGTGGAATCCAGGCCTCCGGAAATTCCCACAACAGCCGTCTTTGCCCGGGCGTGCTGGATTCTCTTTGCAAGGCCTGCAGTCTGAATCCGGAATATTTCCTCGCAGCGCTGATCCACCGTCAGGCGGTCGGAAGGCACAAAAGGATTTGGGGCAAAGCGGCGAACCAGCCGGTCCTCTGAGGTCAGCACCCGGAAGGGCTGTATTTCGATGCGGGTGTAAACATCCCTTTCCGTATATCTGGAGGTGCATTCCTCCAGACTGTGATCCAAAGAGCGCTCAAAGCGGATTCTTTCATAGTCGATGTCGCCGTAGGTAATGGTGCTTTCCCGTTCAAACCGGTCGTTTTCGGCCAGCTTTGTACCGTACTCCGAAATGATGCAGTGTCCGCTGTAAACCAGATCCGTTGTGGATTCGTGAACACCGGAGGATGCGTACACATATCCGCAGATATTTGCGGCGCTCTGCTGGTGCACCAGCTGGCGGCGGTAATCCGCCTTGCCCACGGTCTCATCGCTGGCAGAAGGATTGACGATAATATGGGCGCCGTTGAGGCACAGCCGGGCCCCCGGCGTAATCGGCATCCACAGATCCTGACAGATCTCCACCCCGAAGCTGATATCGTGGACCGTATCCGTAAAGATCAGATGACCGAAGGGGATCTCCTCCCCGAACAGGTTCACGGAATGAACGTGATCCGCAAGGCGCAGCCCTGCTGCGAACCAGCGGGACTCGTAAAACTCCCGGTTGTTTGGAAGGAACATCTTTGGAACGATGCCCAGGAGCTTTCCCTTCTGAATCACGGCAGCGCAGTTATAGAGGCTGTTTTCGTGACGCAGATAAAACCCGCTCACCAGTACGGCATCCACATCTGCAGAGGCTTCCACAAGCTGCTGCAGGGCCTGAAGATTGCTCTGGTAGAGGTGTTCCTGGTAGAAAAGATCCCCGCAGGTGTAAGCCGTGAGGGCAAGCTCCGGAAAGACGATGACGGCCGCTCCTCCTGCCGCTGCCTCCTTTGCGCAGCGGATGATCTCCTCCGTGTTGAACTGTGTATTGGCAACCAGCAGCCGGGGAGTAACGGCTGCGGTTCTGATATATCCCGTTTCAAACATATAGGTTCTCCTGTTTCTTATTTTTTATGAGATGGCGGGTGAGAATTTTCCCGCAGGGTATATTTAAAAATCACCGAAACTATTATATACTGTTTCGGACGATTTAAAAACCGGAAACCTGCGGAAGCTGATAAATCACATTTTTGTGCGGCGCGGCGCCCGCGGGGTTTTCATTTTTATTGGAAAATGGTAAAATATTCCTGTAGGAGGTATCGGGATTGAAAAAGATATATATTGACAGTCTGGAGACCGGAACGGATTTTGATGATTTCTTCATGATGAAATCGGCTGCGGTCCGGGTAGGCTCCAACCAGAAGCAGTACATCGACATGGTGCTGGCAGACAAGACCGGGGATGTGGCCGCAAAGAAGTGGGATGCGTCAGAATCCGATATTGCGGAGATCGGAAGCTACGGGGAAAACAGCATTATCAAGGTCCGGGCGTCCGTCAGCGAATGGCAGGGCAAAAAGCAGCTGAAGGTCACAAAGTTCCGGCAGGCAACCCAGGAGGACGCCTTTGACATCAGCGAATTTATCCGCACGGCTCCGGAGAAGGGCAGCGACATGTATGCGGAAATCCTCGAAAAGGCCCGGTCCATCTCTGATGAAGACCTGCGAAAGGTTGCCGTCACTCTGATGGAACGCAACAGGGAGGAGCTCCTTTACTACCCGGCGGCCTCAAAGAACCACCATGCGGAGATGTGCGGGCTTCTCTACCACATGAAGCGGATGCTGCTCATGGGAGAAAAAGCCTGCGAGGTTTATGATATTTTAGACCGGGACTGGGTCATCACCGGAGTGATCATTCACGATATGGAAAAGATCAACGAGATTCTTTCCAACCGCTGGGGCATTTCCCCGGGATACTCCATGGAAGGCCAGCTTCTGGGCCATATCGCCCAGGGGGTCAAGATGATCGACCGGCTGGCTGCGGAGCTTGGCATCAGCGAAGAAAAGGCCATTATGCTGGAGCATATGATTCTTTCGCATCACTATGAGCCGGAGTTCGGAAGCCCGAAGCGTCCCATGTTTCCGGAAGCGGAGCTTCTGCACTATCTGGATATTTTTGACGCCAGAATTTTCGATATGGAGGAAGCCCTCCGTCCGGTTCCGCCGGGAGACTTCTCAGAAAAAGTATGGACTCTGGAAAACCGGAAGGTTTACAAACCGACCTTCCGGGACTGATTTTGCAGCACAGCGTCACAGCAGCGGTATAAAAGAGGAATGAAGGCATGATCGAAAAACAGGGAAGGCTTGCAGAAATCATTTTCCGCAACGATGAAAACTTTTATACAGTGGCAGTCATGGAAGATGACGAAAAAATGGACCAGTTCATTGCAGTGGGCAATATGCCCGCCGCAGCCTGCGGAATGATGTTCTGCCTGACGGGAGACTGGAAAACCCACCCTTCCTACGGAGAACAGTTTGCCTTTGTAAACTGC
>JBJFFZ010000033.1:0-4824 GCA_051892195.1 Anaerovoracaceae bacterium
TGGGTTCCATGTGGTTCGGGCCGGGGCTTGTGGAGTGGTATCTGGGGCTTTTTGGTATGTGAGGGCCGCTCAGGAGCGGTAAAACCGGTGTGTGGATAGTCGCACAGGGCGGCGGAGCAGGTGTATTTGAGCCGTGCAGACCGGTGAAGCCGGTGTGTGAGGGCCGCCGGAGGGCGGCGGTGTGACCGGCATGTGCAGGGGGGCCGCGGAGCGCCCGTGTTAATATGCTGCGGAAAGGGCACAGCCCGGGGCTGTGGGTTTTCTGGTGTATATTGCGCATTTATTTGTTTTGTTTTGTTTATACATTTTGGAGAGTTTTATTTCGGGAGGATAGAGTTATGGCAGGCAAGAACGTTTTTGTTTGTATAGAGATCGGCTCGGTCTTTGTGCGGATGGCGGAGATGCGGGGCAAAAAGAAGAAGTTCAGTGTGCTGAAGACGGCGGAGTACCGGCTGCCGGAGGGGCTGGTTTCGGACGGGTTTATCCGCAATCTGGACGAGATGGGGGGATTTCTGCTGGACTGCCTTATGCGGGCGGGCATCGGAACGAAGAATGTTGTGTTTTCGCTGGTCTCAAACAAGGTTGTCAGCCGTGATGTGACCCTTCCTCTTGTGAAGCCGGCGCAGCTTTCGGAGCTGGTGCAGACCCAGGCTTCGGATTATTTCCCTATGGACATCAGCGAGCACGTTCTGACCTGGGAGATCATGAAGCAGGACAAGGCGGAAAAACAGATGAACCTGATGATCTATGCGGTTCCGGAGGAGCTGATGCGGTCGGCCTACGATCTGGCGGCGGTGTGCGGCCTGCGGGTGCAGAGCATGGAGTTCAGCGGGCATGCTTCCTATCAGTATATGAAGCGGTCGAAGGTGGAGAGCAATTCGCTGCTCCTTCAGATGGACGAGGTTGTTACGCTGGCGTCCATTATCCGGGATGATGTGATGGTGCTGCAGCGGAAGGTGAACTACGGCACGGAGGATCTGCAGGAGGCGGCTATGGCCTTCGGCCTCGGACAGGACCCGGACGGGGCTTACGAGGCTCTGTGCAGCGGCAGAAATGTGAATCCGTTCCTGCCGGGAAATCCGGCTTTCCTGGAAAGCCTCTCAGAGGAGGAGCGCTCCTACTACCAGAAGACCATCGGCGTTGGGGACGGTGTCAGCAAGCGGCTGACGGAGGAAGAGGCTGCGGCTCTTACGGAAGAGGTGCGGGTGAAGCTGCGCAATATGGCAGGGGACGAGCTTGCGGAGGCCCGGGACGGGATTACGGAGTCCGCCAGACAGCTCATTGCCAATATTATCCGGCTCATCGAATACCATGCATCCAAGGATAAGGAGCATCCCCTGGAGCAGATTATTCTGGCAGGCCGGGGCGAGTACGTCCAGGGTCTGGCTCAGCTGATTCAGAACGAGACGGGTCTGCCTGTGACTCTTTCCGAAAATTATCAGGGACGGGGTCTGGTGAGCGGGACCATTCCGGCGGAGCATCCGAGCTGCTTTATCGGCGTGGTTTCTGCGGCGCTGGCGCCGCTGGGCTTTGAGCTTAACGCGAAGCGGGATTCTGCGGCAAAGATGGAGGCCACAAAGCGGCTTCTGGTGCTGCTGCTTCTGGTGGCAGTGCTGTGCGCAGTGCTGGCGGCGGTTTCTGTGATGCGCTACACGGGGCTGAAGGCGGACAAGGCGGAGCTGGAGGCTCAGAAGGCGGAGCTTTCTGCCATCGAGGAAATCTACAACGAATACCAGCGGGCCATGAATGTGAACTCGGAGGTCAAGGCCATCGATACTTCCACGGACCGCATGAACGAATATCTCACAAAGGTCTTTGCTGAGCTGGAAAAGAAGCTGCCGTCCTCTACGGTAATCACCTCCATGAGCTCTACGGGGGATGTCCTCACCATGAGCATGAAGGTCAACAGCAAGGAAGCAGCAGCCAAGCTGCTGATGCAGCTCAAGGAGATGGAGTATTTCTCCGATGTTCAGATCGCAGGTCTGACGGACTCTCAGGATGAGACCACCGGAGCCCGGGTGGTTGAGTTTACCATCACCTGCTACTACAACACGGATCTGGGCTTTGAGTTCAACTACGCCTTAGACAGCAACAATTCTGCTGCGGAAGCCGGCATGGCCGGCGGCACGGACAGCGGCAGTGAAAATACGGAAAACGGCAACGCACAGGAGGTGGAATAAATGACAAAAGCAACGGAAGGACAGAAAAAGCTTCTCATTCTGCTGCTTGCCATCGTTATGGTGGCGGGGGTATGGCGCTTTGTCTATACGCCTCTCAGCGAAAAGAGCGACCAGCTGGAGCTGGAAATCGAAGAGCTTCAGACGCAGGTGGACAACCTCAGAAGCTTAAACGAGCAGAAGGAAATGTTCATAGAGCGCACGGCGGCCTTTGACACAGAGACGGCGGCCATCGTCAACAAATATGGCCCGGGAAATACTCCGGAGAAAATCATCATGTTTCTGGTAGATCTGTCAAAGAAAACCAACATGACCATTCCGTCTGTGAGCTTCGGTCAGGAAACGAATGTTACGGTTCTCGCAGACGGCACGGAGCTTTCCGAGGCAGGAATGACCCGGCAGGACGTCAGCTCTGCTGACGGGGAGGCTGCCGAAGGCAGCGACGAGGGTGCCGCGGGCGGCACGGAGGATGTGTCTTCGGGGAAGGTTTCGGATTATTACCTGTATAATTATCCGGTGACGTTTTCTATTACGGTTTCTTACAGCGGCCTGAAGGAGGCTCTGACTTACATTCAGGAATACAGTGAGCGGGCGGTTGTGGACAACATCAGCCTGGGGTACGATTCTGCCACAGGCAGGCTTACGGGCTCCATCACTCTGAACATGTACACCATGACCGGCACAGCCAAGCCGTATCTGGCACCGCAGATCGACGGCATCAGCCTTGGTGTGGCAAATATTTTCGGTTCGGTGCAGTAAATATGCGGGATTGCAGCGACGCTTTCGTTTTGTACGGACCGTCGCTGCTTCTGTAACAGCGTGGTAAATTACAATGAAAGTATTTTCTATGAGAAAATGGAACAGAAATGCAACCGGAGGGTTTCACGGGCGCCGGGGCAGGGGGGCCGGGTTTTCCCTGATTGAGGTCATTGTCAGCATGCTGATCATGTCCCTGGTGGTGGTGCCTCTGGTGAACAACTTTGCCGTGGTGGCCAGAACCAATGTGAAAGCCCGGGAAATCAAGGCGGCCACGGACTTCGCCCAGCAGATCATGGAAAGCCTTCAGGCCTACGGGGCGGACAGTGTGAATGATCAGTTCTGGAGTCAGCAGTCATATACAGTGGGAACAAATACTGAAAATTACGCATTTACGCCTTTTTATATTGCGGAACTGGGCGAAGACTACGCAGCGGTTGATACTCCGGGAAAAACGGACGGGGTAAAGGCCATGAGCATTCCGGGCGCAGGGGGAGAAGTATTCAGTTCACCTGCAGACGTTCTTTACGATATGTCTTCCCTGTCGGAGTCTCATTATTATCAGATCGAAGGAGGAAAGGCCGACACCGGAAAACTGTACGATGTACGGATTACCTATACGCCTCTTTCCAGAAACCTTTACAACGGAAATGTGTTTCCGGATGCAGGGGATCTGCAGAGCGGAAAAACCATTGTGATCAATACGGCGGAAGGGTTTGTCAACTATGATACCGATGAAGATGGCGAATATCTGTTTGAATACGGTGAGGAGGAGACAAGCAAAGGAGAAGGCGGCCGTCAGGAAATCCGGTATAAGTCTTCTGTGGAAACCGAGTATGATCAGTTTGCGGCGGATATCTTTTTCAGCAGATTTGAGATCTATCACGAATATGTGGCGGATTACGCAAACAATCTTTTAAGTGAAAACTATATTTTCAGCGAGGACAGTTCTCCGATTATTTCCGAGGCGGATCTGATTCGACAGACTGATACATCTACTACCTATGATCATGATGCCAGTCTGGAAGCCATAAAGCAGAAAAAGAAGGATGCTATCACAAATCAACTGGCAAGGAAGCTGGATCTGATTTTTACAAGACCGTCCGGAGCGGAAAATCTGGAGATCTCTGCGGAACTGAATTATTATGTAGACCAGCTGCTTCTGGGAAATAAGGACGCAGTAGACACGTATATTAATGATAAGCTTCAGATTTATAACAAAGACTGGGCAGGGGATTCTGTCGAGATCAAAAGTATTATCGACAAAATCAAGGCAGCTTCAGACCAGAAGTACCAGGAAATTATCGGGAAATATATAAAAGATGGTAAAGCTGGTCTGGATCCTTTTTCCGTTTACAGTACGATCGCTCCGTCTGACCTGAGCAGCATTTATCTCATGTATGTCCCGATGGATGCTTCTGCTAAGAAGGCTGATGAAATCAATGTAGATGTAACTCGTGTGGAAGGATACGACGATCAGACGCCGGATATCGATCTTTTCGTTGTTCCGCAGCTGGGCCTCAAATCCGCTTCGTCCCTGAGCGGTTACAGCTACTACGGGGCTCATCCTGTCGATTATGTTTTACCAAAAGTTAGTGGAACCAAATTTCCAGGCGATGCACGCTCCTGGGCAGATATGCTGAATGTGAAGTACCTGACGCAGTCAGCAAAAAATGGTTTGAAGGCAGATTCCCTTCTGTCCGGCACCTCGGAAGCTGCCGTAAGCGCATATCTGGACCTTACGGAAAGTGATATCACAGGCAATAACACACAGAACGATGAAAAGAACTCTGAAAAAAGAAAAACCATCGTAAAGGCTCAGGGTGCAGCGGTAAACCAGCTGTACACCATCCGGATTGAGGTATACAGGCATCATTCCGGAGATTCGTAC
>JBJFFZ010000034.1:0-6165 GCA_051892195.1 Anaerovoracaceae bacterium
AGCTTTGCCTTCTGCTGCAGCTCTTCAATGGAAAGGGCCCCGCAGTTGCACATGGTTGCCTTGATCTTTGCCAGGGTCAGCTGAACGTTGTCCTTCAGCGGACCGGCATAAGGCACGTAGGAGTCAACGCCTTCCTCGAACTTCAGCTTGCTGCCTTCGCCGTCATCGTAACGGGCCCAGTTTCTGGCTCTGTTAGAGCCCTCGCCCCAGTATTCCTTAACGTAAGAACCGTTGATATTGAGCACAGGATTTGGAGATTCGTCAAATCTTGCAAAGTAACGTCCCATCATGATGAAGTCTGCTCCCATAGCCAGAGCCAGCGTCATGTGGTAGTCGTAAACCGTACCGCCATCGGAACACAGCGGAATGTAAATGCCGGTTTCCTTAAAGTATTCGTCTCTTGCGGCAGCCACTTCGATCACTGCAGTAGCCTGCCCGCGGCCGATGCCCTTTGTTTCTCTTGTGATACAGATAGAACCGCCGCCGATACCGATCTTGATAAAGTCTGCGCCTGCATCTGCCAGGAAGCGGAAGCCTTCTCTGTCAACCACGTTGCCTGCTCCGACCTTGATATCTTCTCCGAAGGTATCCTTGATGTAGCGGATGGTCATGCGCTGGAATTCTGAAAATCCTTCGGAAGAGTCAACGCAGAGCACATCAACGCCTGCATCCAGCAGGGCAGGAACTCTTTCCTTGTAGTCTCTTGTATTGATGCCGGCGCCGACGATATATCTCTTGTGGCTGTCTAACAGCTCGTCCGGATTGCTCTTGTGGGCATCGTAGTCCTTTCTGAAAACGAAGGACTTGAGGCGCTGGTTTTCGTCGATGACAGGAAGTGCATTGAGCTTGTTGTCCCAGATAATATCGTTTGCTTCCTTCAGTGTAACGCCTTCCTTTGCGTAGATCAGCTTTTCAAACGGCGTCATAAAAGAAGAAATCGGTGTGGAAGGGTCCATTCTTGACACTCTGTAGTCTCTGCTTGCAACGATACCGAGAACCTTGCCCTCCGGTGTGCCGTCCTCTGTGATGGCGATGGTTCCGTGACCGGTGCGCTTCTTCAGATCGATCACATCCTGCAGCGTGTCCGTTGGCTTCAGGTTTGAGTCGCTCTTTACAAAGCCTGCCTTGGTGGCCTTTACGGCTCTTACCATGTTTGCTTCATCCTCGATGGACTGGGAACCGTAAAGGAAGGATACACCGCCCTCTCTTGCCAGAGCCACTGCCATCTTTTCCCCGGAAACAGACTGCATGATCGCAGAAACCATAGGGATATTCATGGTGAGCGGGCACTCCTCCTCAC
This sequence comes from Anaerovoracaceae bacterium, assembly GCA_051892195.1. Lineage (GTDB taxonomy): Bacteria > Bacillota > Clostridia > Peptostreptococcales > Anaerovoracaceae > CAKQOE01. The sequence goes on from JBJFFZ010000034.1 coordinate 1,301, forward strand.
CCTTTCTGTATCTTACAAGGGGAGTCTTAAGGCTGACATTGCTCGGAATGCAGTCTGCAGAAGAATAACCCGGTACCAGCAGATATTCGCTGAATGTACGTGATGGTTCAGAAAAATAAAATGCCATTGCAACCTCCTGATTTATTTACTTTCTATATACTTTAACACAGTGAAAAAACATTTACATGTTCCGGCATCTAATCTCCGGAAAGGACCCCCTCATCCTGCAGCTGTTTCACATAATCCTCAAGCACCAGCCCCTGGTCTGTGATTTCCTCTGCCGCCGTCTTTCCTACATAGCGCAGGTGCCACGGCTCATACCCGTAGCCGGTGCGGTCCGTCTGGTCCGCAGGATACCGCAGGATAAACCCGTACTCTGCAGCGTGGGCTGCCACCCATTTTCCGGCTTCCGTGCTGCCGAAATCGTCATTGAGCTGATATCTGTTTTCCGCAGAGGAAATATCCACCGCAAGACCGCTCTGATGTTCGCTTTCTCCCGGCCGGGCTACCATTTCATTGGCCGCCTCTTCGCTGCCGTAGCGCCCCACTGCGTTTTCCCACAGAATGGACTGAAATCCATAGGATCGATACGCCGTGGTCATTACAAAGTCGATGTTTTCGGTCCTTGCTGCCTCCACCATTTCGTGGAAGCTGTCTGCAGCCTCCTGCCGCATAAACCGCCACTGAGGATCCCGGTCCTCAGCATAATAACGGATAGGCGCCAGATCCTCGGCGCAGTAATCCTCCGCCACCGCATGCTCCTTGTTAATGAGAACAAAAAGCCCGTTTTCTGCATCGGCACGAAGCTGTGCCAGCCTTGCATCTGCAGCCGCAGATGCCTCAACTGCATCCGTTCCGTCTGCTGAGGCCTGTCCTGCTTCCCGGCCGCAGCCGGAAAAAAGCAGCCCTGCCATCAGAACAGAAAGCAGAAGAGCCCCTGCTCTTTTTGCTTTTTTACACATCCTCTCTGAATCCCTTCTTTCCCCTTTTTTACGAGAATACAGCCGCCGGCGGCTGCCCGCTTACGACTGTATTTTGATAGACCATTATACATTTTTTTTTGAATGCCGGCAACCCTTAGTTTTCGCTTTTTACCGGAGTTCTTTCCGGAAGCTGGGCGAGGATAATGGCCGCAAACATCAGGACGCAGCCAAGGACCTCTCTGCCGCTCATATTCTGATGGATCAGCACCCACGCAGACAGAGCCGCGATGACGGACTCCAGGCTCATGATCAGGGACGCCACCGTAGGATTCAGGTCCTTCTGTCCCACAATCTGCAGGGTATAGGCCACCCCGCTGGACATAATGCCCACATAGCAGATCGGGAACCAGGCCGCAAAGATCATGCTCCAGTCCGGATTCTCTGTCACAAGCATTCCGATGCCCGACAGCAAAGCTGCAACCCAGAACTGGATGCAGGACATCTTCACCCCGTCCACCCGGGGCGAGAAGTGGTCGATGACCAGAATGTGAAATGTAAACGCCACAGCGCAGAGCATCTCGATAAAGTCGCCCTTCTGGATGGTAAAGCTTTCTGTCATGCAGAGAAAATACAGTCCCACCACTGCAATGGCCACACTGATCCACAGACGAATTCCTGCCTTCTTGTGCAGGAAGATGGAAAAAATCGGAACCAGCAGAATGTACAGCGCTGTAATAAATCCGGCCTTTCCCGCCGTAGTGTACTGCAGCCCCCACTGCTGAAGATTGGATGCCACAAACAGAATGGCGCCGCAGCAGATGCCGCCGGTCCACAGAGCCTTTCTGTCCTCTGCAGGAGCGTCCGGAGCCCCGGACGGACAGGATGCGCTTTTTTTCTTTCTGCCTGCGCCCATAAGGAGGATCACCGGAATCAGAAAGGCGCCTCCCAGCACAGAACGGGCCATATTAAAGGTGAAAGGTCCCACAAAATCTGTGCTGACGCTCTGGGCCACAAAGGCCGTACCCCAGATAAATGCAGTGATAAACAGCAGAATGGAACCTCTGAGACTGCCATTTTTGCTATGCAACGTCAATCACCTTCTCACTGTCGCCTTCTTTATATGTATAAACTGTAAAGCCGTTGTACTTCAGCTCTCCGTCCTCCCCGTCTCCCATGCAGCTGGATGCATAGGACTTTGACACAGGCGCACCGATGGCGGCAATCATGGAAGAAGCGCTCTTGCCGATAAAGGCGCTGGCATCTGCCGCTGTAGGAGCCTTCTGTTCCGGTTCCGGATCCGGCGCAGGGGCCGGCTTGCTTTCTGCAGGCTTGTCCTGCGGCCCAGAGGCAGACGTATTTTTGTCCCCTGCGGAAGGCGCTGTGTTTTCCTGCGGCTTTGACGTTTCTTCATTCTTCTGCGGTTCCTGTACGGCAGGCTCCGTTGTCTGTTCTTCCCCAGGCTGCTCCTCCTGCTGCTCCACGGACGGAGCAGCGGCGCTTGCGCTTCCGTCACCCTCAGGGGCGCTTCCGCACCCGGCCGCACAGATCAGCAGAACTCCGCTCAGGGCTGCTGCCAGTATCCTGTTCTTTTTCATAATCTTCGTTCCTTTCACAAATCAGCAGCCCCCGTCTGTGCCGGCGGGCTGCCTGAAATCATATCTTTTGCAGTATTTTTTTGCTTCACTGTTTCCCGGACCCGAGGCTCACTCGTACGAAAGCTCCTGGAAATCGGAAACATAAAATTCAGACTTATCCCATAGGATAACAGAAACACTTTGCTCTTTCAAGACTTCCTCAGGAAGGAATGCCGTAAAGCATCCGGCGCCCCCCTGCCCCTCCGGGCCTTCGCCCACAGGGCTTGCCTCAAAGATGCGGTCACCCGCCTGCAGATACACCTGAAATCCCCGGGCAGCTTCTCCCGAAACATCAGCCTGTCCGGTGACCTTCACATAGCCCGTCAGCTCCGCTGACACCTCAGCCCCAAGGGCTGCAGACAGAGTTCCGGCCTTTTCCCGGGAAATATTTCCGGCAGGAGCTTCCCGCTCCGGCGCCGGCATCACCGGCGCTTTTACTGCCAGATCCCCGAGATTCCGTTCTACGATTTCCATGACCACGTACCGGATTTCGTCTCCGTCGTCCCGGGCAAGCCAGTCCAGCCGCCATGGCATCTGCCGGGAAAAGGTTGCACGCTGGAAGCTGTCCGCAAGAAACGGATAGAGAGCATTGCCGAAGGAATCCCGAAACATGAGAAGCCGGCCCTTCACCGGTCCGCTGCTCTCTGTGTCGATGCGCAGGGAATCATACCTCGGAGCGCCCTCGTCCCCGTACCGGAGGCCGGTGCTGCGGTACGCCGCGCTGCCGTCCGCCGCCGTCTCCTCCTGCAGATATTCAAAATCTGCCTTCCGACTGTACACCGCATCGTAGTCCAGCTTTTTTCCCGCCGGCAAAAGCATCTCGTACAGATCCCCTTTATGAACCTGCTTCAGGGTGTATGGCTCCCTGCTCCAGTCCCGACCCTCTGCTCCAAGAGCATTCATGATGCACTGCATCCCCAGGGCCGCCCCCCGGGCAGTCCAGTGGGAATCCAGCCGGTGGTACAGGGTGTCTGCAGGATCGCTCCCGGCCGTTTCTTCCTGCCGGGCGGCGCGGTACAGGGTCTGGGTCAGATCTGCATAACTGACCCCTTCCTCTGCAAGGGCCTCCGTCAGAAGCTCCAGATTTTTCGGCTGACCCATAGGATTGCCCTGATACGGCATATAGTCCGGATAGATGGAGTTTTTATTGGGCGCAACCGTAAAGACCGGCACCGCCCCCTGGGACCGGACATATTCCTGGGCAAGCGCCAGCGTATGGGCAATATTTCGCACCTGCCCCTGCCACAGGGTGTCTGCGTGGAGCCAGTCGTTCTTCGTCTTTGCATAATACAGCCAGGTGCCCGTCTGGTCTTTTTTGCCAAGAATCACGTCCTCTGCCGCAGATTCGTGAAAGACCGCAGCCTTCAGGGCGGCGTCTGCCGTGATGCACTGCTGCCGGAAGGCGAACCGGTCAGCAAAATAATCCGTCAGCTCTGCAGGAAAATCCAGATTGAGTCTGCCCTCCTCTGTCATGAGGGAAGGCCTGGAGGCCAGGATTTCATTGGCACCCCCCTGGGATTCCCCAAAGATCAGCATACCGGCGGAGGGAAGCAGGCACAGAAAAAGGACGCCTGCGATAAACACAATGGATGACGCTTTTTTCATGAAAACCTCCTTCCTAAAACTGGAAATAAATAAACGGATTATAGCCGGTCTGAGACAGATTCAGGATGCAGAGCACCAGAAGGAGCAGCGCCCCTGCGCTGGCAAGAAGCTCTGCAGCTTTTGCCTTTCTGCCTTCCGCTGCATCCGCCTGCAGAGCAGGCTGCTGCCACGGTTCTGCAGAAGAGCCGTCCTCCATACAGCGAACCACCCCCGGGCCGTCGTCCACCAGGCGGTCATCCCTTACGCCAAGACACCGCCGCAGCCGCGGAAACAGATCAACCGACAGCACCATACCTGCAAGAATCCAGAACACAGTGGACGGAGTCAGAAGCTCCCGCAGAAGCACCGAGGCTTGCGCCGAGCTCTGAAATCCCGTAAACATGGCGGAAAACATCATTCCCGCCTGCCCCAGACTCTCCGCCCGAAACAGGGTAAACCCCAGCACCACCACAAGAAGCACATAAAGATGGGCAAACGCCCGGCCTCCTGCAGTGCGCTGCATCTTTTTCACCGGGATGATGCCCTCATTTTCCAGAATCAGAAACATGCCGTGCCACAGGCCCCACAGAACAAAGGTCCAGCTGGCTCCGTGCCACAGGCCTGTGGTAAAGAACACAATCAGCCGGTTGCGGTTGGCTCTTGCCCGGCTGCAGAAGCTGCCTCCCAGAGGGATATACAGATAATCCCGAAACCAGGAGGACAG
>JBJFFZ010000034.1:6265-19412 GCA_051892195.1 Anaerovoracaceae bacterium
CCGGAAGCTGTCAGTTCCGGGGTGGTCCGCCGTTCTTCAATCATGCGGGATACGTCATGATACTTGACGATAGGGCCCGCAATCAGCTGCGGAAAAAAAGAAATGTAAAGGAGCAGATGAAAAAAGCTCCGGGTTCCCTGGGTTCTGTCCCGGTACACATCCACCGCATAGGACAGGCCCTGGAAGGTGAAAAACGAAATCCCGATGGGAAGGGTGATCCCCGGAAGGGGCAGCTGGGTTCCAAGGAGCTGGTTTACATTGTTTACCGTAAAATCAAGGTATTTAAAAATTCCAAGAATCCCCAGATCAAAGGCCACCGTCAGGGCCAGAATCCACTTTCCTGCAGTCCCTGCCCGGGGGCCCTCCGCTGCAGCTCTGCTGCAGAGCAGAAGGCCGGACACATAGTGCACCAGCACGGAAAGCAGCAGAAGCAGCAGATACTGAGGCTGCCCAAAGGAATAAAATACAAGACTTGCCAGAATCAGCAGCATGTTTTTTGCCGGAATACCCGGAACCACCCGGTACAGCACAAAGACCGCCGGAAAAAAAACAAACAGAAAAATCGCCGAGCTGAATACCATGATTCTGCGTTTCCTTTCTAACTATTTATCTACGAATACTTTTCTGTGAATATCGCTCATTTTCACCGGCAGCCGCCGGTGGTCTCCAAAAGCCGGTCCACAAGGGCGCGGATCTCGGAAGCGATTTCTTCCACGGACCGCTGTCCGTCGATGACGCGAATCCGTTCCGGCTCCGCCTGGGCAAGCTTCAGGTAGCCCTCCATGACTGCAGCGTGAAATTCTGCCTTCTGGGCGTCCATGCGGTCCTCATCCTCCGCCCTGCGGCGCTCCCGCATGCGGGAGGTATCCGTCTGCAGAAGAATGGTAAGATCCGGCGCAAGGCCGCCGGTGGCAGGCTCGTTCATGGTGCGGATCATGTCTCCCATGCTTCTTCCATAACCCTGGTAGGCAATGCTGGAGTCTAAAAAACGGTCGCTGATCACCAGACGCCCTTCCGCAAGGGCCGGCAGGATCCGCTGACCCACGTGCTGGGCACGTGCCGCTGCGTAAAGCAGGGCTTCGGTCACGGGCAGCATTTCGCTGTTTTCCCTGTCCAGGATAATGGCCCGGATTTTTTCGCTGATGGGCGTGCCCCCCGGCTCTCTTGTAATGAGGGGCTGAATGCCTTTGCCTTCCAGATATTCCTTTAAAAGGTTTATCTGGGTGGTTTTTCCGGATGCGTCGGGACCTTCAAAGGTCACGAACAGTCCGGTTTTCTGCCGGGTGCCCGGGGCACCCGCCGGGTTACTTTTTTTCATTTTTTCTGCCATCCTTCTTCTTGAAGACTTCCTGCATGAGATTTTCCAGAAGCATGAAAGCAAGAAAAAAGAGGGGGATCACCAGCATGATGATCAGCAGTACTTTTAATATCATGTCATTCCTCTGTTTCTATTTCAGTTTCTGTATCAGTTGTTCCATATCGTCGGGAAGGGGGGCTGCAAGCTCCACGGTCTCCTGGGATACCGGGTGTACAAAGCGCAGGCTTGCTGCGTGAAGGGCCTGCCGCCCGATGAGCTCCGGTTCTTCTTTGCCGTACAGCGGATCTCCTGCCAGGGGATGTCCCACGTGGGACATATGCACCCGGATCTGATGGGTTCTTCCTGTTTCCAGGCGAAGCTCCAGCAGGGTAAAGCCCCCGGCGGCCCATTCCGGGGTGTCCTCTTTTTCCGGAAACCGCTGAAGCACCCTGTAATGGGTTACGGAAGGATATCCGTCCTCCATGACGCACCGCCGGATGTCCTCCGGTTCCTTCCGGCCGATGGGCAGATCCACCGTACCGGCTTCTTCCTTTACAATGCCGTGGACCACCGCCAGATACTTCTTGGTGACGCTGTCGCTTTTCATCTGCTTTGTCATGACGTCCTGGCAGTGGGAATTTTTTGCCACCATCATCAGGCCGCTGGTATCCCGGTCCAGGCGGTTTACAAACCGGATCTTAAAGTGCTCTCCCGTATCCTCCATGCGCTTCATAAGACCGTTGGCAATGGTTCCCGTAGGATGTCCCATGGTGGGATGCACCACCACCCAGGGCTGCTTGTTGATCACCAGCATGTCCTGATCCTCGTAGACTGCCTCGATGGGAATGTCCTGGGGAATAAAGTGGCACCGCTCTGCGGGAAGCTCCGCCTGAATCACATCGCCGGCGATAACGTCTGCAAAGAGCCGGACCTTCCGGCCGTTTCTGGTGACCTTTCCTTCTCCCTGCTTCAGCCGGATCAGAAGGCGCTTGGAGAAGCCCAGCCGCTTTTTCAGGATCAGCTTCACCGTCATGTTCACATCCTGTTCGGTTACGGTGTAGGTGAAGCGGTCGGTGTCTGCAGGAGCAGACGTCTCCGGCTCTTCCCGGGACAGTTCCCTGCGGATTTCATGGGTCAGCCGCTGCTTTATGGTCTGTTCGTTCGTCTGTGTCTGTTCTTTCATTCCTCTAACCGGTGATCTTATCTGTCACTTTTTTCCAGAAATTGTAATTTTTAAACCGGACGATCTTTGCCTTGCGGTCTGCCACCCGGATGACGATCCGTTTTACGTCCCCCCGGACCACGATCCGGCCGTCCTCGATGACGGACACGGTCTTGTCCTCGTTGTTTACCGGAAATATTTCGATGGAGGTCTGGGTAGGAACGATGATTCCGGAGGTAAAGGACCGGTAGGCGATGTTGTTTACCGGCGCCATAGGCGTGATCTGAAGCATGTCCACATCCGGGTCCACGATGACCCCGCCCAGGGAATAATTGTACGCAGTGCTTCCTGCCGGCGTGCACACCAGAATGCCGTCCCCGCTGAATTTTGTGATTTCGTTGTTGCCCACCCGGACGCCCAGGTGCATGAGCCGTTCGCCGTCGCCTCTGACCACGATCTCGTTGATGGCGATGTAGCGGGTCATTTCCGATTCCGTGTAGACCTCCGTATCCAGGCCGATATACTCCTGAATATGGTACTCTCCGTTTACCAGAAGCCGGATAAATTCGTCGATGCCGTCCATGGTGATCTCCTGAAAGAAGCCCAGATGGCCGGTGTTGATCCCCACAATGGGGGCCGCAGGAAAGTTGTATTTTCTCAGAAGCCGCAGCAGGGCGCCGTCTCCGCCGATGCAGAAGATCAGATCCGCATCCTTTTCGGAATCGGAGTACTGATACCCTACGGCCGCCATCTTGCGCCGGACCTCTTCGGTGATCCGCTCGGACACATCATTTGCATTTGCATATATATGAAACAGTTTATTCATTGACAAGCTCCTCAAGCTCTTCGATCAGCCCACGGAAGGTATCCATGGCGCTGTTGATCACATCCGGCCTACTCATATCCACCCCTGCGCCCTTCAGAAGCTCAATCGGATAATCGCTGTCCCCTGCGGCCAGGAAGGTCATATACGCATCCCTTGCAGGAGCCCCTTCTTCCAGAACCTTTCTGGATATGGCAACGGCAGCCGAATAGCCGGTGGCATATTTATAAACGTAAAACGCATTGTAAAAATGCGGAATCCGGGCCCATTCCATGGAGATTTCCTCATCGTAGACCACGTCTGGACCGAAGTACTCCTTATTGAGGTCTCCGTAGATTTTGCACAGACGGTCCGGTGTCATAACCTCCCCCTGCTCCACCTCCCGGTGAACGATCATTTCAAACTCCGCAAACATGGTCTGGCGGAACACCGTAGCCCGGAACTCTTCGATATAGATGTTCAGAAGGTACATGCGCTCCTGCCTGTCGGTGCACTTTTCCAGCATGTCGTGCATCAGGAAGCATTCGTTCACTGTGGATGCCACCTCCGCCGTAAAGATGGAGTGGCTTCCGTAGATGAAAGGCTGGGCCTTTCGGGTGTAATAGGAATTCATGGAATGTCCCAGCTCATGAATGACCGTAAATGCGTCCTTGAATTTGTTGTTGTAATTCAGAAGGACGTACGGCATGCTGTCGTAGCTTCCAAAGGAATAGGCTCCGCTGGTCTTTCCTTCGTTTTCGTACACGTCGATCCACCCGGCCTCGATGCCTGCGTTGAGGTCACGAATGTACTCCTCTCCCATAGGGACGAGCGCTCTGCGCACCGTTTCAAGGGCTTCCTCGTAAGGAACGCTGCGCTTTGGCATATCCACTAAAGGCGCATACATGTCGTACATGTGGATTTCGTCCACACCCAGCATCTTTTTGCGCAGGGCCACATAGCGGTGAAGCACATCCAGATTCTGGTGAATGGTGTCGATCAGGTTGGTGTAGACCGATTCCGGAATATTATCTGCCTCCAGGGCAGAAACTAACGCGGACGGATAATTGCGGATCTTTGCGAACACGGCATTTTTCTTGACATTATAGTAGTAAGTGGATGCCAGGGTGTTTTTCTGCCGCATAAAGGCTGCATATAAAGTGCGGTATGCGGACTCCCGTACCCTGCGGTCCTGAGATTCCATCATGCTGATATAGTTGCCGTGGGTCAGCTCCACTTCATCCCCGTCTTCGTCCCGGATGGTTCCGAACTTCATATCCGCATCGTTGATCATGCTGAAGATCTGCTTCGGGGCTCCGGAAACCTCCCCGAACTGCGCCATAAGGGCTTCTTCCTTCTTTGAAAGAATGTGCTGACGCTGGCGGAGCATATCCGTCAGGACATAGCTGTAAAGCTGCAGCTCCTGATTTTCCTTCAGGAAGCCTTCGATGGTGCCCTCAGGAAGCTCCATGAGCTCCGGCGTAAAGAATGCAGTCTTTGCAGAGATCTGGGCCATCATGGACATTGCCTTCTGGCTCAGCTCCTGATACCGGGAAACCCGGTTGTCCTCGTCGCTCTTCATGTGCGCATAGACGTACACCCGCTCTGCCTTCTGCCATACGGCATCCCGTGCCTGGAGGGCACGCAGCAGCGTATCCGGGCTTTCCCCCAGCTTTCCCGCAAAGCCGGAAAATTCGTCGGCCAGCCGGAGTGCCTCGTTGAAATCCGCTTCCCAGTCTGCCTCATCGCTGTACATTGCGCGGATGTTCCACTTGTATTTATCGTCGATTTCAGAACGCTGTCTGAGCTTTTTTTCATCTGCCATTTCCAAACTCCTTAATAGCGAAATAAATATTTTTTACCTTTATAGGTGCTTATATTTATTATATAATAAACTGATTAACTTGATTCATCAAGGAAAATCAGGTTCTCTGAACAGTATTAATGTAAGAACAAAACGTGGAGATGTTATGATTTTAGAAGATTTAATGCAGGAAGCAGATATTGAATCTGCAGAGGATTTTCGTTACTTTGAACAGTTTTCTGCGGTGATGGAAACAGAGTTTCCGGACCTGCAGTACGATGATTTTGCGGAGCTTATGCTGATGCCCCAGGCAGAGGCCCTCTCGGAAATGACCACGTCCTTTTTTGACGATCTTCTCCGGGGAGTTCCGGATGACAACACAGAGCTTTACGCCACCATCCAGACCGTTAAGGACACCCTGGTGACCCTTGCGGAAAAGACCCACCACCGGGGCCGTGGCTTTTATGCGGACGAGCTGTTCCGCTTCCGCCAGTGGCTCCTTGCCAAAGAGGCGGTGCTCTGCACGCCGGAGGACGGAACCGAACCTCTTAGGACCTCACCCCTTGAGGCCCTGATGCTCTTCCGGGAGGAAAAGCTGGCCGGAAAACGGTATACCTACGATTTTTCCGATGCCATGCCCCAGGGACCGGATGAGTACACCCTCAATGCCATGGCTGAGGCGGAGGATGACGCCTACGCCTTTGGAGACGACGGACTTTCCTACGATGAGGAACAGACCCGGGATGAGGAGGACGAGCTTCCCATCGAGCTGCCTTCCGACTGGGATCCAACCACATGGGACCCGGATGACCCTCTGGGGCTGCGGGGGCCCATCGATCCTTACACCGATGGTTTTGTGGACCGGTATCGCCCGGTCATTGACGGAGAATACGATGACGAAGAAACGGATCCGCAGTATTAGCGGAGTCCGGACAAGGAGGTATTATGATTTATTTTAAAGCAGGACAGGCCAGGCAGATGGCCCGCCGCAGGCTTCAGGGGAAGTGGCAGAAGGCGGCCGTTCCGTTTCTGATCTATGGATTCCTCTATCTGCTGCCCACACTGACCGTATCACTGATATCCAACCCGTATATCACCAGCCAGGACAGCGGTGCCATAGGTGTGGAACGGCTGGTTTCCGTTTATCAGCTCCTGGTGGCAGGAGCATTTGCACTGGGCGTTTCCGTGCTTTCCCTTAAGATTCTGCGGGAGGAGTCCTTTGACGCATCTACCGTCTTTTCCGGCTTTTCCAGATACGGGACGGCTCTGTGCACAGGGATTCTCATCGGCATCTTTTCCACCCTGTGGGCCTGCCTGTTCCTCCTTCCGGGGATGATGCTGCTGGGAGGGGCCGGCATTTTAAGCCTCGGAACAGGGGCTGTCTCTGTACCGTCCCTGGCTGCAGGCGCCTTCTTTCTCAGCGCAGGCGCTGTACTCCTCTTCTGGTTTCTCATGCGCTACCAGATGACCTATTTTATCATCGCTGACAACCCGGGAATCCGGGCCAGCCAGGCCATCGCCATCAGCGTCCGCATGATGGCCGGCCCAGGAAAGACCCATCTGCTGATTCTGATGCTGTCCTTCATGGGCTGGCTGATGCTGTCCTTTATTCCTCTGTACGGGGCCATCTGGTTCCTGCTTGCCGGAAATTTCTCGTTCCTGTCCGTCTTTGCCGCAGCCGTGCTGATTGCAGTGTTCCTTGTGGCATTTGCCTTTGTGACCCTCTACATGAACACCGCCCAGGCCGTGTTCTACTCCGGGCTTACAGGTAACTTCCGTCAGGCAGATCCGAACCCGGCTGCCGAAAGCGGCCTCTCTGCTGCAGCCCCGGACGTTTCCGCCTCCTCAGGAGGCGCCTGGACAGATGCTGACCAGGAAAATCCTCTGCTTTCCCCGCAGGAGGACCAGGACCTTGCAGAGCTGAAAAAACAGGAAGAAAATGACTCCCTGAAGTGGGATATCTGATTCCTGTCCGGAATATGTTATATATGTATTAGGAGAGAAAATCTATGGAAAACGAATTTGAAAACAAGTATGAGGAGCGCTCTGCGGCTCCCGAAGCAACAGAAGAAACAGAAAGCACTCCGGTGCTTTCGGCAGAAGAAATCAATACGCAGGAAGCGCCTGCAGAAGAAGCTTTCCCGGCGGATGCTCCGAAAACACAGGCAGAGCCGGAACCTGCGGCAGAGGAATCCCAGGAAGCATCCGTCAAAGATTCTCCGGAAGAGATATCTGAAGAAATCCCGGAACCGGAAATCGAATTCAACGGCAGCTTCCGCCTTTCCGAGGTGAGAGCCCGGGGCGTTCAGGCCCAGAAGCACAACCTCCTTCGGGCATGGCCAAAGGTGCTTTTCGCATGTGCGATTCTCATGCTGCCGCCTCTGCTGCTGATGGTCCTCGGAGTTGCCCGGTTCAGCGATGCCCCGGCTGCAGGCCGTGCCATCGAGGTCATCGCCTCCCTGGTACCCCTGATCCTTGGAGGTCCTGTGATGATGGGGCTGACTGCAGGAGCCATGCACATTTCCAGAGGAGAAAAATTCAGAACCGGCACCCTGTTCTTTGCCTTCCGGGACAACTGGTTTTTTAAGGCAGTGGGTTCCTTTGTGCTGCTGGCACTTGCTGCCGGGCTCTGCACCCTGGTCTGCACCCTTCCTGCTGCTGCAGTTCACGCACTTTCCGAAGGCCTGGGAGAAGGCTTTGCCTTCATCGCAACTCAGGTGCTGGTTTACCTTCTGGCAGCGGCCGGAGTTCTGTTTGCAGCCGCCCTCTACCTGCGGCTGGCATTTGTTATGCCGCTGCTGATCGATCACCCTCAGATGAAGGTTCTGAATGCTGTAAAGCTGAGCTTCCGCGGAACAAAGGGCTGCACCTGGAAGCTGCTGTGCCTCCTCCTTTCTTATCTCGGGTGGGCAGTGCTTTCCCTCGGGATTGCAGCAGTCCTTATTGCAGGAATTGCAGCCGCCGGCTATTACCTTCTCATCCTGCCGATGTTCTACAGCGGTGATGTGTACAGCGCTTACTGGTATATGCTGCTGGGTGCGGCGGTCCTTTATTTTGCGGGCTATCTGCTGATAATGACAGCAGTCTCCACATTCCTGCTCCGTCCATTGATCGGACTGACCACATTTTACGATGTTATGACCGGCCGGGAACCTGCTCCAACGGACATAAAAACAGATGATGTTCCGGGCTCAGAGACAGATCCGGCAAAGGAGGAAGCGGCGGATTCCACTGCGGACACATCTGCGGAAGATACCCCGGATACCACCCTGGAGGATACGCAGGATACACCAGAAGAGACCTCTGACAGTTCAGAAATATACGATTAAGAACCACTGTATATATTTGCGGCGGACGGTTTGATTTTTTGAACTACATATGATAAGGTTGAATTGGTTCGTAGAATACAACCTTTTTCATTTGTTTTCATTGAGGAAGGCTTTTCCCTTCTTCTTTAGAAATGCTTTTAGCCAACACACAAAAACAGACGACAGGATTGGGCTCCTCATCGTCTGTTTTTGTTTTTTTATTCAGTTCCGCAGGCGGAACGCTGACATTCCTCTCCATTTCTGTCAGTACCTTGCGGCCCGTTCCCCTGCCCGCCCCATAATCAGAGCCGCGGCATATCCCAGAAGAAATCCCGTCACCAGCCCTGTCACAGACAGCACCGGCAGATACAGGTAAAGCTTTGCCGTTTCTGCCACAAAAGCAGCCACCGTCACCTGCCCCACGTTGTGCATGACACCGCCTGCCATGCTGACTCCCACAGGACTGAACAGACGGGTTTTTAGGAGCAGAAGCATGACTGCAAAGCTCAAAAGACCTCCTGCAAGGCTGTAAAGCATGGCGGATACACCCCCAAACAGCATTCCGGACAGTACAATCCGAAGCAGATTGATGGAAAACGCATACCCTGCGCCCAACTGATACAATGCCACCAGAATGACCAGATTGGACAGTCCCAGCTTGATGCCGGGAATTCCGAAGTTCAGGGGAATCATGGCCTCCACATAGGAAAAAATCAATGCCAGAGTAACCATCACAGCGCTCAGTGCCACCCTGTAGGACAGGGCATTCGTTCCTCTGCCGTATCCCCGGGAATTCCCCGGTCCGCCGTATGCCCCGGAATTTTCTGACTTATGACGATGCATGGCGTTCCCCTCCTTTTCCCGAAGCAGCCGGAGCCCCGGCTACAGCGTCGGGGGCCTGCTGCAGATCATCTGCATTTTGTCCTTCCTCTGGGGACTGAACCACGCTGACCACCACGCGGTTGGGCAGGCACACCAGAGTCTGCTCTGTGCTGCAGATGCCCCCCTGGCTTTTATGCTGCCTCAGACAGTATCCGTCGGGGCAGTCCGCCTCCGACATATATGCCCTGCCCGCAGCTACGGTCACTTCGTTGTGTCCGAAGGAAGTCTCCACTGCAATGGTCCGGTCCTGATCCAGAGGGTATTCTCCAAACACTTCTCCGTCCACGGTAATCCGGATTACCCCTCCGGGAGCTCCGCTCCCATAGGCAAACCACGCTGTGACGGCGCAAAACACAAGCAGCGCCAGCCCCAAAACGAGATCCGATTTTCGTATGATTCCTCTCATATGCACACCTTTTCTGTTTCTATTCAGCACTTTTCTGCGCAATACGGACTTCGCTGCCCCAGGCAGTCCTGGGCCGCTACTTTTCAAGAAGCTTCACTTCATAATCCTCTGTGTCCATGAGCGTAAACCGGTCCCGGAGGCCCTCCGTCACCGTAATCTGATGATCACTGCCCACAAGGATCATGTCGAAATCCCCGTGGTCCCGCCAGAACTGAGCCGCCTTTTCTTCGCCCATAATAAAAAGTGAAGTAGACAATGCATCGCAGTACACCCCGCAGTCCCCCACAACGGTGACGGAAATCAGCCCGCTGTCTGCAGGCGTTCCTGTTGCAGGATCCATAATATGCCAGTACCGGGTACCGTCGCTCCCTTCAAAATACCGCTCGTATCCTCCGGAAGTGACCACCGCACAGTCCCGGACCTCCACAATTCCCAGATAATTGTCACTGGAAGGCTCCTCCGGATTCTGCACTGCAATCCGCCAGTCAGAGCCGTCGGGCTTCGGACCCAGGGTCTGGATATTTCCTCCAAGATCCAGAAGGGCGCTTTCCACTCCCTTCTCCTCAAGAATCCGGATCACCTGATCCCCTGTATAGCCCTTGGCGATGCTTCCAAGATCCATCATCATCCCCGGTTCAAGGGAAATGGTGCGGCTTTCCGAATCCAGCCGGATCTTCCGGTAATCCACATGGGACAGCAGCTGGGCAAGCTCCTCTGCCCCAGGCACCCGGAACTGACCGGTGGTAAACCCCCAGGCCTTTACCACGGGATACACCGACAGGTCTAAAGCACCCTCCGTCTGCCTGCAAAGCTGCAGTCCATACTCTGTCAGGGCAAAGGTATCCTCCGAAACTGCCCCCTGCCCGTCCCGGTTTACTGCATAAATCTCACTTTCCGGGTCTGTTGCGGAAAACAGTTTTTCCAGCTGCCGAATCCGCGCCTCCGCCTGATCCAGCACTTCCTCACCGCCTCCATAGGCAGTCAGATTCATCACCGTGTCCATGGCAAATACCGTCCGGGTATCCGGCGCTGCATTTCCGCCGCCTGTTCCGGCAGCCCCGGGCTGCCCCGCCCCGCATCCGGCCAGGAGGCCGGCTGCAAGAAAAAGGGCCGCAGCCACGGCCACGATTCTGTTGATGCTGTGCTTTTTCATATATCTGTCCGTTCCTCCTCTTACTTTGCAGACGCCGATACTCCCCGGCAGCAGATGCTGGTATAGGAGCAGTACCGGCAGGCGTCCTGATATTTCCCGGATTTCGGATCGGGATCCATGCGTCCGGAGGCGAAATCAGCGGCAAGCTCCAGAAGGTTCCGGTCGGTTTCTTCCATCAGGCATCCAAAATCCTCCGGAGACAGAAGATTTGTTCCGGAGAAGGTTCCGTCTTTTCTGTGATATACCGGGATGATTTCCGAATACCCTTCCATGTCTGCGTCCATGCCCTCGATGACGCTGGCATTGTCCAGAACGGCGCCGTCCAGCTTTACGCCCTTGAGAAGGCCTGCTTCCACAGTGTCTGCCACGGCGTCTTCCGAAACGCCGGACACATCCACCCGGGGCTCTTTTACTGCAAAATAGAAGACCCCTGCCGGGCGGGCGTTGTGCACTGCCCCCATGGCTCCTTTCAGGTAAACCATAAGCTGCAGCCGCCAGCCGCTGCGCACCTCCTCCAGATCAAATTTTTCGTTTCCCGATTTATAATCGATAATGCGGATATAATCCTGCTCACTGCCGCTTTCTTCTCCGGCATTTTGGGCTGCCGGGGCAGCCGCAGCTTCCACATCCCCGCCGGAAGGGACGGATTCCCTGTCAAAGAGCAGGGATTCCTCCGGAGAGCTCCATCCGCGGATCACGTCCACCCGGTCGATGATCCCTTCAATGTAAACGTCTTCCTCCCCCTCCGGATGAAGAATCACCGGGGGAAATGCAGCGTCGGACCGTTTTCCGAACCGCTGCTCAAAATAAATGGCGCGGATACGGCCCCTTTGCACCTGCTGGATCATAAGCCAGGCGGTTTCGAAGCAGATTTCCCGGATCCGTTCTCTGATGTAGGCTTCCCTGCCTGTAAGTTTTAAAATTCCCTCCCGGTACCGGTCTGCAAATTCGTCCACAAATTTTCCGGTCATCCGGCGGCATTCCTCTCTGGTCACGGTCATCCACGGGGAATCCGGTGCAGTAATTTCCATGCCCTCCCGGGTCAGCTCCTGGGCTGTCCGGCGCATGCATTCGTGATAAATGTCCCCGATGGAACGCATGTCCACGGTGAAGCGCCGTTCCTCCTCGGGACGGATTCCGTACATGATAAAAAAGGAAAAGGGGCAGCGGGAATACCGCTCAAAGGCCGAGGTGCTGAGGATCAGGCTCTGGTCCATTCCCCGGCCAAACAGTTCCTTCACCTGTTTTCGGCTGATCTTCTCCTCCGGGGTGCTGAAATACAGCCCTTTCTTTGCCATGTCAAAGCCGGGATGTCCGTCCAGTGCCAGGGCGGCCGCACGGAAGCGGTCCTCCAGAGGCTCTCCCTCCAGATGGCGCCGCATGGCTGCTGTCACGTGGCCCGCTGCCGCAGAAGCAGTCTGAAGCAATGCGTCTGTGTCTCCTGCAGAAATATAATCCCGCCGCAGCTGCACGGCTCTGCCGTGACCATCCGTTCCGGCATGGCGCCGCAGCTCCTCTGCCAGCTCGGAAGGACGGAGCACCGTGCCGTCGGTGTCCAGCTCCGCATAGGACACAATGAGCTGCCGGGAGGCCTTTGTGAGATTCTTGTACATGGCAAGGCCCTGTTCCATGTCCCGAAGCTCCCGGGTACGGCTGATGCGCCCCTGCTGCTCTGCGATGAGCTGTTTTTCTTCGTCGGAAAGCAGGCTTTCCGCCCTGCCGGACTCCGGCAGAACTCCGTCATTTGCCCCTGCCACAAAGAGAACCTTCACTTCTCCCATTCTGGTTCTCTGCATGGTGCCGAAGATCACCTGATCGTTATTGGTAGGAAGAAGTCCCAGTTCCACCTCTTCAAAGCCCTCCTGAAGGATTTCGTTGAACTCCTCATGGGATAGGGTCGCATCTCCCAGAACCTCCACCATCTGGTCCAGGATCTGCACGATGGTATCCCACATCTGTCCGGTCATTTCGGCTTCCTCAAGGAGCCCCCGGGCCTCCAGATCAGGCTGCATCTCCGCAAGAATCTGCGGCATCCGGGCTGTTTCTGTCAGAAAACAGTACAGAGCCTCACACCGCTGCCGGACCGTTTCCGCACCTTCAAACAGCTGCTCGGCGGCCCTGAGAAAATCGTCCACCCGCTGCCGGATTCCGTTGAGCCGCAGCAGCGTATCTTCCCCCTCATCCTTTATGCCGTAGACAAAATCCGACTTCCACCGGCCGCTTCGGATGTTGTATTTGCGGCAGTATTTTTCCAGCTCCTCGCATTCGCTGTCGGCGGCCGGTCCGAAGCCCGTCTTCAGCATCCGGAAAATATCGTCAAAGCGCCGCTTTTT
>JBJFFZ010000035.1:0-57668 GCA_051892195.1 Anaerovoracaceae bacterium
CAAAACGGGACAGCGAAGCAGGAAAAATCGGATGATTTTTCCTGCGGAGGAGCGAGCCGTAAGGCAAAAACGAGCGTTGCCGGTTTGAGTAAAATCCGAGTTCCGAAAGGAGCTGGGATTTTTAGTTTTTCTGAAAGAAAAGCGTCTCAAACGGGACAGCGAAGGGAGCAAAGCATCCTTTTATTCCATATAAGAAAAAGCTTTGCGACCGGAGGAGCGAGCCGCCTTTCGGCGGTTCGCGATGCCGGTTTTGTTAAAAAGCAAGCTACAAAGTAGCTTGCTTTTTTCGTGCCGCGGATGCGCACGTCCCAAATGAGACATGAAACATACGAATGTATTTTGCACACAAAATACCGTTCGGTTAAAAATTTTTATGAAAAACTTATAAAAAATGTAACAATTCTGCAGACAATGTGTTATAATGCAAGCGTAAGGGTACGACGATGCCCGGAGTTTTGCAAAATACTATATTCAATTCCTAAATATTTCATAACAGCAAAGCAGCGTACCGTATGGTACGTTGTTTTGTTTATGGGCATATTGAGGTGTTTACCGAAAAAATATTACCGACTTCTTACAGAATTGTGGAAAAATATTGAAAGTTACATTTTGAAATGATAAAATCATGAAAGATGTCATTATATAATTGTGGAGGTTTGTGATGGGGACGGATAATCGGTTATATATTAATATGTTGGGAAGATTTACGCTGCAATATGGGGAGAATTGTATCAGCGATCAGGAAGGACGTTCAAAGAAGTTGTGGCTTCTGATTGAATATCTTGTTACTTTCCGGGGAAAAGAGATTTCGCAGAACGATCTGATTGATCTTCTCTGGCCCGATGACAGCCATGGAAATCCGGCGAATACGCTGAAGACGCTTGTTCACAGGGCAAGAACCATGATCGGCAGCCTGAATTACGATAATGCCAAGAATATTATTATTTACAGGCGCGGTACTTATGCCTGGAATGATGAGCTGGACATGGTGGTGGATCTGGATGTTTTTGAACATCATGTTCAGACCGCAGATCAGAAGGATATCAGCATTGAGCAGAGGCTGTCCCATCTGACGGCTGCCATCGATATGTATAAAGGGGACTTTCTTCCAAAGCTGGAAATGGAAACGTGGGCTATTCCGATCTCCACGTATTACCATTCTTTATATATTAAGGCAGTCCATGAAGCAATCGAGATACTTTCCAGCATTAAGAACTGGGAAGAGATTGTTTCCATCTGCGAAAGAGCTACAGAAATCGATCCATATGATGAAAAGCTGCACTATCATCTGATTCAGGCCCTTGTAAATTCAAAAAACCAGCAGCTTGCAAAGTCGCACTATGAGAATGTTACAAAGATGTTCTTTGAAAAATTCGGCGTTGCACCGTCGTCTGAGTTTCTCGCTTTGTACAAGCAGGTGGTACGGACACTGCATCAGACAGAGATGGATCTCAACTCCATCCGGGAAAAGCTCAACGAATCCGAGTATGAAACCGGGGCTTTCTATTGTGAATTTGAGGTGTTTAAGGAAATTTACCAGCTGGAGGTCAGAAATTCTTCCAGAGCCGGCCAGTCCATTTATCTTGGGCTGATTACTATTACCGATCCGGAAGGCGACGTACCGGCCCCGAATCTCCTGAAAAATGCCATGGGAAAGCTTCTCCTTACGGTGAACGAGTCACTTCGCCGCAGCGATGTTTACACGAGATACAGCGCCTCCCAGTACCTGATCATGCTGCATACCCTTACCGTGGAAAATGCGGAAATGGTCGTGGAGCGAATTGTAAAGCGTTTCAAAAGGGAATATCCGAAACTTGCAGTGAAGCTGGCGCAGTCCACCCTTCCTATCGAAATTGTAATTTAATCATACATACGAATAAATGAATCGTAAAACAGATTCCGGCTGCGCAGCGCAGCCAAACAAAAGGTGAAAGCAGGCCGGGGAGGATTTCCTCCCCGGCTTTTTTCGTCTCACCGCCTGGGGGTGCAGAGCACCCGACGGGTGGTTTAAATTGTATTTTTTTCATGAAAAGAGACCGTCGGAGGATTGTCCCCACGGGAAATGTTACCGAAATGTAACTGTAGAGTGTATACTATTTACAAGAATATTGTGAATAAGTGGGTAGAATTTGAGAAAAATATAAATAAATTGATGGAAATATTAAGGATTGAAACCGGCAGAGGGAAATGATTATGGAAATGAGGAAATATACCGGGGAAGGGAGCACCCTTCTGGTAAAGGTCCATCGGTATGATGGAAAGAATATTCAGGGAACACTGTGCGATGTTTCCAGCAATGTCCGCTATGTCTTTACAAATATGACACAGCTGATTATGAAAATTGAGGAAATTCTGGATACAAAGGACAGGGAGCCTGCATCAAAGGCTGAGATTTTCGGCCTTGCAAAAAAAGAAGGAAAATACGAGATGGTTCAGGGCTCAAAGCCGTGGATCTACGATAAGCTGAGGGTGTTTTTAACGTTTAAGCTTTCCATCCGGTTCAGAAGATTCGGAACCTGGCAGGGACTGATTTCCTGCGTTGATACAGGAAAAACATGTGCATTCCGCAACGTGCTGGAGATGACTCTGATGATGGATTCTGAAATGGAGGCCGCAGGCACAGCAGTGGAGGCTACGGATGTTGCTGAGTAAAGGAAGTGCTGTATCGCGGAACGATCAGTACAGTGAGCTGAAAATCTTTTCTTTTAAGGATTCCAATATTCAGGGCGTTTTTTCCAACGGGATTTACGGAGAAAAGGTGTTTCTGAATCTGACTTCCATGATCCTCATGGTGGAAGACTGTATGAACAGTATTTCGTTTCCGCATCCTATGTTTCAGTACAGAACCATGGATATTCAGCCGGACATGGAGCTGTCCTCAAAGAAAGTGGCCTATCGGGATGCGGCGGAGTTTACCATCCCGGAGGAAGAAAAGCCTGCGGAGTGGGAGGAACGTGAGCCTCTGGCCACCATACGCTTCCGCATCATGTTCCGGACCATTTCCGGATGGCAGGGGGAAGCGGAGATTCTGGAGAATGGAAAAAAGAAAAAGTTCCGAAGCGATCTGGAATTTATTATGTTTATAGTGGACGCGCTGAAAGAGCGCAGTGAAGCGGAAGAATCATTCCTGTGAGAAATTCGAAGATAAAAAAATCCGATCGGTATCTGAAGGTACCGGTCGGATTTTTTTGGTTTCTGGTGCTCGTGAAAGGAATCGAACCTTCGACGCACGGTTTAGGAAACCGACGCTCTATCCGCTGAGCTACACGAGCATGTCCGGCAGAAACTGCCGAGAATTATATTAACACAATCCGTGTCATTACTCAATAAAATTTGCAAAGATGTTGGGAACCAGCTCTGCATTGAGCATCATCTGACACAGATATGATGTGCCGATCTGATCCAGAAGGGCGTTGACATTGCCCACAACTGCGATCATATAAATCAGCAGAATCAGAATCCCGGAAATGATACAGCCTTTCATGAGGGCGAAGATCATGCCCAGGATGCTGTCCATGGAGCCCAGGGGCTTTCCTTTCTGGAGAAAGATTCCGATAAAGCGTTCGATAATAAACATGATCACCCGCACCGCCAGAAGGATCAGGACAATGACCAGAATGTTTACAATGGCGTCGGTAATGGGTTCGGCGGATTTCGCAGCAGCGGTCTGGATTGCATTGTCTGCCGCGGAGCGCAGGGCAGAGGCGATGCCTCCCTGGATTTCGCCTGCGTCAGAGCCGGAGGTGCCCATTCGGATCCGGTATGCGATGTATTCGGTGATTTTCACCTGAATATCATTTCTTACGGAAGTGTTTGCATCCAGGTACGCTGTGACCGGTGTCCGGAAGAGCCAGGCTGCAGTAACGGAAATCATCCAGCCGAATGTACTGATAAATGAACGCAGAAACCCCTTTCTGTCCCCCATGAAGATGCACAGAATCAGGATCACCGCAACTGCGATGTCGATATACATAAATGAACCTCCTTTTGAACGGCTTCCCCCGACAGAAGCCACGATAATATTATCAATTTTGGAAAAGGGATTCAATCCTAAATGAAGAAAACCGGGGGAAAGAATGACGGCAGATGGTTGACGGCTGTTTCCCGAAAGGATAGGATGTAGGTATACAAAGGATTGAAGCTGAAGAAACAACTGTGAGGAATACGGACTATGAGAACAATAACAATCTGTGTTGGAAGTGCGTGTCATGTGAAGGGGTCCCATCATGTGATTGACCGCCTTCAGGAGCTCATCGCACAGTATGGACTGCAGAATGAGGTGGAACTGAAGGCTTCCTTCTGCATGGAGCAGTGCCGGGGGAACATCGGCGCAATCATCGATGACAAGCCTGTGACCGATCTGAAACGGGACAATGTTGATGAGGTTTTTGAAAGGGAAATTCTGAAAATCAGATAGTAGGGAGTGGTGACGGAATGCAGCGTTATAAGAACATAGAATCAATCATGCGTCTGCGGGAAGCAGACTGCAAAAACTGCTACAAGTGTGTGCGGTTCTGCCCGGTAAAGGCTATTTCGCTTACGGAGGATCAGGCAACGATTGAGGCGGACCGCTGTATTTACTGCGGCAAATGCTATATGGTATGCCCGCAGGATGCCAGAGATCTGGCGGGAGATCTGGACCGGGTGAAGGCCATGGTAAAGCGGGGAGAACGGATCTACTTTTCCATTTCTTCTGCCTTTTCTACATATTTCAGAAGCACAAGCCTGAAAGCCATGGGGGCAGCCCTGAAAAAACTGGGAGCTGAGCGGGTGGAGGAAACAGCCGTAGGTGGAAACCGGGTGATTCAGGAATATACGGAGATCATAGAAAACGAACATTATGAAAATATCATCGGAACTCTGTGTCCTTCTACAAATTATATGATTCAGAAGTATTTTCCGAGCCTTGTAAAATGGATGTGCCCGGTGATCACGCCTCTGGAAGCCCACGCAAAGATGATGAGAGCCGCCTACGGGCAGGATATCCGGGTGGTGGGCATCGGCACCTGTATCGCACAGCATGTGCTCAGCGAAACGACTCCGCCGGAGGGCAGGATCGATGCGTACCTGACCTACGAAGAGGTGGAGCAGTGGATGGCGGAAACGGGCGTGACCATCGACGAGGAGGACCCCGACACCTTCCCGGTTTCAAATTACCGGGGGCGGTATCTGGATGAGGACGGAGGACTGTTCCGGGCCCTTCCGGGGGATATCAAGTATAAATATAAGCTCTGGGAAGTCAACGGCGCCTCCCGGACAAAGGAAATGTTCGGCGGAATGAGCTCTGAAAATACACAAAACTACTGTATCGCAGTCTCTGCCTGCGCAAACAGCTGCCTGGGGGGACCGATTGTGCGCCTTGCAAAAAAGGACACCTTCCAGAGCAAGGACCGCTGGCTTATGAGCATCAAGGAAGGGGATGACCATGCGGGTGTCAATCCTTCCGAGTCTGCAGTGGTTGATGTGAGGAAAAAATTTGAACCCATGCCGTTCAACCGCACTACACCGCAAAGAGAGGAAGTGGAGTATTTCCTTTCCCTTGTGGGGCGGGAAAACAAAAAAGACCGTCTGGACTGCGGGGGCTGCGGGTACAATACCTGCATCGAAAAGGCCGTGGCTGTCTGTCAGGGCATGGCAGACCCGTTTGTGTGCATTCCAAAGGCCAGAGACAAGGCAGAAGCAAAATCCAACCTGCTCTTTGACAATTCGCCAAGCGGCGTGGTTGTCATGGATAAGGACTTCCGGATTCTGGAAATCAACCCGGCTGCAGAAGCCATTTTGGAGCTTTCTGCCGCAGATGCGGCAGGCCGCAGCATGGAGGAGTTTGTTGACAGCGAGTTTTTAGAGCATTCTGCAAGAATGGAAGTGAAATCCACCCATGAGCGCTGCAGGTGCAGCGCCATCAGCAAGCTGTTGGATCTGACCTATTTCCGCATTACAGGCCATGATATTTCCATGCTTGTGATGGATGACCGCACGGAAATGGCTGAAAAGCGGGAGGAGGAAATGAAGCTTCGTCAGGAAACCATCGACGTCACCCAGAAGGTGGTGGAAAAGCAGATGAGAATCGCACAGGAGATCGCCAGTCTTCTGGGAGAAACCACTGCGGAAACAAAGCTTGCTCTGAACCGGCTCAAGAACACGCTGAAGATGGATGAAGAGGACGGGTGGCAGGTATGATGGATCAGGCCGAAAGAAAAGAAAGTACATACGACAGAAACCGTTATTACGCAGATGTGTACAGCGAAAGCCTTTTTAAAAAAGGGGAGGAGCTGTGCGGCGATATGGTCAATGTCATCCGGAAGGCGGACGAATCGGTCATCGTTCTTGCGGACGGCATGGGAAGCGGCGTAAAGGCCAATATTCTTTCCACTCTGACCAGTAAGATCATCGCCACCATGATCAGCGGCGATGCGGATATTGATGACTGCGTGGAGACCATTTCCAAGACGCTGCCGGTGTGCAGCGAGCGGGGCATTGCCTATTCCACCTTTACGATTATCCGTGTGAAGCACAACGGCGATGTGTATACTGCTGAGTTTGACGGACCGGAGATTGTAATCGTCCGGGACGGGGTGCTGGACGAACCGGAAAAGCACATGCGCGTCATCGAGGGCAAGGAGGTCTGGGAATGTTCCTTTAAGGCAAACCCGGGGGACATGATCGTAGGCTTTTCCGACGGGGTGATCCACGCGGGCATCGGAAGACTGGTAAATCTTGGTTGGCAGCGGGTCAATGTCATGGAATTTATTCAGCGGAAATATTACGATGGCATGTCCGCCAGAGAAATGACCCGGGATCTCATCGGCATCTGCAACGACCTTTATGAAGGGGAGCCGGGGGACGACACCACCGTGGCAGTTGTAAGAATCATTCCCCGCACCGAGACAAGGATTATGGTGGGGCCGGCGGCCTCGCCGGAAATGGACGAAAAGGAAGTATCCCGCCTTATGATGGCTTCCGGAAAGAAGATCGTCTGCGGGGGAACCACCTCAAAGGTGGTGGCAAGGGTTCTGGGAGAGCCTCTTGAGGTCAGCATGGACTATTACGATGAAAATGTTCCGCCTATGGGTTATATCAAAGGAATCGACCTGGTTACGGAGGGCGTGCTGACCCTGTCCGCTGCAGAGCAGCTGATCCATCAGTACATTGCGGAGGAAGGGCAGAACCGGAAACCGGATGAATACCTGGAGCTGGAAAAAAAGGACGGAGCCTCCCGTCTGGTTCAGGTGCTGCTGGACGAGTGCAGCGACATCGTATTTATGATCGGCGCCGCAGCAAATCCGGCCCATCAGGGGGAGCTGTCCGCACCGTCTCTGGACGTGAAGGTCCGCATCGTGCGGGAAATCACAAAGTGTCTGCGGCAGGTAGGAAAGACCGTGACAATTGAAGAATATTAGGCCGGCAGGGGGCCCGGGACGGGCCGGACAGCGGATGACCGCCTTATTCCGGGAGGAAGAACGGCGAATCAGAACAGGGAATTATGTATGAGAATAAATAATTCATGCAGAATTCCCTTTTTGATTGCATTTTTTCTGTTGTATGTTAAAATTTATCTAAAATGTATTGCAGAGGGAGGAAAATATATATGGATCTGATTGATATCAAAATACTTGAAGTTCTGCAGGAGAATGCCCGGGTTTCTATCTCTGATCTCAGTAAAAAAGTAAATCTGTCCCTTTCTGCGGTCAGCGAACGACTGAAAAAGCTGGAGCACTCCAATATTATCAGCAAGTACACGGTGATACTGGATCCGAAGCTTATGGGAAAGGATCTGTCTGTGATCATCAGCATCGGGCTGGAATCCACCTCGGACACCCAGTCTTTCCTTGAGTTCGTTCAGAGCGAGCCGGAGATTCTGGAGTGCCATTATATAACGGGGGAATATGATTATATGCTGAAGGTGACCACCACCAACACCCACACCCTGGAAATGATCATGAACAGGATCAAGAGCTTCAACGGCATCAAGCGGACGCAGACCAATGTAATCCTGTCCACCACAAAGCTTCATCACAGCGTTTCGCCGGAGCAATAGAGACAGTTTATGGCAGAAATGGAAGATGAATCAAAGATTGCGCTTCCCGAAGAATGCAGCCGGTCCGATGCTTTTTTTATGAATGAGGCACTGAAGCTTGCAGCTGACGCCGGCTCTGCCGGCGAGGTTCCCGTGGGGGCCGTGGTTGTAAAGGACGGAACTGTCATCGGAAAGGGAAGAAACAGGACGGAGGAGACAAAGAATCCCTTCGCCCATGCAGAGATGATCGCAATGACGGAGGCTCTGACCGCAGTGGGCGGCTGGCGGCTGACCGGATGTGATCTTTATGTGACGCTGGAACCGTGCGCCATGTGCGCAGGGGCGATTGTTCACGGGCGGATCCGCCGGGTGGTCATCGGCACCATGGATCCCAAAACAGGAGCCTGCGGTTCGGTTATGAATGTTCTTGCAGAGGAACATCTCAATCATCAGCCGGAGGTGGCAGCCGGAGTGCTGCAGGAGGAATGCTCCGGAATCCTGAAGGAATTTTTCAGACAGCTTAGGAGGAAAAAGAAATGAAAAGAATTACAGCGATCGTGATGGCTGCGATGCTGATGACGATATTAAGTATCTCAACGGTATTTGCGTCAGCATCCAACGGATTTGAACTGGAGCTGGACAGATGCAATCCGCCGGACGGATCGGCAAAGATGGATGCCACAAATGTTATGGTGAAGCTCTATTTCACTTCCGATGTGTCTTCGGAGTCATCTCAGGCGGCAAACAAGGACAAGTTCCGGTTTACGGATGAGGAGGGAAAAAAGGTTGACTTTGAGATCTACTACAACAGTAAGGATCCAAAGAACATCAATCTCCTTGCAAAGAAGGATCTGCAGACCGAAACCACCTACACCGTTACGATTTCCGGGGATCTCGTCAACGATGAGGGCAGCACCCTGGGAGCCGACAAAACCATGGAGTTCACAACGAGAAAGCCGGCATCCGGAGCAACCTATGCGCTGCTCATGTTTGCCATGATGGCCGTTATGATCGTTATGACCGTAAGAGACCAGCGCAAGAGCATGGAGCAGGCAGAGGCGAAAAACCCGACTCTGAACATTCAGACAAACCCGTATAAGCTGGCAAAGGAAAAGGGCATCTCCGTGGAAGAAGCCGTAAAGATGATCGAAGCAGAGAAGGCAAAGCTGGCAAAGAAAGTGGAAAAAGCAGAAAAAGCTGCCAGAAAGAATGAACCAGCCCCTGAAAAGGAAAAGAAGCAGCAGGAAAAGTCTGTATACAAGGTAAAGACAAAGAGAACGGTTAAAAAGCATAAATAGGCGTCGGAGGTAAGAATATGGCGGACAACAATATGCCGGAAGAAAGAGAAGTTCGCGAATCAAAGAACTTTATTGAAAACATTATCGAAAAGGATCTGGAGGACGGCCTTTACGACCGGCCGGTCAAGACACGGTTTCCTCCGGAACCGAACGGATATCTGCACATCGGCCATGCAAAATCCATCTGCCTGAACTTTACCACTGCGGCAAAGTACGGCGGCGGCTGCAATCTCCGGTTTGATGACACCAACCCGGTGAAGGAGGATACGGAGTATGTAGAATCCATCAAGGAAGATGTAAAGTGGCTGGGCTTTGACTGGGCCGAGCTCCGGTTCGCTTCCGATTATTTTGATACCATGTACGAATGCGCCCTGAAGCTCATCCGCAAGGGAAAGGCCTTTGTCTGCGACCTTACGGGGGACCAGATGAAGGAGTACCGGGGAACCCTGACAGAGCCGGGAAAGGAAAGCCCGTACCGCAACCGTTCCGTAGAAGAAAACCTGAAGCTCTTTGAAGAGATGAAGGAAGGAAAATACGCAGACGGGGAGAAGGTGCTCCGGGCAAAGATCGACATGGCCTCACCAAACATGAACATGAGAGACCCGGTGATCTACAGAATCGCACATTCCACCCATCACAACACCGGGGACAAGTGGTGCATCTATCCTATGTACGACTTTGCCCATCCCATCGAGGATGCCATCGAAAACATCACCCATTCCATCTGCACCATGGAATTTGAGGATCACCGCCCGCTGTATGACTGGGTTCTGAGAGAAACCGAGTGGCCAAATCCTCCGAAGCAGATCGAATTTGCAAGACTCAATGTGACAAATACACTGATGAGCAAGCGGTATCTGAAGAAGCTGGTGGATGAAGGGGTGGTTGAAAGCTGGGATGACCCGCGGATGCCGACTATTTCCGGTCTGCGCCGCAGAGGCTATACGCCGGAGGCTGTGCGCAGCTTCTGCGAAAGCATCGGAATTGCCAAGGCCAACAGCCTTGTAAATATTGCCCAGCTGGAAAGCTGCGTCCGGGATGACCTCAAGACAAGAGTGGAAAGCCGGAATGTGATCCTGCATCCGCTGAAGGTGGTGATCACCAACTATCCGGAGGATCAGACCGAAAGCTGCGAAATCGAAAACAACAAGGAAGTGGAAGAAATGGGCACCCGTATGGTTCCGTTCTCACGGGAGCTTTATGTGGAGCAGGATGACTTTATGGAGGTTCCTGTAAAGAAGTACTTCCGCCTCTTCCCTGGCAACGAGGTCCGCTTCAAGGGAGCGTATTTCATCACCTGCCAGGAGGTGATAAAGGATGAAGACGGAAACATCGTGGAGCTTCACTGCACCTACGATCCGGAAACCCGCAGCGGCAGCGGCTTTGAGGGCCGCAAGGTCAAGGGCACCATCCACTGGGTGGATGCGCGGACAGCAGAGAAGATCACCGTCCGCAACTTTGACTATCTGAAGATTGCCGACGAAGAAACCGGAGAGGAAGTGATGAATCCTCACACCATGACAGAGCTTACGGCTTACGCAGAGCCTGCCATCCGGGATTCTGTGCCGGGCACCCGGTATCAGTTCTTCCGCAACGGCTACTACATTGAGGATACAAAGCTCAGTACGCCGGAGCACAAGGTGTTCAATCAGATCGTGGGTCTGAAGAGCTCCTGGAAGCCTGGAAAATAATTGCATACAGATGAAATGGCTGTCCCGCCGGGGCAGCCGTTTTTTTATCTTGACAGATACCCTATGGGGGTATAAAATCGAGATGAAAAACAATACCCTGTGGGGGTATATGAGAGAAGGATAGGAGATCACAGAGTTGACAGAGAAGGAAAACCAGTGCTGCTGCAGCGGAAAGCGCAAGATCCGTTCCGAAAAGGAACAGAAGGATCTGATGAACCGCCTGAAGAGGATCGAAGGCCAGGTACGGGGCCTGCAGAATATGCTGGAAAAGGATGCTTACTGCACGGATATTCTGATACAGGCCTCGGCAGTCAGCGCAGCGATGAACAGTTTCAGCCGTGTGCTGCTGGAGGAGCATATTCGCAGCTGTGTTGCAGATAATATCCGGCAGGGGAATGATGAGGTTATCGAAGAACTGGTAGCCACCCTGCAGAAGATGATGCGATAGGGGAAAAAGGAGCCCCCGTTCGTCAGGAGGATGATATTGATATGAAACAGAAATTTGACGTGACAGGCATGTCCTGTGCCGCCTGCTCCGCCCGGGTGGAAAAGTGCGTTTCCCGGCTGGAAGGAGTGGAAAATGTGGCGGTGAACCTGCTGGCAAACAGCATGACCGTAGAATTTGACGAAAATGCCCTGAGCACCGAAGGCATCTGCAGTGCCGTGGAAAAGGCCGGGTACGGAGCATTTCCAAAGAGCGGCGCCCCGGGCGCCGGAGCAGAAGGCAGCTTTGGGGCGGCAGGAGCCGCCGGAGGCGCCGCTGCGGGAGGTGGCAGTGTCAGCGCTGCAGCTCAGGAGGTGCTTCAGATGAAGCGGCGCCTGATTGCTTCGATTATATTTTTCGTGCCTCTGTTTTACATTTCCATGGGGCATATGGCGGGACTGCCGCAGCCGGGATTCCTGACGGGCCTGG
The DNA here is from genome assembly GCA_051892195.1 of Anaerovoracaceae bacterium. Lineage (GTDB taxonomy): Bacteria > Bacillota > Clostridia > Peptostreptococcales > Anaerovoracaceae > CAKQOE01. Next base: position 11,920 of record JBJFFZ010000035.1, read on the forward strand.
AAAACGCAGTGACCTACGGGATGACCCAGCTGGTGCTCACCCTGATTCTGATGTACATCAACCGCAAATACTACGAATCCGGATTTCCGGCCTTTGTCCGCCGGGCGCCCAATATGGATTCTCTGATTGCTGTGGGATCACTGGCTGCGGTGATTTACGGGATCTTTGCCATCATACGCATCGGCCACGGTCTGGCGCTGCAGGACTGGGACCTTGTGGAGCGGTACCATATGGATCTGTACTTCGAATCCGCAGGCACCATTCTGACCCTGATTACGGTTGGAAAATACCTGGAGGCCAGAAGCAAAGGAAAGACCACCGATGCAGTGTCAAAGCTCCTTGCCCTGTCGCCGGACACCGCTCTGGCGGAACGGGACGGTGCGGTCGTTGAAATCCCCGTGGAAGACGTGCGGGCAGGCGATATACTTCAGGTGAAGCCGGGCAGCAGAATCCCTGTGGACGGGGTTATCGTAGAAGGGGCCTCCACGGTGGACGAATCCTTTCTCACGGGAGAAAGCATTCCGGTGGATAAAACCGTGGGAGATGCCGTGACCGGAGCATCCATCAACCAGTCAGGCTTTTTCCGCATGAAGGCGGAGTGCGTGGGAAACGACACGGCTCTTGCAAAGATCGTGGCTTTGGTGGAGGATGCCGGCGGTTCCAAAGCGCCCATTGCAAAGCTGGCGGACCGGATTGCGGGAATCTTTGTTCCGGTGGTTATGCTCATTGCCCTGGGGGCAGCGGCGGGGTGGCTTCTTGCAGGTCAGACCTTTGAATTTGCACTTTCCACAGGAATCGCCGTGCTGGTGATCTCCTGTCCCTGCGCTCTGGGGCTTGCAACTCCGGCGGCCATTATGGCGGGAACCGGACGGGGGGCAGAGCTTGGAATTCTGTATAAAAACGCTGAGATACTTGAAAATTCAAGAGCAGTAGATACGGTGGTCATGGACAAAACAGGAACCCTGACCACGGGGCATCCGGGGGTTGCAGGAATGTCCGTGTCCTCTTCTCTGATGGGAGAGGGCGACAGCCGGGAGGCAGGCCGCCGTCTGCTGGCTCTGGCAGCAGCTGTGGAGCGCCCTTCGGAGCACCCTTTGGGAAAGGCGATTGCAGAGCACGCAGAGACCCTGGGGCTGGAGGTGCCGCAGGTATCGGGCTTTGAAGCAGTCCACGGAAAAGGCGTCCGGGGAGAAGTTCAGGGACAGAAGGTGGTGGCCGGAAATCTCCGGATGATGGAGGAAGCAGGCATCGATATCCGCGCATTTTCGGAGGCCGCGCAGGAGTATGCGCAGCAGGGGGCCACACCGCTGTTCTTTGCGGCAGACGGAGAGGCGGCAGGCGTAATTGCAGTGGCGGATATGGTCCGGCCGGAGAGTGCAGACGCTGTACGGGCCTTTGAATCTATGGGGATTCAGGTGATCATGCTTACCGGAGACAACCGGCGCACGGCAGATGCCATTGCAGAAAAGCTGGGCATTACCCAGGTCCGGGCAGAAATCCTGCCTCAGGACAAAGAAGCCGTGGTTCGCAGTATTATGGAACAGGGTCATCAGGTGGCCATGGTGGGAGACGGTATCAACGATGCTCCGGCTCTGGCCAGAGCAGACGTGGGAATTGCCATCGGGGCAGGCACCGATGTGGCGGTGGAATCCGCCGATGTGGTCCTTATGAAGAGCAGTCCTATGGACGCCGTGGCCGGAATCCAGCTTTCCAGAGCGGTGATCCGCAATGTAAAGATGAACCTGTTCTGGGCATTTTTTTACAATATTATCGGAATTCCGGTGGCGGCAGGGATCCTGTACCCCTTCTTCCAGTTTAAGCTGAACCCTATGATCGGAGCGGCGGCCATGAGCCTCAGTTCCTTCTGCGTGGTGACCAATGCCCTGCGGCTGCGCTTTTTCCAGCCGGATAAAAGCGTCAGAAGGGAAGCTGCGCCTGTTTCGGATGCCGGGCATCCGCAGCAGGAGGCTCATTTTGCCGGTGACGGAAATGTAACTGCCCACGGGGCAGATGCATATACAATCAATATTATTCACAATGAACATGCTGCAGAGGTGCCTGGGGAAGGATCTGCTGCAGAAAAGGAGAAAAACAGAATGGAAAAGAAGCTGAATGTAGAAGGTATGATGTGCAAGAATTGTGTTGCTCACGTAGAAAAGGCACTGAAAGCCATTGAAGGCGTTGCAGATGCAACGGCAGATCTGGAAGCAAAAACTGCTACGGTTGTTCTTTCTGCCGATGTGGCAGACGAGGTTCTCGTAAAGGCAGTGGCTGACGAAGGATACCCTGCTGAAATGGCATAAGCATCCCGCAGAAACGGACGGATCGTTCCCTCCGCAGTTTTTCCCGGTCAGACACCGGAAGCTGCCGAGGGATTTTTTATTTGGGGTCTGAAACGGTCCTTCTCCGCGTAAAAATAAATAAGAGAAAAAACAAAGAAACGAGGTGATTCCTATGGCCGCAGACCGGAGCATTACTGTTCTGGGCTATGCGTACCCTTTTATTTCTCCTGAGGTCCTGGAGGCCTGGCTTCCGGATCTCACCGCAGTTTTGAGCTTCAGCTATGGAATCCGGGAGGACGGCAGCCTGATCCCTCTGGATGACGAGGCACTTCTTGCGGCAGTCTGCCCAAATCCGCTTCCGGCGGAGGAAGGCGTGGAAGGAACAGGTTCTGTCTGCAGGGATGTGCAGATGGTTCTGACCCCCATGAATGAAGAGGGACAGTTCAGCTCGGAGCTGGCGGGAACCGTTCTCCGCAATGAAGAGACCCGGCGGACCCTGGCAGAAAATATCCGCAATACTGTCATAGAAAAAAACTACGCAGGAGTGAATTTTGATTTTGAATATGTCCAGCGGGAAGACCGGGATCTTTATGTGGAACTGGTCCGGGAAACCGCAGCTCTGCTGCGCCCTCTGGGCCTGCTCACAACCGTGGCCCTTGTGCCGAAAACCTCTGCGGACCAGCCGGGGCTTCTGTACGGGGGACATGACTACCGGGGCATGGGGGAGGCGGCAGATCTGGCCATGCTCATGACCTACGAGTGGGGCTACACCTATGGTCCCCCTATGGCGGTGGCGCCGCTGGATAAGGTGGAGCAGGTGCTTTTGTACGGACTATCCGAGATCCCTGCAGAAAAAATTCTTCTGGGCATTCCAAACTACGGCTATGACTGGACTCTGCCCTTTGAGGCGGGAATCTCAGAGGCAAGAAAGCTCTCCATCGACGAGGCTTTTGCTCTGGCGGAGTCCTATGGCGCGGAGATCCAGTTTGACGAAACCGCCCAGTCCCCGTACTTTTTCTATACCGGCGAGGACGGCAGGGAGCATGAGGTGTGGTTTGAGGATGAGCGAAGTCTCGCCGCAAAGCTGCAGCTTATAGACAAATATGGGCTTGCAGGAGCCTTTTACTGGAACATCATGTCCTATTATGCAGGAAACAGCGAAGCCCTTGCCGGTCAGTACCAGGTACTTCCGGCCCTGCCGGAGCCGACGGCTGTATAAATGATTCTCCACAGATTTTCTGCCCCCTCTTCCCTGTCAGAACATTTTCCTGTATAATGATTTGTATGCTAATAAATTGTTCCTGATAAGGGAAAAAGTGAGAGAGTGAGGAATAAAGAGATGAGATCTGCAAGTATTGAACTCCGGGTGGCTTTTGCAGACCTGGACGGCATGAGAGCTGTGTATCACACCAACTACATCAAATGGTTCGACCTTGCCAGAACAAAGCTGTTCCGGGAGGCCGGGGTAGCCATGGAAAAGTGGGAGGAAGGAGGCATCCTTCTGCCGCTGGTGGTGTGCCACTGCGAGTATAAGGAAGGGGCTGTGTTTGATGATCCTCTGAAGGTGACCGCACGGATCCAGGAGGTTAAGGGCAAGGTCATTACTCTGGAGTACGAAATCGAGAATCTGGACACCGGAAGAATTATTACCACCGGCCTGACCAAGCAGGTGTTCTGCGATAAGGACAACAAGTCCTTCAAGCTGGAGGAACGCTATCCGGAGATCTATAAGGTGCTGACAGAGGAGTAGTTTATGAGTACAGTAGACGGAAGAAGACCTCTGCGGATCATCCGCCAGGGGATTTATGAAAATGATGTAAGAAGACTGAGCGATACGGAATCCGTGGCAAATTCATTTCTGCTGACTACGGATTTTGAGGGGAGCATCGCTCTTACCATAAAAAATGACACCTTTGAGATCGTGGACGCCCAGTGGTCCATTCACCGGGCGCCGGATATGGACCGCAGAGGCGAAGGCCGTGCGGAGATGCTCATCGGGGATTCCGCCTTCACAGGAGACCGCCGCAACCACGTCAAGGTGCTGCCGGACTATTCTGCAGGCCAGACAGAAACCCCGGAGGATCCAAAGGCCGTATCTCCGGAGTGGGCTCACATCCGGGAGCTTTATCTGGAGGCCATGCGGGGACTGCTGCAGGCAGAAAACTATCTGCTTTACGAAAGAGGCTTCAAGGGCATTATCGACTACGAGGAATCCTGGGATTCTGACTGCAGACCGTATCACACGGAAAAGCCGGGAGTCAATGAATGGCCTGCGTATGTGGGATCCTTTGAACACTTCAGAAAAAGAGACCTGTACAACAAGTATCTGCAGATGACTCTGATGGACAACGGAGACAGAACAGTTACTGCCCTGGGCACCTACAACGACAGCTTCCACGAAATGTCTGTGTGCTTTGTGTTTGATCCTGCGGACGGCATCATTCAGGATCTGTCCCTGAACCACGTCCGGGTTCCGTTCAAGCCGTGCCACGACTTCCAGGAGAGCTTTGCAGAGCGCTTTATCGGGCTCAACATCCACGACCTGTCCAAGCGGGAGGTTGGAAAGCTCATCGGCGGCTCCTTCGGTTGCTTCCACTTTGTGGATATTATCTACGATCTTGTGGAGATGGCCGCAGAGCTGTAGAACGAGGATTTTTCGGCAGCATGCAGGGGCGGCGGGACGCCGCGTCTTTTTGGGCATGCACCGCCGGGCTGCGCTGTTAAGAAATATTCATACTGAAAAAGCGGTACTTTCTCTGCAGAAAGCATCGCTTTTTTTTCATTATAGGGTATAATGTTGTAGTAAAGTTGAATTGTTTTGTACTGCCGGACGGATCGGGGGTCTGGTTTTTGCAGGTATCGTTTTTTTGAAGAGGTGTATTTTTATGGATGACAGAACCTTTCGGCGGAGGTGCCTTTATGTGGCGGTGACCATTCTGGCTCTTGCTCTGATCTTTGCCATGATGTGGAACATCAGGTGGATTCTGGGAACCCTGGGAGCGGTTCTCGGGAAGCTTTATTACTATATTTCTCCGCTGCTGTACGCGTTTATCATCGCTTACCTCCTGTTTATTCCCGTAAGCAATCTGGAAAATCTCATGAGGAAAAACCCGTGGATCGCCCGGCGCAGTCCGAAATCCCTGCGGATTGTGACCATCGTGCTGACCTATGCGGCGGTGATGGCCATCATCGGCGTGATCTTTTTCAGCATCTACCTTATGATCGGCGGTCAGCTGTCGAGAAACACGGATATTCAGCAGATTATTGATTACATTGTGTCCTATCTGTCGGGCTTCCGGTTCGGAGATCTCCAGCTGGAACAGTACCCTGCCTTCAAGGATCTTGTGGGCTCCATAGAAAGCTGGATGCAGAACTATGTCAGCTCTCTGGTATCGGATATGGGGGCTACGGTGAGCAGCATCAGCTCTGCGGTGGTCATCGGAGTGCTGAGCCTGATTATCAGCATTTATTTCCTGCTTGACTACGAAAATCTGGTGGAACGGATCCGCAGGATTTATATGGACGGCTTCGGCAGAACCGTGCCGGGGAACCGGATTTATCAGGGCGTGCGGATTTTTGACGGAACCTTCAAGCAGTTTTTAAAGGGACAGCTTCTTGAGGCCTGTCTGGTGGCGGGCCTGTCGGTGATCGCACTGAAGCTCGCCGGTGTCAGCTACTTCGGCATCATCGGCGTCATTGCCGGAATCTGCAACCTGATTCCGTTTGTGGGCCCGTGGATCGGAGGGGCAGTGGCCGCCGTGGTATCCCTTCTGGGAGGAGGCTACATGACCGCCATATGGGCCATTGTGGCAATGATCATCGTTCAGCAGCTGGACAATCATCTCCTGGCCCCGAAGATCGTAGGGGACAGCGTGGGTCTTCACCCGGTAATCACCATGGTGGTGCTGATCATCGGAGCCGATATCGGCGGCGTGGCAGGAATGCTTCTTGCAGTTCCCACCGCAGCAACCATAAAGAATATCATCCTGTATGCAAAGGAGCAGCGCTCCGCGGCTGAGACAGAAGAAAACCGGATTTCCTGAAATGAATGAAAGATAACAGAAAGGGGGCGTATTTCATGAGGAAACGGCTCATGGCAGGCATGGCAGCCGTCATGCTGATCGTCGGAATGGCTGCGGTCAGTGTCCGGTATTATATGTTTGTGTCCCGGACCATCTACTCGGAAAGTGTCTCCCATCTGACGGAAATCTTTCATCAGACAAACAGCTCTCTTTCTGATCTGGTGGAAAAAAACTGGAGAGGACTCCACCTGTGGAGCGATTATCTCAGGGATATTTCTGATGAAGGCGATATAGAGCGCTTCATCGCCCATGCAGGGGAAGAGACCGGATTTACTGATTTTTACTTCATTTCCCGTTCCGGGCGATACCGCACGGTAAATGGGGAAACAGGCTATCTTGACCTGAAGGAGGATCTGTCGGAGCTTATTCTTAACGGCAGGGATATTGTGGTGAATTCTGTGATTCCGGGAAAGCCCCAGATCATGGTGTTTGCTTCGCCGGCAGAGCCCGGCGTCTATAAGGGATTCGGGTATGAGGCCATTGCTGTGAGCTTTGACAATTCGGATATTGTCAGCGCTCTGGAAATCTCCGCCTTTGACGGAAGTGCCGGCAGCTATGTGCTCCATTCCGACGGCCGGGTTGTGGTGGACAACAGCACCTGGCAGGATGACGTTTACAACTTTCTGGCGCTGCTGCGGACGGATTCCGACCTGGACAGCGAAGCCATCGATGCTCTGCGGGAGGATTTTCAGCAGGGAAGCTCCGGATCCATGGTGCTGCGTCTGGACGCAGAAAAATACTATCTGATCTACGAGTCAGCAGGTGTTCAGGACTGGATTATGGTGGGGATTGTTCCTGCAGGAGTGGTGAATGCAAGCATGAACAGACTCCAGTCTTCTACATTGCTTCTGGTAACGGCTGTTACCGTCACCCTGGGGATTCTGATTCTTGTCCTCGCTGTGCGGCAGTACCGGCAGAAGTTGAAAAGAAAGGATACGGAGATCCTCTATCGGGACGAGCTGTTTTCCAAGCTGTCGGTCCACGTGGATGACGTATTCCTGATGCTGGATGCAAAGACCCTTCAGGCGGATTATGTCAGCCCGAACATCGAAAAGCTGCTGGGAATTTCGGAAGAACAGCTTCATGAAAATATCCGCGTGCTGGACAGCCTGCGCAGGGATTCCGCCGGGACCAGCATGCTGGATCAGCTTCCGGCCATTCGCCCGGGAATGCAGGACGAATGGGATATGGAGTACATCCATCGGAAAACCGGGGAGCTGCGCTGGTTCCACAACATCGTGCTGGGCAGCGATGTGGAGGGCGAAACAAAGTGCATTATTGTTATGTCTGACCGGACCAGAGACAGAAAGATCAATCAGGCTCTGGAGGAGGCGGTTCTTGCAGCCCAGAGTGCAAACAGAGCAAAGAGCACCTTCCTGAGCAATATGTCCCATGACATCCGGACTCCGATGAATGCCATCATCGGATTTACCACTCTGGCAACGGCCAATCTGGGCAACGATGAAAAGATCCGGGACTATCTTTCCAAGATCCTGTCCTCAGGAAATCATCTGCTGTCCCTGATCAACGATGTGCTGGATATGAGCCGTATCGAAAGCGGCAAAATCCATCTGGAGGAAACGGAGGTAAACCTTTCCGATGTGCTCCACGATCTGAAGACCATCATCAGCGGCCAGATTCATGCAAAGCAGCTGGATCTGTATATGGATGTTATGGATGTTACGGATGAGGATGTGTTCTGCGATAAGACCCGGCTCAATCAGGTTCTGCTGAACCTTCTGTCCAATGCCGTAAAATTCACCCTGCCGGGCGGGACGATCTCCGTCCGGGTGGCTCAGCTGCCTGATGCACCGGAGGGCAAAGGACTGTATGAGTTCCGGGTCAAGGATACGGGCATCGGCATGAGCCAGGAGTTTGCGGATCATATCTTTGAACCGTTTGAACGGGAGCGCACCTCCACCGTAAGCAGAATTCAGGGAACGGGCCTGGGAATGGCCATCTCCAAAAATATCATCGACATGATGGGCGGCACCATCGAAGTGCACACGGAACTGAACAAGGGTACAGAATTTGTATTCCATGTGGCCCTGCAGCTTCAGGGAAAGCGCAGGGTTACAGAAAAAATCCGGGAGCTGGAGGGCCTGAAGGCTCTGGTGGTGGACGACGACTTCAACACCTGCGACAGCGTGACGAAGATGCTGGTGAAGGTTGGCATGCGCTCCGAATGGACCATGTCCGGCAGGGAGGCGGTCCTGCGGGCAAAACAGTCTGTGGAGATGGGAGACGCGTTCCACGCGTACATCATCGACTGGCGGCTGCCGGATATGAACGGCATCGAGGTCACCCGCCAGATTCGCAGTCTCAAAGATGATACACCGATCATTATTCTCACTGCCTATGACTGGTCAGATATTGAACTGGAGGCAAAGGCTGCCGGTGTGACTGCTTTCTGTTCCAAGCCGATGTTCATGTCGGACCTGCGGGACACGCTCCTTACAGTGATCGGACAGAAGGAACCGGAGCCGGACAGCGTTCTTCCGCTTATGAAGGATACGGATTCCATCAAAGGAAAACGCATCCTGCTGGCAGAGGACAACGAGCTGAACCGGGAGATCGCAGTGGAGATCCTTCTGGAATACGGATTTGTAATGGAAACCGTGGAAAACGGTCAGGAGGCGGTGGAAAAGGTGGCGACCTCCGAACCGGGTTACTTTGATCTGATCCTGATGGACATTCAGATGCCTCTGATGGACGGCTATGAGGCTACCCGGAGCATCCGGGCTCTGGAAAACAGAGAACTGGCGGAAATACCGATCCTTGCCATGACGGCCAATGCCTTTGACGAGGACCGCGCCGCTGCCATGGAGTGCGGAATGAACGGATTCCTGTCAAAGCCCATCGACATCGAGGAAACTGTCCGGACGCTGCGGCAGATGTTTGAAGGCAGCAGAGACGAATAATACAGAAAAAAGCGCACAGGGTGCTTCACAAAGAAGTGTCCTGTGCGCTTTTTTCAGAAACCGGGGATGAACTGGAAAAACGGTCCGAAAGCCTGAAGCTGTTTACTTCAGAGCAAAGGTCTCCTCCACCAGCTTTACGCAGTCCATAACGCTGTCAAGAGGCCCTTCTGCAGAGATATAATGAAGGGTTCCGTCTTTGTCCGTAAAGACCCAGATGACCAGCATCACGTCGTCGTCCGTGTAATAGCCATAGACCTGGTAAGCCTTGCAGCCGGCCAGCTCCACCGTGGAGCCCTGAATGTTCTGGGCCCCGTCCTGCTCCATCTGGGCCCAGCAGGAGGATGCGGCCTCCTGGGCGTCCACCTGGGAACCTTCGGAGTAGTTGAGGGTAATAATCAGCTTTCCGGAGGCATCACAGAACTGCTTCAGCGAAAGGCCGGAAACAGCAGCCACCTCTGAGTCCACATAGTCCTTCCAGTCATCCGGAACCTCGAGAAATCCGTATTTTTCTTCTCCCACTCGTTTTGAGGTCTCTTTGTCTGAGCCTTCCCTGCCGGAGCTTCCTCCCTTGAAGAAGTCCAGAATTGAGGAATCCTCGTCATTTTTTCCGGTGTTTTCTTCTGCAGAAACTCCGGCAGAGCTCATACCGGAGCCTCCTTCCCCCTGATCCTTTCCGCAGCCGCAGGCAGAAGCCAGAAGAAGAACTGACAGAAGCCCTGCAGCGGCTCTACGGAATAATAAAAATCTGTACATCCTACGATCCCTCCTCATGTACATAATGCGTAACTCCAATTATAGCTCAGCCGCCGGGCGGCTGCCACTTATTTTCACAGTAAGATTTTTAAAAGTGAGAATATTTGATAGTGAACAATCACCATGATTTCTGAAAGCTGGAAAAATGTCCGAAAAATGAAAAGAAATTGCATATGATTTCTTGTTATGGTAAAATATTCCATAGATTTTAAAGTGAACCATACGGACTTTCAGGAATGAAAAAACTATTCAAAGGAGGATCAACCAGGTGACCCATATAATAAATGCAGCAGGCGCCCTGATTATAACGGCGTGTTCCATCGCTTTATACAAAAAACTGCCGGCCCCATGGCTGTGCGAATACGATGAATATCCGGAGGAAATGCATCTGCCCGGGTTCCGGGACCGAATGAAACCCTTCCAGAAGGCAGCCGTCCCGGCTGTCCTGTGGGCGCTGATTTTTGCCGGACTGCAGCTGCGGGCCGGAGGCGGGGGCGGATTCTTATGGAGGGCGCCGGCTTCTGGTCCGGCGCTGCTTTTCGTCCTGCCGGTGATGATTCTTCTGGTGGCTGCAGCCCTCAGCGATGCGGCGTACAGGATTCTGCCGGACCAGCTGGTGGCAGGGGCCGCTTTTTTTGCGGTGGCGGTCCGGTGCGCGGCAGCAGGGGTGCAGGGCTTTGCTTCCGGCGGAGGGCTTTGGGAGGCGGCAGCGGCGGTGCCCGGGGTGCTTCGGGACTGCGGCCTGGGGGCCGCGGCAGGAGGCTTTCTGATGCTGCTTTCCATTCTTCCGGGCCTGCTTTCCTGCGGACGGGCGCCTCTTGGGGCGGGGGATGTGCGGCTTATGATTGCCTGCGGAGCGGCAGGGGCTTCTGTTGAGGCTGCATTTTCTGTATTCTGCGGCGGGATGCTGCTCAGCGGGGTGTATATGGCGGCAGGAATTCTGTGCGGGAAGCTTTCGCCGGGAAATTCCATTGCACTTGGCCCTTTTCTTGTGTTGGCGGCGCTCCCCTGTCTGTGATACAATAATAGGTAAAATTGCATCAGTGGACCAGGAGGCGGACATGGAAAAGAAAGCAGAAAACAGAAAGATACGCGGGGCGATTTTTGATTATGACGGAACCATTATGGATTCCATGCCCATGTGGGGCACTGCCTCCAGCGACTATGTCCGGAAGGTTCTGGGGAAAGAACCTGCGCCGGGTCTGGATGAGCTGATCAAGGAGCTTTCTCTGGAAGAAGGGGCGAAGATTTTCCGGGAGCAGTACGGAGCTCCGGGAACCGATGCGGACATCGTTCAGGCGGTGCTGGAGACGGTGCTGGACCAGTACAGAAACACCCTGCAGCTGAAGCCGGGAATTCTTGGGATTCTTGAGGATCTTAAGAACCACGGCATCCGTATGTGTATTGCCACGGCATCCGCCCGGGAGATGATCGAATCCGGCAACCGCCGGCTTGCCATCGAACCGTATTTTGAGCGTGTTTTCACCTGCATGGAGGTGGGAAAAAACAAGCGGAAGCCGGATATTTACAATGAGGCGGCGGCCTTTATGGGAACGGCTCCGGAGGAGACCCTGGTGTTTGAGGATGTGCTTCACGCATCAAAGACGGCTGCAGAGGCGGGCTTCTGCCTGGTAGGCGTGTACGATGAGGCCTCAAAGGACGAGTGGGAGGAAATCTCCGGGCTCAGCAGACTTGCGCTGAAGGACTACAGCCAGTGGCCGGGGGTTATGGAACTGGAAAAGTCCATATAGAATTTATTATAGAAAGAAACGGGAATCGCTGATGACATGCGGTGCGCAGCAGAGGAGAAGAACATGAAGACCATCCGAATCAACGCCGGAAACAAGGAAAACGGATATGAAGTAAAAATCGGTGCCGGCCTGCTGAATCAGGCAGGGGCCATGATCAGGGAGGTGCTGAAGGCGCAGCGCCTTGCGGTATTTACGGATTCCACGGTGGACCGCCTGTACGGAGACCGGGTGACACAGCAGCTTGAGGCTGCCGGATTTCAGGTCTGCCTGTATGTGTTTCCTGCCGGAGAGGCATCCAAGAATTTTTCCACGGTGGAAGGGTTTATCGACTTTATGGCCGAAAACCACCTGACCAGAAAGGATGCCGTGGTTGCTTTAGGCGGCGGAGTGGCCGGGGATATGGGAGGCTTTGCAGCGGCCATTTATCTCAGAGGCATTTCCTTTGTTCAGATCCCAACCACCCTTCTTGCGGCGGTGGACTCTTCCGTGGGCGGAAAGACCGGCATCGATATCGGAGCCGGAAAAAACCTGGTGGGAGCCTTCTGGCAGCCGGAGCTGGTGCTCTGCGATACGGAGGTATTCGGTTCTCTGACCAATGATCAGATTCTGGACGGAACGGCGGAAATTCTCAAGACCGGGGCTATTTTAGACAGGGATCTGTTTGAAAAGGCAGCAGAAAATGACATCATGTCCATGGCGGAGGAAATCGTGGAACGGTGCGTTGCGCTGAAGGGCCAGGTGGTGGCTGCAGACGAGAAGGAATCCGGCCTGCGGAAGATCCTGAACTTCGGTCACACCATGGGACATGCCATCGAAAAGTATTACCGGTACAGCCTGAGCCACGGAAAGGCTGTGGCCATGGGGATGCTTCTGGTTACCCGGGGGGCAGAAGAAAAGGGGCTGACAGAAAAGGGGACGTATGACCGGCTCAGAAGGGTCATAGAGGCCAAAGGCTTTGCCCCGGACTGCGATGCACCTCTGGAAGAGCTCTGCCGGCTGGCTTCCTCCGACAAGAAGACCAGCGGAAACAGCATCAGCCTGGTGTATCTCCCGAAGCTTGGGGAAGCCGGTACCTATGACGTAGCCCTTGAAAACCTCATCGGTTTTATGCAATAATGTACGAAAGTAAAAAGAGAAGGAAGTAATTATTATGGATATAAAAGTCTGGCCGGGAAAGCTTTCCGGCGTTGTGAAGGCTCCGCCTTCCAAATCCATGGCTCACAGAGCCCTGATCTGCGGGGCTCTGGCAGAGGGAGTGTCCGTGATCCGGGGAATTTCCGGCTCTAAGGACATGGAAGCCACCATTGGCTGTATGACAGCGCTCGGGGCTGAGATCCGGCGGCTGGAAAACGGCAGCGATGTTGAGATTCGGGGAATCGGAAAAAAACGGGGAGACTCCGGCTCTGCCGGAGCAGGCAGCGGCAGGCCGCTGCTGGACTGCATCGAGAGCGGATCCACCCTCCGGTTTATCCTTCCTATTGCAGCGGCTTTGGGCATTTCCTGCGATTTTACGGGCTGCGGGAAGCTTCCTCAGCGGCCCATGACGCCCCTGGCAGACGAAATGAAAAAGAAAGGTGTGAGATTCCTTCCGGATGGACGGGATTCTCTTCCGTTTACCATAGAGGGGAGACTGGAACCGGGGATTTTTGAGATTCCCGGAAACATCAGCTCCCAGTACATTTCCGGGCTCATTTTTGCCCTTCCGCTTCTCGCAGGGGACAGCGAGATCCGCATCATCGGGGATCTGGAGTCCGGGGGCTATATCGCTCTGACCCTGCAGATGGTCCGGGATTTCGGCATCGTCGTGAAGGAGACGGAGCAGGGCTTTGTGATTCCCGGAAACCAGACCTACCGTGCCATGGATACGGAGGTGGAGGGGGATTACTCCAATGCAGCCTTCTGGATGGTGGCTGCTGCAGGAGGATCGGATCTGACAATCACGGGTCTCCGGGGGGACAGCGCCCAGGGAGACCGGAGGGCTGCGGCCATTCTTGAGACGGCAGGAGCCGTCGTGACCTGCGGGGACTGCAGTTATTCGGAGATTGAGCGCAAGGCTCAGGACGGAACCCTGGGGGAAGAGGAGCGCATTCTTTCCTTTGTGATCCGGGGCGAAGGGCTCGCAGGGGTGGATGTGGACTGCCGGGATATTCCCGATATTGTGCCCATTCTTTCTGTGGGGGCTGCCGGGGCAGCCGGAACCACCCGGTTCCTTGACGCGGGAAGGCTGCGGATCAAGGAAAGTGACCGTCTGGCGGCCATGGCGGACTGTCTGACGCGGCTTGGGGCAAAGGTGCAGGAAGGTCAGGAGGAGCTGATTGTGGAAGGCGGCGCCCTGCAGGGAGGCTGTGAGGTCAGCGGGTATAATGACCACCGCATCGTAATGTCCATGGCCATTGCGGCGCTGCAGTGCAGGGAGCCGGTGATTATCCGGGGCGCTGAGGCTGTGGCAAAGAGCTATCCTGATTTTTTTGATGAGTACAGAAGACTTGGAGGACGGGCAGATGTCATCACAGATAGGTAATCGGTTAAAGGTCTCTATTTTCGGAGAATCCCACGGAAACGGCATCGGCGCAGTGATCGACGGATTTCCTCCGGGATTTCAGGTGGATGAAGAGGAGCTTCTGCGTTTTATGAAGCGCAGGGCGCCGGGAAAGGATAAGACCTCAACGGCAAGAAAGGAAAGTGACCTTCCGACGATTCTTTCCGGAGTTCTGGACGGCACAACCTGCGGCACACCCATTGCCGCGGTCATTGCAAATACGGACCAGCATTCCGGCGACTATAAAAATGTAGCCTCCATCGCCCGGCCGGGTCATGCGGACTACACCGGATCGGTCCGGTATCAGGGCTTTAACGATGTGCGGGGCGGCGGACACTTTTCCGCCCGTCTGACGGCTCCCATGGTGTTTGCGGGGGGCCTGTGCAGGCAGTACCTTGCACAAAGAGGCATCTTTATCGGAGCGCATCTCCTGTCTGTAGGAGACGCAGAAGACGAGGGGTTTGATCCTGTCAATCTGACGGCGGAGGAGCTTCTTGCACCGGGAAATAAGGATTTTCCTGTGATCTGCAGTGAGGCGGAACAGGCCATGCGGGATGTCATCGAGGCAGCACGCCTGGATGCGGACTCTGTGGGAGGCGTCATCGAGGTGGCGGCCGTGGGTCTGCCTGCAGGGGTGGGAAGTCCCATCTTTGATACGGTGGAGGGCCGGCTTGCCTACGGATATTACGGAATTCCTGCCGTAAAAGGGGTGGAGTTCGGCGCAGGCTTCCGCGCTGCAGCCCTGCGGGGAAGCGAGAACAACGATCCGTTTTACATGGCGGCAGAGGGCGTGGTAAAAACTGAAACCAACAACCACGGCGGGGTTCTGGGAGGCATTACCTCCGGAATGCCGGTGACGGCCCGGCTGGCCTTTAAGCCGACGCCGTCCATCGGAAAGCCGCAGAAGAGCATTGATTACCGGAAGCTTACGGATGCCGAGATGGGCGTCAAAGGGCGGCATGACCCGTGCGTGGCTGTCCGGGCGGTACCGGTAGTGGAGGCTGTGACGGCTATTGTTCTGATGGACATGCTTCTTGAGGAGGGCAGATAGATGGAACTGAATCTGGAAGAAATCAGAGGGCAGATCGATGCCATCGACCGGGAGCTGGTGGATGCCTTCTGCCGCAGAATGGACCTCGCAAAGAAGGTGGCGGCCTACAAGATTGAAAATGATATGCCTGTGCTGCGGCCGGAGCGGGAAGTTTTTATCCTGGATAAGGTGGAGGCCCAGGCAGGCGAAGAATACGGCGGCTATGTGAGGGATCTGTACCAGCATGTGCTCCGGGAAAGCCGGGAGATGCAGCAGAAGATGATCGATGAACATAACCGGAAGAGCAAATGAGCACGGAGGAATTGTTCCCGGAGGCTTCCGGGACTGAAGGAGGCGGCTTGGATTTCATGATTCGGGCAGAAGAAGTGACATATGAATACGAGCCTTACGAGGAAGGCGGACAGACCATTACAGCCATCCGGAATCTGAGCCTGCATATTCCAAAAGGGTCCTTTACCGCGGTTTTAGGGCGCAACGGATCAGGGAAATCCACTTTGGCAAAGACCTTTAACGGTCTTCTGGTGCCTACCGGCGGAAAGGTTTTTGTGGCGGACATGGATACCGCAGACGAGCTGCTGATCTGGGAAATACGCAAAAAAGCAGGCATGGTGTTTCAGAATCCTGACAACCAGATCGTAGCGGCCATGGTGGAGGACGATGTGGCCTTCGGCCCGGAGAACCTGGGGATTCCCCCGGAGGAAATCCGGCAGCGGATCGACGAGGCCATGAAGAGCACCGGTATTTATGAGCAGCGGAAAAAGGCGCCTTCCATGCTGTCCGGAGGACAGAAGCAGCGGGTGGCCATTGCAGGCGTCATTGCCATGAAGCCGGACTGCATTATTTTTGATGAGCCTACGGCTATGCTGGACCCCAGGGGCCGGGCGGATGTCATGAGAATCATCCGCAGGCTTCATGAAGAGGGAATTACCATTGTGCTGATCACCCACTTTATGGAAGAGGCCTGCCAGGCCCAGCGGGTCATTATTATGGAAGACGGACGGATTCTTTCGGAGGGAACCCCGGAGGAAATCTTTGCTCATCCGGAGCATATCCTGCAGGCCGGACTTGCCATTCCCCCTGCAGTCCGAATGGCATTCCTTCTGAAGCAGAGGGGGGTGCAGATTCCGGATCATATTCTGACCATGGAGGCGCTGGCTCAGTGGATCGCAGAAGCCGACTGCTCTGCAGTCACCTCACCGGAGAACTCCGGAGGGCGTTCAGAAAAAGAAGAGAGCAGAGTCCCTTCAGACCCGCCGCAAAGGGGCGGCATGAAGCTGACGGTGGATCATCTGTGCCATGTGTACAATCCGGGACGGCCGGATGAAACAAAGGCTCTGGAGGATGTGAGCTTTACCATCGAACCGGGAGAGTTTGCCGGAATCATCGGCCACACAGGCTCAGGAAAATCAACGCTGATCCAGCACCTGAACGGGCTTCTGAAGCCTACCTCCGGCAGCATTACGCCCCAGCCGGACCGTCAGGTCCGCAGCCGCATCGGACTGGTGTTCCAGTATCCGGAATACCAGCTGTTCGAAGAATCTGTGGCAAAGGACGTGGCCTTTGGTCCGAAGAATCAGGGCCTGAAGGGCGAAGAACTGGAACAGAGGGTGCGGGAAGCCCTGGATATGGTGAATCTTCCCTGCGATACCTTTGGAGACCGTTCTCCCTTTGAGCTGTCCGGGGGACAGAAGCGCAGGGCTGCCATTGCAGGCGTCATCGCCATGCGCCCTGAGATTCTGATTCTCGATGAGCCCACAGCAGGTCTGGATCCCAGGGCCCACAGGGAGATTCTTGAAATGGTGAAAAAGATCCGGAACGAATGGGGGTGCTCCATCGTACTGGTTTCTCACAATATGGATGACGTGGCAGCCCTCTGTGACAGAGTGCTGGTGATGGACGGGGGAAAGCTGGTGCTGCAGGGAACCCCGCAGGAAGTCTTTCTGCAGGCAGATGCCCTGTGCAGCATGGGCCTGGATCTCCCTTCCGGAGGACGGCTGATCCGGGAAATAAGAAAACATGGCATATTGACGATAGACGATGCAATAGATGAGACTGCTGCAGCGGATGCCGTTGTGAAATACCTGCGGGGGTGCTGCAGATGATCAGAGATATTACGTTAGGACAATATTATGCAAAGGATTCTGTGATCCACCGGCTGGATCCCAGAGTCAAAATCGCCGGGACCTTTGTGTACCTGGTGATGATCTTTCTGGTTCAGGATTTTGTCGGATTCGGCTTTGTGACCCTGTGCCTTGCAGGGGTGGTGGCCCTTTCAAAGGTACCGGTAAAGTTCATTGTGAAGGGGATGAAGCCCATCCTGTTCATTCTGGTATTTACCTTCTGCATCAACATTTTTCTGTACCGGGGCACCGTCATCTGGCAGTTCGGATTTCTGAAAATCACCGAAGAGGGCCTGCAGCAGGCGGTCTTTATCGCCGTCCGGCTTCTGCTGCTGATCTTCGGAACCTCCCTGCTGACCTATACCACCAAGCCCATGGCTCTGACCGACGGCTTTGAAGCCATTCTGCGTCCATTTGCAAGGCTTGGGGTTCCGGCCCATGAAATCGCCATGATGATGTCCATTGCCCTGCGCTTCATTCCCACCCTTCTTGAGGAGACGGACAAGATCATGAAAGCACAGCAGGCAAGAGGGGCCGATTTTGAGAGCGGCAACCTGCTTCACCGGGCAAAAGCTCTGATTCCCATTCTGATCCCCCTGTTTGTGGGGGCCTTCCGGATCGCCCAGGATCTGGCTATGGCCATGGAATCCAGGTGCTACCGGGGCGGCGAGGGCCGGACAAGACTTCACCCTATGAAGTACCGGCCGGCAGACCGGATTGCCTACGTTGTAATTCTGCTCTTTGCCGCAGCAATCATCCTGCTTCGCATTTTTTTATAAATTGAGGAAAAAATAATATGAGACAGAGAAAGCTGAAGGATCTGGACGAAAAGTTAGACGCTTTTAACAGCGGAATCCGGATCAATCCAAAAGCAGTGAAGGGTCACTGGCAGGAAATGTTTGCAGCGGCCCAGCCGCTGTACATGGAGCTGGGATGCGGAAAAGGGCAGTTTATTCTTGCCCTGGCAAAGGCCCATCCGGAGAGAAATTTTCTGGCGGTGGAGGGCAACCGCAGCGTCATGCTGCGGGCGCTGCAGAAGGCTTCCAGACAGCTGGGGGCAGAGAGCTTTGCGGTCAGTGAAAAACAGACTGCAGCTGCCGTGGAGGATTTTGATGAAAGTCTCTGGTCCACGGACGCAGATGACTGCGTGTACGCGCTGGCCCCAAATCTGATCCTTGCCAACATGTACCTGCGGTCGGTGACCGACTGCTTTGAAGAAGGAGAGCTGTCAGGCATCTACCTGAATTTCAGCGATCCATGGCCAAAGGACCGTCACGCAAAGCGCAGACTGACCCATACAAGATACCTCAGGGGGTACGGTCAGGTGCTGAAGCCGGGAAGCTGTCTGGAGTTCAAGACAGACAACGAAGACCTGTTCCGGTTTTCTGTAGAAGAATTTGAAAAAAACAGCCTGCAGCAGCTGGAGTATTCCGAAAACCTTCACGGAGAGGAAAATGGATACGAAACGGAAAAGTTCATGACGGAATACGAGGAAAAGTTTTCCTCTCAGGGAAATCCCATCTATTACTGCAAGGTGAAGTTCGAATAAAAGAAGGACGCCCCGGCGGGAACAAACCTGCAGAGGGCAGAAGAAAAGGAGAATCGCAGACATGAAGGTACTGATCGCAGTAGATATGCAGAATGATTTCATCGACGGCGCTCTGGGAACACCGGAGGCACAGGCTATCGTTGCCCCGGTGGAAAAAAAGATCCGGGAATTTGACGGCCTGGTGATCCTCACCCGGGACACCCATCAGGAAAACTATCTGACAACCCAGGAGGGACGCAATCTTCCGGTGGAGCACTGCATCCAGGGCTCTGACGGATGGCAGATCCGCCCTGCGGTCATGGAAGCGGCCCGGGCACAGGCACGGATGCAGGATGAGGTCCTTGAGGACGATACCGAGGATGCTGCTGTGGAGCTGGAATTTGAACCGGTAATCTTTGACAAGCCGGCCTTCGGCAGCATGGAGCTGGGGATTGCTCTGGCAAAGTGCAATGAGGAGGAACCTGTAGAGAGCGTGGAGCTGGTGGGACTCTGCACCGATATCTGTGTGATTTCCAATGCAATGATCGTAAAGGCAAGCCTGCCGGAGGTTCCGGTATTTGTTGACGCTTCCTGCTGTGCGGGAGTCACACCGGAAAGCCATCAGCGGGCCCTGGCTGCCATGGAGGCATGCCAGATCCGGATACTGAACGCATAAACAGATCAATGGAGGAACTATGATATGGCATCAACAGGACTGACAAAAAAAGAGCTTCTGAGCCAGCAGCAGATGGACGGAAAAATCGGGCTTTTCGCAGATGTCACCATCGCACCGGGAGGCCATCTGGACTATCATGAGCATCACGGCGAAACAGAGACATATTACATTCTGGAAGGCCAGGGAGCGTATAACGACAACGGAGAAGTACGCACGGTAAAGGCGGGGGATGTAACCTTCTGCGAGGACGGAAACGGTCATGGAGTCTCCTGCACAGGGGATGAGGCTCTGCGCTTTATCGCTCTGATTATTAAAAAATAACCGGACAGGGGAGGTGAACATGCCATGAAAAAAGCCGCACTGATCGTTGCGGTGGAAATGAAGGCTGTCTTCTCGCTCTGGGGAAAACCGGAAAAGGTATATGAAAATCTGCCGTTTAAGGCCTGCAGCTACTGCAGAAACGGACGGCAGATTTTTGTTATACGCAGCGGCCCGGGACAGCTGGCTGCAGCCGCAGCCACCCAGATGGCAGTCTCCGTGTTCTGCGTGTCGGAAATCTGGAATTTTGGTGTGGCCGGAGGCCTCGTACCTCAGATGCGGACAGGGGATGTCTGCGTGGTGTCCAGAGTGATTCATTATCATACGGACGTGGATCTGGCGCCGATTCCTACTGCGGAGCCGCTGGAAGAAAAGAAAATTCGTTCATTGCAGATAAACGATACGTCTGGGCTGCAACCTGCAGACGGCGGAAATTCATGTGCTGAAGAAAACAGCGGTTTCATCCGGATTCATTCCGGCGTCACTGCGGCCTCCGGGGATCTTGTCGTGGCGCAGCGCCCACGGCGCGTTGCCCTGGCAGAGAGCACCGGCGCGCAGATTGCAGAGATGGAAGGGGCTGCTGTGGCGGTGACTTCGGGCAGAAACGGCATTCCGTGCTATATGGTCAAGGGCATTTCCGATGATCTGGATACACCGGAGGCGCAGCTGACGGCGGCGTTTCGAAGGGCGTCGGAAAGAACACTTATGGTAATGGATGCATTGATGATAAAGAAGGAAGTTTCGAATGGGGGAAAAGAGGGAAAAGAATAAAATAGATATGCTTCAGGGGCCCATGGCGGGAAAGATTCTTCTGTTTGCCCTGCCTGTGGCGGGCAGCGGGATTCTGCAGCAGCTGTTTAATTCTGCCGATGTGGCAGTGGCAGGACGATTTGCAGGAGATGCGGCCCTGGCGGCTGTGGGAGGAAATACGCCGGTCATTAATTTCTTTCTGAATCTTTTTCTGGGAATCTCTCTGGGGGCAAATGCTCTGATCGCAAGATACATCGGACAGGGAGAAAGGGAAAGAATCCGAAAGGCGGTTCATTCGGCCATGGCCCTGGCCGGAATCTGCGGTCTTCTCATGATGATCGTGGGAACCGTTTTATCGGTGCCGGTGCTCCGGCTGATGAACACGCCGCCGGATGTGATGGACGGCGCCGTTCTTTACATGAAAATCTATTTTGCGGGAGCTCCCTTTATTATAATCTACAACTTTGGCGCGGCCATTCTGCGCAGCGTGGGGGACACCCGCAGGCCTCTGATGATCCTTGCAGTTACAGGAGTGATCAATGTCTGCCTGAACCTGGTGATGGTTGTCTGCTTTCACATGGGCGTTGCCGGTGTGGCTCTGGCAACCCTGATGGCCAATCTCATCAGCTGCATCAGCGTGGTGGCCCTTCTCATCA
This sequence comes from Anaerovoracaceae bacterium, assembly GCA_051892195.1. Lineage (GTDB taxonomy): Bacteria > Bacillota > Clostridia > Peptostreptococcales > Anaerovoracaceae > CAKQOE01. The sequence goes on from JBJFFZ010000035.1 coordinate 33,347, forward strand.
GGGAAACCTCAGATATCCGGCTTCTGCCGAAGAACATCAGGGTGGACAGAGAATCCACCGGAGAAATGATCCGGATCGGATTTCCTGCGGGGCTTCAGGGAGCTATTTTTTCTCTGTCAAACATTATGATCCAGTCCGGGATCAACAGCTTTGGAACAGCTTCTGAGGCCGGTTCTGCAGCGGCGGTGAATTTTGAGTTTTTTACATATTTTGTAACCAGCTCCTTCTGTCAGGCCACCATGACCTTTGTGAGCCAGAACTACGGAGCAGGGAAGATGGACCGGTGCCGCCGGGCTGCGGGACTGTCTCTGGTCTTTGGGATCAGCATGGCGGCAGCCATGAGTCTGTTCTTTGTGCTGTTCCGGGACTTTTTCCTGGGCCTTTATACCACAGGAGCAGAGAGCATGGAATACGGCGTGATCCGTATGATCCATGTGGAGCTTCTGGCCTGCATTATCTGCCTGTATGAAATTCCATCCGGGGCCATGCGGGGCATGGGTCGGTCCATGCTGCCTGCAGTGATCACGGTCTTTGGTGTATGCGTCATGCGGGTGATCTGGATGAAGACTGCTTTTGTGTATCATCATACTTATGCCACGCTGATGGACGTATATCCGTTTACCTGGATCGTTACAATCCTGCTGATGCTGCCTGCGTATTTTGCAGTGCGGAAGCAGGCGGAACGGGAAGTTATTGAAAAGCAGAAAGGAGAAACCATATGAAAGAAGGTATCATACGTTATCTGGGCATCGTGGTGGGAGCAATCACCGCAGCATTTGCGCTGGAGCAGTTTCTTGTTCCAAACAATATTCTGGACGGCGGGATCGTGGGAATCAGTATGATCATCAGCAGCCTGATGCCGGTAAAGCTGGGGATTCTGACGGTATGCCTGAATATTCCTTTTGTGCTCCTGGGAGCACGCCATCTGGGGAAGCGGTTTGTTCCGCGGACCGTAACAGGAATGGTTGTTTTTTCCGTATTCCTGGAGGTATTTCATCACATCGAGTATAAGGTTACCGAAGATCTGCTGCTTGCCACCGTGTTTGGGGGACTTGTTCTGGGACTTGGCGTAGGACTGATCATCCGCCTGGGCGGATGCCTGGACGGCACAGAATCACTGGCCATTCTCATTTCCCGTAAAACCAGTATTTCTGTGGGTCAGTTCGTGCTGATGTGCAATATTGTGATTTATCTGTCTGCCGGCGTTCTGTTCGGACTGGACCGGGCTCTGTACAGTCTCCTGACTTACTTTATTACCTCAAAGCTGGTGGACTATATCAGTACGGGCCTGGATCAGGGAAAATCCGTCATGATCATTACGGATGAAGGAAGAGTGATTGCTGATGAAATCTACCGCACCCTGGGACGGACCGTAACGCTGATGCGGGGCGAGGGAATGATTTCCGGCGAAAAAATGATTCTTTACTGCGTGGTAACCCGTATGGAAATTTCTGCCATCCGGAAAATTATCGATGAGAACGATTATTCTGCGTTTATGACCGTCAGCGAGGTGTCAGAAATCGTGGGAAAGCATATTAAGAAAAAGCCGGATGTGCCGGGAACAGATCCGGAGGACGATTCTATGAATCTGGGAGAATTTCTGCTGAATATCAAGGAAACTCATTAAAATAAAAAACGAATGGCTGCGCTCCTGCGCAGACCCGGATTTGAAAACAATCCGGATTTCCTGAAAGAAAGCTGTATCAGAAAAGAAGCTTCGGGACACAATAGTGTTCGGAGGTGGAAGAATATGAAAGGCAATGAAAAACAGGGAAGAGAAGCGCGGGCAGCATTCCGCCCGGGCCGTCTGGTAGCGAGTCTCCTGGGACTGTGCATTCTGGGAGGTCTGATGATCTTCAGCTTTCAGAACGCTCTGAACCGGACCACCGCAGAGATCAGCAATACGGAAGAATTGCCGGAAGACACGGGACACATCAGCGTTTCCGAAAATATTCCGGTTACAGACAGCCGCAGTCAGGAGGAAAGTCCGGCGGATGAGGGGCAGACCAATGAAAACACAGGGGCCGGCGCCATCAGCGTAATGCCGGCAGAAGGGACGATTCTGCGCGATTACAGCGGAAACGGACTTTCTTATTCCAAAACACTGAATCAGTATCTGGCACATAAGGCGGTGGATATTGCAGCTGCGGAGGGCAGCCCGGTGGTTGCCGCCGAGTCCGGCACAGTCATTTCCGCAGGGACGGATGACCGGTATGGACGGACGGTGGTCATCGCACACGGAGACGGGCTGGAAACAAGCTACGGAAACCTGGATGAAATCAGCGTAGCGGAAGGCGATGTTGTAAATAAAGGAGACACGGTAGGAACCGTGGGAACAAGTGCTCTGTTTGAATCAGAGGACGAACCGCATCTGCATTTTTCTGTACACAGAAACGGTGAAGCGGAGGATCCTCATGAAATCTGGAACTGGTAAAAGAAAAAGCTGCTGCAGTGAATCGCTGCGGCAGCTTTTTCCTGTTTCAACTCAATATGATGAGGGACATTGAGTGAATTGCAATATTAAGATTACTGTGCCTGTACCTTTTCTCCATGGGCTTCGTCTGTATGGAAGGTCATCATGCGGCGGAGGGGTGTTTTCTGAAGCATTTCTGCAAGAATAAAGCCCACCACCAGGGCAAGACCGCCCTGGAAGACCATGCCGGTGGCCTCCGCAATGGAAGCGCCGATGCCTCCCTCCAGGAAAAAGGCTGCACCAGAGTAAAGAACTGTTTCGGCAAGGACGCTGAGGAGAACAGCCGCAAACCAGCGGGCTCTGGATCCGAGACCCGGGATTTTCAGGCAGAGGATTCCTCCCATGACCAGAGCCATGACAGCCTTGGAAACAAGGGTCACCGGCGCCCACATGGCATATCCTAAAATGATGTCCGCAAGCATGGCTCCAAGACCGGCAGACACGGCGCCTCTCTTTCCGCCGAGAAACATAACCGCAAGGACGATCATGGCATCTCCGAGATGGGTATAACCGCCAACGCCGTTGGGGAAGCTCAGGCAGGTTGCAACAAATACAAGGGCCGCCAGGAGGGCTCCCGTAACAATGTTATGGACACTGCTGTTTCTGTTCATCATTTTCTCTCCTTCTGCAAGCAGTATATCATTGACATAAGCAATGATCAATACAAAATTGAATATTCTACATTAAGTGATTTACATCGGACAAAATGATACCACATGTTTTTAAAAATGCAACCCTTTCCCATGTATTTTTTGAACATACTTACTGCTTATTTTACGGACTTTTTTCTTTGAGCAGCGGGGGTGGACTGCGGAGCGGCCGGGGGATTTCCCCGGGATTATGGGAATTGTTGATTCTCATAAAAGAAAATGATATACTATCAAACGATTACAGGCATTTTTCGGAAGGATGAAGCAAATGCGCAATATTCTGCTGAAAATTGAATACGACGGCACAGATTTTTCCGGCTGGCAGCGCCAGCCCCAGCCTGAGGTACGGACGGTTCAGGATCAGCTGGAACAGGCTCTTTCCAGAGTCTGCGGCGGGCCGGTTCAGATTGACGGAACGGGCCGCACGGATGCAGGGGTTCATGCACTGGGACAGTGCGCCACCTTTTCCGGAGATTTCGGGATTCCCACGGAGCGGATCAAAAAGGCGGTCAACGATATTCTTGCAGGAAGCCGTCTGAAGGGAGGCCCTGTCAGGATTCTTTCTGCACAGGAGGTGCCCGGGAACTTTCACGCCCGGTTCAGCGCGGTGGGAAAGACCTACGTCTACCGGATTTTCAACAGCCCTTCCATGCCGGTGTTTTTGAGAAATTACCGCTATCACGTAAAAAAGCCTCTGGATGTTGCGGCCATGGCGAAGGCTGCGGCGGCTTTTCAGGGGTCTCATGATTTTGAGGCCTTTATGGCCATGGGAAGCAATCCTCAGGAAACTACCGTCCGGGAGATCTTCGGGATTCATGTTTCCTGCGACGGCGGCGGTGATGCTTTCGGAAATGAGTCCCCCGAGATCCGGATTTCGGTGACGGGTGACGGATTTCTGTATAATATGGTAAGAATCATTGCAGGCACCCTGACGGATGTGGGGCTTGGAAGGATTCCCGCAGAGTCTGTGCCGGGAATCATTGCAGGCTGCGACCGGCAGAAGGCGGGCCACACGGCGCCGCCCCAGGGACTGTATATGGCAGAGGTATATTTTGACAGAGACCTGATGATGCGCAGGGCGCAGGGACCGTGGACCGGCCCGGGCTTCTGAAGAGGAAAACATTATGAGTGAAATTACAAAACATCTGAGCCGGCCGGACTGGGACGATTATTTTATGGAAATCGCAGAGGTGACCAAGAAGCGGTCCACCTGTCTGCGGCGTCAGATCGGCGCTGTGATTGTAAAGGACAACCGGATTCTTGCTACGGGATATAACGGTGTTCCAAGCGGCATTGAGCACTGCGGCAGCCGGGGCTGCCTCCGGGACGAGTTAGGGGTTCCTTCCGGGGAACGGCACGAGCTTTGCAGGGGAATTCACGCAGAGCAGAATGCCATCGTGCAGGCTGCCTATCTTGGGGTTTCCATCGACGGCAGTACGCTGTACTGCACCAACCAGCCGTGTATTCTCTGTGCGAAGATGCTGATCAATGCAGGGGTAAAGCGCATTGTCATCAAGGACGGGTATCCGGATGAATACGCACAGCAGATGCTGGCAGAAGCAGGTCTGACAATCGAAAGGATAGAGATAAAGGAGTAAGGAATGAAGTATTTTCTCATGGTGCTTCTGACGTTTGTCATTGCACTGGCGGTGACGCCTCTGGCCATCCGGATCGCACCCCGGATCGGGGCGGTGGACGTGCCGAGGGACGGGCGGAGGATGCACTCCAGACCCGTACCGCGTTTCGGGGGACTGGCCATGTTTGTTGCGGCAGAAACGGGACTTGCTGTATTTCTTCACAGCGATCCCAAGGTTCTGGTGATCCTGTTCGGCGGGGCGCTGATCTACGGCGTCGGCGTGGTGGATGACCTGAAGGGGATGCCGGCAAAGCTGAAATTTGCACTGCAGATTCTCTGCGCTTCCGTTCTGTTTTTCGGAGGGGTTCGGATTGAAACCGTCAAGAATCCTTTCGGAGGGCTGGCGTGGTTCAGCGGAGAACCGTATATCACATTTCCTGCTGTGGTCAGCTTTTTTATCACGGTGATCTGGATCGCAGGGCTGACCAATACGGTGAATCTCATCGACGGGCTGGACGGCCTTGCGGCGGGTGTATCATGCATCGCTTCTGCGTGCATCGCATACTGCGCCGTGCTCAGCGGGCAGTTCAATGTGGGACTTGCCATGCTTGCTGTCACAGGCGCCACTCTGGGATTTCTGCCGTACAATTTCCATCCGGCAAAGATCTTTATGGGAGACGGGGGCTCTCTGTATCTCGGGTTTATGATCGCGGTGATCTCCATTTTCGGCTCCACCAAGGGCGCCACGCTGATCGCCACTCTGGTTCCGTTTCTGGTTCTGGGGCTGCCGATTTTTGATACGGCCTTTGCCATTATCCGCCGGTGGGTCAACGGATGTCCGATTATGACTGCAGACAAAGGTCATCTGCATCACAGAATCATGAACACAGGCATCGGTCAGCGGAGAACCGTGCTGATCATGTACTGCATCAGCGCCATTATGGGGATGATCGCCACGCTGGTGGTGGAGCGGATCTGGGTACAGGCCCTTGTCCTTCTGGTGGTGGCGGCTGTGCTGGTGTGCGTTTTTGTGGCGGATCACGCATCCATGAAGGATATTATGAAGGAAGGACTTCCGGAGGAGCTTCTTCAGCAGAGCGGACGGAGTCCGCGGAAAAATCCGGATGATACAGGGAAATAAAACCGCAAAACAGGAAAGGAAACAATTATAAATGAAGGTAATGTCTGTATTCGGGACCCGTCCCGAAGCAATAAAAATGGCGCCTCTGGTAAAGAAGCTGAATGCAGATCCGGAAATCGATTCCGTGCTCTGCGTGACAGCGCAGCACCGGGAAATGCTGGATCAGGTTCTGGAGCTCTTTGAGCTGACACCGGATTATGACCTGAATATTATGAAGCCAAACCAGACCCTGGCTATGATCACGGCAAATGTTCTCACAGGAATCGAAGAGGTTCTGGTAAAGGAAAAACCGGATATTGTTCTGGTGCACGGAGATACAAGCACCACCTTTTCCGCTGCCCTGGCAGCGTTCTATCAGAAGATTCCCGTAGGACATGTGGAAGCAGGCCTGCGGACCTATGATATGTATTCGCCGTTTCCGGAGGAAGTGAACCGGGTCCTCACCGGCCATATGGCCTCGGTTCATTTTGCACCTACAGAGCGAAATCTGGATAATCTGGTGCGGGAGGGCGTATCCGAAGAAAATATCGTAATCACCGGCAATACCGTGGTGGACGCTCTGCTGGAGGTTGCCGGCAAGCCATACGAATTTGAAGATGAAACACTGAAAAGCATAGACTTTGAAAATAAAAGAGTCATAGCGGTGACCTGTCACCGGAGAGAAAACCTGGGCGAGTACATGGAAAACATCTTCTCTGCCATCCGGGAGATTGCAGAAGAATTTGACGATGTAGAGGTTGTCTATCCTGTTCATCTCAATCCAAAGGTAAGAGAAACGGCAGGGAAGATTCTCAGCGGCTGCAGCAATGTGCATCTGATCGATCCTCTCAGCTATCAGCCCTTTGTAAACCTTATGGCAAAGTCCTATTTCATCATCACCGATTCCGGCGGCATGCAGGAAGAGGCTCCGTCTCTCGGAAAGCCGGTGCTGGTGGTGCGGAAGGAAACCGAACGCCCTGAGGCTCTTGCAGCAGGTACCGTAAAGCTGGCAGGCGTGGAGCGGGAGACCATTGCAGCCATGGCCCGGGAGCTGCTGACAGACCGGAACGCCTACGAGGCCATGGCCCATGCGGAAAATCCGTATGGAGACGGAACGGCATGCGACAGAATTATTGAGGCACTGAAAAAGATGAAATAATCGGGGAGCCGGAAAAATGAAGCAGATTGACGATATGATCAAGATGACAGAAATCACAGATATCCGTGATATTCCATCCTCCCAGGGAGAAAAGACCCGGGGGGATCTGGGAATCCTGCGGAAGCCGAAGATTCTTCACCGGGGGCACATCAAACGGAAGCTGGAGGGAATCTTTACCACACCGCTGTTTTTTGTAGTATCGGACATGGGATCAGGCAAGACAACCGCTGTCCGGGAATTTCTGCGAAAAAGAAGAAAAATCAAGTGCATATGGTTTTCCTTTGAAAAACAGGTGACGGAGGATATCTGGCTGTGGGTCCGGTTCTGCAAAACCATCGAGCAGACCAACGTCCAGCTGGGTCAGAGCATGAGAAAATACGGAATCCCGCAGACCAGGCGGGATATGGAACGCCTGATTCACGCCATCGTGGCTGCCATGGAAACAGAGACCGTGGTGGTGCTGGACGATGTGCAGTTCTGCAGAAGCGAGATGCTCAAGGGCCTGGTGGAAAAGATTGCTGCTGCAAATATCAGCATGCTGCATTTTGTCATGATCTCAAGAACGGAGCCCCTTGCCAATGCCGAGCAGCTGGTGAAGGCGGGAAAGGCGAAGTGCGTGACTTCACGGAACTTTGAATTTTCCAAGGTCGAGTGTGAGGATTTCTTTATACTCAACGATGCGCCTCTGCCGGAGTCGGATGTGGAAATTCTCTATGAAAAGACAAAGGGCTGGGCATCCGGCCTGTATCTGGCTCTTATGCACTTCATGAACGGGCAGAGCCTTCAGAGCATGGGCAGCGGGGCTGAGCTGATCCGGACAGCCTTTTATGACGGACTGAACGATCAGACCAAGCTCTCACTGCTGATTCTTTCAAAGGTAGGCTCCTTTACACTGGACCAGGCCGAATTCATTACAAAGGACAGAAACATCCGTTCTATCATCAAGCGGATGTATGAGTCCAACTGCTTCACAAAGTATGACGAAAAAAGCAGAAATTACAGCTTTCATGCCATTCTGACGGAATTCCTCACCCAGGAATTCTCCAAGTCCAATATCGATGAAAAGCACATATTTGAGCTTCAGGGGGACTGGCATTTAGCTGTGGGAGATACCATCAACGCCATCCGGGCGTATACCCTCTGCGAGGATAACCGGAGGATTTTAGAGATCATGTCGGAGCCCAACGCCGTGAAGCTTATGAGCATGGCTCCGAATGTCATCCGGCAGGCCTTTGACCGCATGAGCATGTTCGAACGGTATTCCAATCCTGTGGCATACCTGACGTACATCTATTCGTACAGCACCATCATCGATGTGAAAGAAGGCATGCAGCTCCTTGCGGAAGCAAAATCCTATTACGAAAAAGTGCGGAATCTGGAGGACCGGCACCAGATTCTGGGAGAGATCGCACTTATTGAGAGCATCGCCGCCTTCAATGACATCCACCGGATGTTCGAGTGCTATGAGCGCGCCAACAACTACTTTGACGGCGAAACCTCCCGGATCTTCAATTCCGATGTTGTGATCACCTTCGGGGTGCCCCTGACCATGTTCCTGTACCACAAGGAACCGGGGGATATGAAGGAGATTGTGGAACTGGTGGAGGAACGGTTCTGGATCTTCAACCATATTGCCAACGGCTGCGGCGCAGGCTTTGAGTACCTGATCCGGGCAGAGTACGAATACATGCAGGGCAATTTTGAAATTGCAGAAATGACCGCATACAAGGCTGTATACAAAGCCCAGACAAAGAATCAGAGCGGGATCATCCTTTCCGCCTCCTTCCTGCTGCTGCGCATGGCCCTGTTTTCCGGAAAACCGAGAGAAGTCAATGAAATCCTTCTGCGGATGATGGAGGAAGTGGAGCGGGACGGCAGTCAGGCCATGACCGCCTGCTATGAGTTTATCTTAGGCTATGTATTCAGCTACATGGGAAAGTCCGATATGATTCCGCGGTGGCTTTTAGAGGAGGATCTGGACCACGCAAAGCTCATGGCGCCTGCCAGAGACACGGCATTTCTCATCATGGGAAAGATCGCCTGTGAGCGGGGGGATTACGAAAAGCTGCAGAGCATCAGCCACAAGATGGAGGAAATCTACAGCCTCCGGCAGAACCTCATCGGCGTAATGATCGCAAAGGTCTACCAGTCCATTTCCACCTACCATCTGCGGGGTGTGAACGAGGCGGCGGAGCTCATGAAGGAGGCTTTGGCCATGGCCGAAAAGGACGGCTGCTATGTGACTCTGGCCGAAAACACCAACGAAATCATTACGATTCTCGAGGTCACCGATGTCCCCGCAGCAAAAAAGGTCCAGGAGCTGGCAGAAAAATATATGGAATCAAAAGAGATCTTCCGGCAGAAAAAGAAACCGGTGAACCATCTGACCAAGCGGGAGTGCGAGGTCATGGATCTGGTGTGCGACGGCTTTACGGCAGAAGCCATCGGAAAGATGCTTTTTGTTTCCATGTCAACGGTAAAAAAACATACAGCGGCTGCATATGAGAAGCTGGGAGTGAATAAAAAAGCGGATGCCATTGCGGCATACCGGAAGATCACAAAAAGGTAAAAGATTATAGAAGTAACCTTTTTGTACCATGTACGAATTGAAAAAAACCCGTATAATGGTTACTGTCAGGAGGTCGTGGACGACCCCCGCAAGAAGAAAAGCATATTCACTCACTCTTAACATATAACTCGACGGAATATTTTCCTATCCCGTCCCCAGAAGAACAGCCGCGGCCATCGGCTGTTTTTCTCGTTTTTGGAAAGATCAGCCGCCAGGCGGCTGCAAAGGGATGGAAAAAAGGATTGAAATATTAATTTACAATTTATTAAAAAAGAAAAAACAAAATTCAGGAGGAATGAAAAGAAATGGCAAATGAATCAAAATTCAAGGTAGTACTGGGTCAGTACAAGGGTCTGAAGGCAAAGCGTCCTTCTTCTGCAGTAACGGATGAAGAACTGGAACGCTTATATGACCAGCAGGCAAGAGTCTTTGCCCAGAGAATTGAAATAAAGGACAGAGCCGTAAAGATGGGAGATGTTGCCACCATCGACTTTACCGGTTATATTGACGGAGAAACCTTCCAGGGCGGCTCCGGAAATGATTACCCGCTGGAAATCGGTTCCAACACCTTTATTCCGGGCTTTGAGGAACAGCTTGTGGGCGGAGCCCTCGGGGATGAGGTGGATGTAAACGTTGCATTCCCTGAGGATTACGGCGCACCGGATCTGGCCGGCAAGCCTGCATTATTCAAGTGCAGGATCAACAAGATTGAAGAGGTTCACGTTCCTGAGCTGGACGACAATGTGAGAAAGGATCTGAGAGGAAAGCTGGAAAACCAGAAGGCTACCCAGAACGAAATCGAGCTGGAAGGGGCCCTGATCTCTGCTGTTGTGGCAGACTCTGACGTGGAGGTGCCGGAAGAAGAGATCCTTGAAGAAACAAAGAATCTTGTGGAAGAGTGGAAGATGGGCATGAGACAGAGAGGCATCGACCCTGCGCAGTACTTCCAGGCAACGGGACTTACAGAAGAAAAGCTGGGCGACAGCCTGAAGGGCAAGGCAGAACACGGCATCAAGGCCCGTCTCGTACTGGAAGCCATCGCCCAGACAGAAAATGTGGAAATCACAGAACAGGATATTGAGGATCGTGTGAACCTCATGGCACAGCAGTTCAACACCACACCGGAAGATATCAGGGAAAAGCTGGGTCCGGATCATGTCAGCGCTCTGACTGCAGACCTCCGTCTGGTAAAGGCGGTTGCTGTGATCAAGGAAACTGCCGAAATCACAGAAGCATAGACGCTTTGCAAAGGGAGGAGCAATTAAGAAGATAACATGAACGAAAGGACAAAAGGCTGCCTTCTTATTTTTTCTGCAGCACTGATGTGGTCCACCGGGGGAATCCTTATGAAAGTGATTCCCTGGAACCCCATTATGATCAACGGGATCCGGTGCATCATCGCATTCTTTTTTGTCTGCCTTCTGAACCGGACCATGCGGATCCGGTTCAATCGGTTTATTGTGCTGACTGCCGTGTGCATCGCCATGACCACCACGCTGTTTGCGGCTGCAAATAAACTGACCACAGCAGCCAATACCATCGTCCTGCAGTATACTGCACCGGTCTTTGTGCTGATTATCAGCTGTATCGAGAAGAAACGGATGCCTTCTGTAAAGCAGGTGGGCGTTGTGCTTGCTGCTTTTACCGGAATCGTGCTGTTTTTCTGCGACCAGCTGGATCTGGGGCACATGATCGGAAACGTATTGGCGATTCTGTCAGGGGTTACCTATGCCGGGGTGTTCTTTTTCAACTCCCGTCCGGAGTCCAGCAATGACGATTCCCTTCGCCTTGCATGCCTGATCTCTTTCGGGATTTTCCTGGTGACCATGCCGTTTTCAGAATACTTCCCTGTGGCCTTTGACTGGAAGATCGCAGCTGCCATTCTGGCTCTGGGCGTGGTTCAGATCGGCATGGCATATTACACCTTCGGCAGAGGGCTGCAGCGGGTGGATCCCGTCAGCGCATCCCTGATCGGCTTTTTTGAAGCTCTGTTCAACCCCCTGTGGGTGGCAATCTTTCTGGGAGAGCTTCCGGGCTTCTTTGCCCTGATCGGGGCCGTCGTCATTATTGCATCCGTGGCATACAATCTCGTTTTTGTACCGGAGGAGGACAGCGCAGCATGCGCAGAGTCCGGGCATAAACAGTCAATATAACCGAATCACAGAATATAGACTGCGCAGCTGCGCAGAAAGGAGCTGAGGTTTTATGTCAGAAGACAAGAAAACATTTTATATAACCACACCGATCTACTATCCGAGCGCCGATCTTCACATCGGACATACCTACTGCACCGTTATGGCAGACGCCATGGCAAGATTCAAGCGCGCCACCGGCTATGATGTCCGGTTCCTGACAGGCACCGACGAGCACGGACAGAAGATCCAGAAGATCGCAGAGCAGAACGGTGTGACTCCCCAGGAATATGTAGACGAGGTGGTGGGACGGATTCAGAAGCTCTGGAACACCATGGAAATCTCCTATGACGATTTCATCCGCACCACAGAGCCGAGACATGTGAAGCGGGTGCAGGACATCTTTATGAAGATGCACGCCAAAGGGGATATCTACAAGAGCGAGTACGAGGGCCTTTACTGCACGCCGTGCGAATCCTTCTGGACAGAGGTTCAGGCAGTGGACGGAAAGTGCCCGGACTGCGGAAGACCGGTGGAAAAGGCAAAGGAAGAGGCATATTTCTTCAGACTTTCCAAGTATCAGGACCGGGTTTTGGAGCTTCTGGAAAGCCCGGACTTCCTCAAGCCGGAATCCAGCCGCAATGAAATGATCAACTTCGTAAAGCAGGGACTGGAGGACCTGTGCATTTCCCGTTCCACCTTTGACTGGGGTATCCAGGTTCCCATCGACGAAAAGCACGTCATCTATGTGTGGCTTGACGCTCTGACAAACTATATCACTGCCCTGGGCTATCCGGAAACCACGGACCTGACGGACAAATACTGGCCGGGCATCAACCTGGTAGGCAAGGAAATCGTCCGCTTCCATTCCATTATCTGGCCGGCAATCCTCATGTCCCTGGAGCTTCCTGTTCCGCAGCATGTACTGGGTCACGGATGGATTCTTCTGGAAGGGGGCAAAATGTCCAAGTCCAGAGGCAACGTTGTGGACCCGGTAAAGCTCATCGAGCGCTACGGCATCGATGCCCTGAAGTACTTCCTGCTGAGAGAATACGCCTTCGGCCAGGATGGACTCTACACAAATGAAGTCATGCTGAACCGCCTGAATTACGACCTTGCCAATGACCTGGGCAACCTGGTGAGCAGAACCGTGGCAATGATCGAGCAGTACAACGGCGGTACGGTGCCGGCTCCGCACGGCGACCAGGGACCGGATGAGGACCTGATCCGCATGGGCACCACCACGGCAGGCCGGGTGGAAGAGTACATGGACCGCTTCGCCTTCAATCTGGCACTGGAAGAAATCTGGAAGTTTATCCGCCGCACAAACAAATACATCGACGAGACAACTCCGTGGGTTCTGGCAAAGGACCCGGAAGCAAAGGACCGTCTGGATACGGTGCTGCATCACCTGGCAGAAGCCATCAAGATCATTCAGATCCTCATCAGCCCGTTCCTGCACAACACCTCCGAGAAAATCTGCCAGCAGATCGGGGTGAAGGCAGACGAGTTTGCATGGGCGGATACAGAACGCTTTGACCAGATGGCAGGAAAGCAGGTGCACAAGGGAGCGCCGATTTTCCCGAGACTGGACATCGAAAAGGAAATCAAAGAGCTGGAGGCCATGACTGCAGAGCAGATGGCAAAGGCAAAGGCAAAGGCTGCAAAGGACGCAGGCCAGACACCTGCGGCTGCAGGTGCTCCTGCAAAGGAACCGATTACCATTGACGATTTCAACAAGGTTGAATTAAAGGTAGGCGAGATTATCGAGTGCAAAAAGCACCCGAAGGCAGACAAGCTGCTCATCTCACAGGTTAAGCTTGGGGATGAAGTTCGCCAGATCGTTTCCGGCGTCGCATCCTTCTACACACCGGAGGATATGGTTGGAAAGCACGTGGTCGTTGTGGCAAACCTGAAGCCTGCAAAGCTCAGAGGGGAAACCTCCGAAGGCATGATCCTCTTTGCAGACAACGGCGAAAAGCTGGAATTTGTAACTACCGATGCACCGTCCGGCGGTGCGGTGAAGTAGCCGAAGACAGGAAAGAAAAGGAATCAGAGGGGCTGACAAAGTTTCATAGAATTATGAAAGGATGCGGCTCCTTTCTTTAATATTACGGAGAAGGAAGGAAAAAATATGCTTTTTGATTCTCATGCACATATGGATGTCAAGGAGTTTGACGAGGACCGGGATCAGCTTCTGGAACGGATTCACAGAAACAAGGTCTCGCTGATACTGAATCCCGGGGTGGATATTGAAACATCCGCAGGAGCTGTGGAACTGGCAAGAAAGTACGATTGGATTTATGCAGCGGTGGGATACTATCCGCAGGAAACCCGGTATCTCAACGAAGGTCTTCTGGCGCAGATCGAAGAGCTGGCAGCAGATCCGAAGGTGGTGGCCATCGGCGAAATCGGTCTGGACTATTACTGGAAAACCACCACAAAGGATGTGCAGCAGTTCTGGTTCCGCAGACAGATCCGCATGGCCATCCGCCTGAACAAGCCGATTATTATCCACGACCGGGAGGCCCACGGGGATGTGGTGCGGATTCTTAAGGAGGAGCAGGCCTTTGAAAAAACAAAGGTGCTTTTCCACTGCTATTCCGGCAGTGCGGAAATGGCAAGACAGCTGCTGAAGGAGGAAAACTGCTTCTTCTCCATCGCAGGGCCCGTGACCTACGGAAAGAACCGGAAGGCAAAGGCCATCATCGAAACCATTCCGTTGGACCGCATGTGCGTGGAGACCGATTCTCCGTATCTGACTCCGGAACCTTTCAGGGGAAAGCGGAACGATCCTTCCCTTGTGGAATATACGGCAGCAAAGATTGCGGAAATGAAGGGCATTACCGTGGAGGAGGTGGCAGCCGCCACCATGGATACGGCAAAGCGGATCTTTGGAATCGCTTAAGCTGCGGAGCCTTTGGGCAGCGGGAGCTGCCGGGCCGTGGAATCAGATGATTTCCAGGCCCACCACGGTCATATCATCCCGTTCCTCCTGCCCGTAGCGGAGGGTGGCCCCCCAGATGATGCGCTCTGCCATAGGGCGGGGACGCTCGTCCGGGTATTCCAGCAGCAGACGGCACGCCCAGCTCAGGTTGTCGTCCGGAGGAATGGCCTCGCTGACGCCGTCGGTCATAAAGAAGTAACGGTCTCCGTGTTCAAATTCAAAAGAAATATGACGATATGTGGGACGATCCAGGATCCCCATAGGAGCACAGGGGAGGCGGATCAGTCCGGTCTCCCCTCTTCGTTCTACAATGGTAGGGGCCGCACCGGATTTGTACATGTGGCAGATTCCTTCATTCAGATCAAAGATGGCTAAATCCAGCGTGGAAAAGCTTTCCTCCTGAGAGTGGACGGTGATGGCTTCGTTGAGACTTCGCAGAATCGTATCGTAATCCAGGCCAACCCGGAGCAGATGATAAAGGCTGTCCAGTGTAAAGCTGCTGCATTCCGCAGCACGGGCGCCGGTGCCCATGCCGTCTGCAACCGCCACGGCAAATCTCGCACCCGGAAGTCTCCTGCACATATAGCTGTCACCGGAAACACCGATGTTCTTCGGCAGACCGGATGCCCCCGTGATGACCCCGAACAGTGTGGGTTTTTCCGGCAGTAACTTACGCTTGAAAAACATGAGAGCCTCCTTTTTATTATTGATACAACTATTGTACAGGGAATCATTCACCGGCTGCGCCGATTCCTGACGACAAAAAAAGACAGGTTCTTCCACAAAGTATGAAAAAATGCCGGGCCCTGCCCGGAAAAGACAGAGAAAAGAGGTTTCGTATATGGAAGCACAGGAGCTTATTCTGGAAAAAATACGGAAAACCATAAAAACGCATCATATGATCCGTCCCGGGGACGGGATCGTTGCAGGACTTTCGGGGGGACCGGATTCTGTATGTCTCTTCCATGCACTCTGCATGCTGAAGGATTCATTGCAGATCGGCGATATAACGGCAGTTCATATCAATCACTGCCTGCGGGGAGCGGAAAGCGACGGGGACGAAGCCTATGCTGCGGAGCTTGCCCGCAGGATGGGGGCGGAGATTCGGGTTTTCCGGTACGACGTAAAACGCATTGCAGAGGAAACGGGGGAAGGAACGGAGGCTGCGGGCCGCCGGCTGCGGTATCAGGCCTTTGAGCAGGTGCGGCAGGAAAAAGGGGCGGCCCGGATTGCGGTTGCCCACAACCGCAACGATCAGGCGGAAACCGTGCTGATGCGCATTATGCGGGGCACCGGCCTGCGGGGCCTGCGGGGAATCGATCCGGTCCGGGAGGACGGACGGGTGATCCGGCCGGTCCTTGCTCTGTCCCGGGCAGAGATTGAGGCTTACTGCGCAGGGGCGGGGCTGCAGCCCAGAATCGACAGCACCAACAGTCAGGAAATCTACACGAGAAATAAGATCCGGCTCCGCCTTCTGCCCCTGATGGAACGGGAGTTTAACCCAAATATCACATCGGCTCTGGTGCGGCTTGGCGACCAGGCCAGGGAGGATGATTCCTTTCTGATGGAGGAGGCGGAGGCGTTTCTCCGAAACGAAGAGAACAGAATCGGCTCTGGGGAGGAAAATCGTGCATCGTTAATAGACGAAAAAAGTGAGGCACCGGAAAGGGGTTCCACGGCAGGACGGTGGAATTCCAGTGAAAACAGCCTGCTGCTTGCGGGGTTTTCGGAGCTTCATCCTGCAGTGGCCAAGCGGGTGCTTCTGGCCTGCGCCCGGCGGGCAGGCATGGAGCAGAACATGAGCGCCCTGCATCTGGATGCCCTGATGGCGCTGGCGGACCCGTCTCAGGAAGCAAGGCAGACGGATCTGTCGGACGGTTATATTGTGCGGCATTCCTACGGAAAGCTGTGGTTTGTGCGGCGCACAAACAGCAATGCCCGGGGGGCCTGCGGCGGGGATCAGGAGCCTGAGGCGGGGATATCTGTGCCGGTTCCCCTTCCTGCAGAGGCTCTGGAGAGGGAAGGAAGGGCTGTGGTTCAGGTTGGAAACCATGTGCTGAAACTGCAGCTGCTGGTGCCGCCGGGAGGCGGCGGACTTTGGGAAAGAAATTCCGGGGAGGTGTTTTTAGATTATGACCGCCTGCTGGAAAAGCCGTTTCCGGTCTTTCGTTTCCGAAGAGCAGGGGACAGAATCCGGCCCCGGGGCATGAAGGGTTCAAAGAAGCTTCAGGATTTCTTTACGGACCGGAAAATTCCACGCCATCTGAGGGATGAAACGGTTCTTTTAGTGTGGGAAAATCACGTGATTCTTGCAGGCAAAGAGGTGTCTGAGGAATGTGCGGTCCGGGAGGATACGAAGCGGATTCTTTCTATTGAATCTTAAAATCCTCTGTGTTAAAATACAAAACATACTGGGTTTTTGTATCCATATGAAAATAACGATCAAAAGGGAGGTCAGGTATTGAAGAGCAAGTGGTACAGAACGCTGCTCGTTTACGCCATTATTTTTGTGGGTGTCATCACCATGGCATATATGTACACATCCACGCAGGCGGAGCAGGAAGTTCAGGAAGTTGAATTTTCCGAGTTCGTTACGGAGCTCCAGAAGGGGAACGTCAAGGAACTCACTTTAATAGATACGAGCATGGAAGGCACACTGAAAAACGGAGATAAGATCCATGCGTACGCACCGTCCAGCATTCAGCTTATGTCGGTGAACTCAGAGTTTATCATGCCGCAGGTGGAGGAAGGCACTCTGGTGGTTACAAGCGAAGAGCCGCGGGTTACTCCGTGGTATGTATCCATGCTGCCGTACCTTCTCACCATCGTGATTTTTGTTGTAATCTGGGTGTTCTTTATGAACTCCGCCCAGGGAGGCGGCAAGGCCATGTCCTTTGGCAGAAGCAAGGCGAAGCTTTACAAGGATGACGGCAAAAAGGTGACCTTTGACGATGTTGCCGGACTGAAGGAAGAAAAGGAAGAGCTTCAGGAAATCGTAGACTTCCTGAAAAAGCCTAAGAAATACACGGCCCTGGGAGCGCGGATCCCGAAGGGGGTTCTTCTGGTGGGGCCTCCGGGCACCGGTAAAACCTATGTGACCAAGGCTGTTTCCGGGGAGGCGGGGGTGCCGTTTTACAGCATTTCCGGTTCCGACTTTGTGGAAATGTTCGTAGGTGTAGGTGCATCCCGTGTAAGAGACCTGTTTGAGCAGGCAAAAAAGAACGCGCCGAGCATTATTTTTATCGATGAAATCGATGCGGTGGGCCGCAGAAGAGGTGCAGGCCTCGGAGGCGGTCACGATGAAAGAGAACAGACGCTGAACCAGATGCTGGTGGAAATGGATGGATTTGGTCTGAACGAAGGCGTCATTGTCTTTGCAGCCACCAACCGTCCGGATGTTCTGGACCCGGCCCTGCTGAGACCGGGCAGATTTGACCGTCAGATCGTTATCGGGCTGCCGGATGTGGCAGGCAGAGAAGAGATCTTCCGGGTGCATTCTGCCAACAAGCCGCTGGATGAAACTGTACGGCCGGATGTTCTGGCGCGGATGACGCCGGGATTTTCACCGGCGGACATCGAAAATGTTCTGAACGAAGCTGCTCTTCTGACCGCAAGGCGGGAAGGAAAGAGCATTACAATGGAAGAAATCGAAGAGGCCATCACAAAGGTTATGGCAGGTCCGGCAAAGAAGAGCCGCACCGTGACGGAGACAGAGCGCAGGCTTACGGCCTACCACGAAGCAGGTCACGCAGTGCTGATCCGCAACCTGCCGGATTCCGATCCGGTTCACCAGGTGACCATCGTTCCGAGAGGCATGGCAGGAGGCATGACCATGTTCCTTCCGAAGGAAGACCGTTCCTTCGAGTCAAAGAAGCGCATGGAAAGCTCTCTGGTTCATCTGCTTGGGGGACGTGTGGCCGAGGCTCTTGTGCTGGATGACATCAGCACCGGCGCAAGCAATGACATCGAACGGGCAACTTCCATCGCCCGCAGCATGGTGGCAAAGTACGGTATGAGCGAGCGTCTGGGCACTGTAAACTACAGTGATTCCGATGAAGTGTTCCTGGGCAAGGACTTCACCTCAAAGAAGAACTTCTCCGAAGCAACTGCGGCGCTCATTGACGAGGAAGTAAAGAAGCTTATCGACCATGCGTACGCAAGGGCTGAAGAGCTCCTGAAGGAAAACATGGATAAACTTCAGCTGGTGGCAGAGACGCTTCTGGAGATTGAAACCCTCAATGCAGAGCAGTTCGAACAGCTTTATACCGGCGAAAAGACAAAGGAAGAGATTATCAGCGAAACCAGATCTGCAGAGGCAGAGAAGGAAGAGCGCATCGCCCGCCAGCGCGCCATTGCAGAGCAGGAAGAGGCAGAGGCGATCAAAAAGCTGGAGGACGAGGTAAAAAAACAGGACGAATTTCTGAAGCGCCTGGAGAATCTCCGGCCGGAGGAGATCGTCTTTGAGAACCGCAGGGAAGGAAACGCCGCTGAAAAGCCTGAAGAAAGGGGTAACGCAGACGGCAGCGAAAACAACAACAATAATAATAACTAATCAAATACTTTATCTAATTATCTAACACTATCGAGCTACCTTAAGGCATGGGACTGCGGCGCGGAAACTTTTTTCTGCCCCGGTCCGGAGGGGCTGCGCCCCGCAGGCTGTCAGGTAAGGAGGACAAATATGTTACTGGCATTTGATGTAGGAAACACTAACATCGTACTGGGAGTATTCAAGGGAAAGAAACTGATTCAGAACTGGCGGATGGAGACCGACAAGGACAAGAGCGCCGACGAATACGGTATGCTGATCAACCAGCTGTTCAAGTATCATAATCTGAATACGGCAGACGTAAAGGATGTGATTATCTCGACGGTAGTACCGTCCATTTCCTACACACTTCAGCATCTTTCCATCAAGTATTTCAATATCCGGGCCATTGAAGTAGGTCCCGGAATCAAGACGGGCATGGTCATCAAGTATGACAACCCGAAGCAGGTCGGGGCAGACCGTATCGTAAATGCCGTGGCTGCGTACCAGAAGTACGGCGGCCCGCTGATCGTCATCGATTTCGGTACAGCCACCACCTTCTGCTGCATTTCAGAGAAGTGCGAGTATCTGGGGGGAACCATTGCTCCCGGCATCAAGATTTCTTCCGATGCTCTCTTTGAAAAGACAGCAAAGCTTCCCCGCGTAGAGCTGGTGGACCCGGGCCATGCCATCTGCAGAAACACCATCGAAAGTATGCAGTCCGGCCTTGTGTACGGCCATATGGGAGTTGCTGACTACATTATCCGCAAGATGAAGGAAGAATATCATGCCATGACCGGAGGGGATCCGGACAAGATGACCGTGGTGGCTACCGGCGGTCTTGCAACCATGATCTCCCACGGCGTCAAGTCCATCGACCATGTGGATCGGCTTCTGACGCTGGAAGGTCTTGCCATCATATATGAAAAGAACAAGAACAACTTCGGAAACAGAAATAATTCCAGCCGCGAACACATCGAAATGCGGGCGGAGGAATAATGAATTCTGAAACAGTAAACGAACAGACGGCTGCTGCAGCCGCAGCAGAGCTTCCCGGACAGGTGGAGATCGGAGGGATTGTCTTTGAAAACCCCTTCTTTCTTGCTCCTTTAGCGGGAATCACGGATGCGCCCTTCCGGCGGATCTGCCGCAGCTTCGGCGCCGGCGCCGTGTATTCGGAGATGATCAGCGCCAAGGGTCTGTATTATAACGACAAGGTCACGGAAAAGCTGCTGACCATCTATGAGGATGAGCTGCCTGTGGTGTATCAGCTCTTTGGCTCCGATCCGGAGACCATGGGCTATGCGGCAGATGCTCTGTCCCGGCGGAAAAACTGCATGATCGACATCAATATGGGCTGTCCTGTTCCAAAGGTGGTCAAGGGCGGCGACGGTTCTGCGCTGCTCCGGGACCCGGAGCGGATTTCTGCTGTTGTGGAGGCGGTTGTCCGCAGGGCAAAAAAACCGGTGACGGTGAAGATCCGCACCGGCTGGGACGAAACCTGCATCAATGCAGTGGAAAACGCGAAGCGCATTGAGGCCGCAGGAGCGGCCGCCATCTGTGTTCACGGTCGCACCCGCGCCCAGATGTACAGCGGAACGGCGGACCGGTCGGTGATTCGGGCGGTCAAGGAAGCCGTGAAGATTCCTGTCATCGGAAACGGGGACATTTTTGATGTGGAAAGCTGTCGGTCCATGTTTGAGCAGACCGGCTGCGATGCCGTCATGGTGGCCCGGGGCGCCCTGGGAAATCCGTGGATTTTTCATTCGCTGATTCGGGGAGAGGATTACATTCCTGATAAGGCGGAGCGGATCGGCGTGGTCCGGAAGCATTTCCGGCTGATGCTGGAAGAAAAGGGCGAATATGCGGCAGTAAGGCTGATGCGAAAGCACATCGGCTGGTATATCAAGGGCATGCGGGGAGCTGTGGCTCTGAGGAGAACCATCAATGAGATGGAGAGCGCGGAGGAGATTTTTGAGGCTCTGCAGCGGCTCGAGGAAATATAGAAAGGAAGAGGTACCGAAATGGCGAAAGAAGAAATGATCGTTACCCAGGAGGGGTATGACAAATTAGTTGCGGAGCACGAAGAGCTTACTGCAGTCAGAAGACTTGAGGTTGCGGAACGTCTGAAGGAAGCTATCTCATACGGAGACCTTTCTGAAAATGCCGAATACGATGCAGCAAAAAATGAACAGGCAGAGCTGGAGGAAAGGATTCTCAAGCTGGAAGCCATGATCCGCAACGCCAGAGTTCTGGACGAATCCGAAATCAGCTCTGACAAGGTAAACCTGGGCCATACGGTAAGGGTGAGATACCTGGATGACGGTCTGGAGGAAACCTACAAGATCGTGGGCTCCAACGAATCCGATCCGCTGAACGGCATGATTTCAAACGAATCCGCCATCGGACGGGGACTGATGACAAAGAGCCTTGACGAAGAGGTTGAAATCGAAATTCCGGACGGCATTGTACGTCTGAAGATCCTCGAAATTTCAAGATAGAAGGCGACAGGGCGGATCCTGATCCGTCCTGAATTTATGTATACAGGAGATGAAAATGAGCGAAGAAAACAAGAAGGAACAGGTGCAGGAGGCTGCTGCGCCGACAGAAAAGGAACTGGGCGAACAGAGAAAGATCAGAAGAGAAAAGCTGGCTCAGCTGCAGGCGGAAGGCAGAGACCCGTTCCAGATCATGAAGTACGATGTGACTCACCACAGCATGGAGCTGAAGGATGAGGAAAAATATGCCGAAATGGAAGGAAAGACGGTTACTGTAGCAGGCCGTCTCATGTCAAAGCGTGTCATGGGCAAGGCCTCTTTCTGCCACGTGCAGGATCTGCAGGGCAGAATTCAGGCTTATGTTACAAAGGATGTTCTGGGAGAGGAACCGTACAAGGACTTCAAGAAGCTGGATATCGGAGATATCGTAGGCATCCGGGGCGAAGTTTTCAAGACAAAGACCGGGGAAATTTCCATCCATGCAGCGGAGGTGACTCTGCTGGCAAAGAGCCTTCAGATCCTTCCGGAAAAGTACCACGGCCTGACAAATACAGATATGCGTTACCGTCAGCGCTATGTGGACCTGATTATGAACGAGGATGTAAAGGATACCTTTATCAAGCGTTCAAAGATTATTGCTGAAATCCGTAATTATCTGAACGGCCAGGGTTTCCTGGAGGTGGAAACACCGATGCTGGTATCCAATGCCGGCGGTGCTGCAGCAAGACCGTTCTATACACACTTCAACGCGCTGGACGAGGAGCTGAAGCTGAGAATCTCTCTGGAGCTTTACCTGAAGCGTCTCATCGTAGGGGGACTGGAAAAGGTTTACGAAATCGGAAGAGTTTTCCGTAACGAAGGCGTAGACACCCGCCACAATCCGGAATTTACGCTGATGGAGCTCTATCAGGCATACACCGACTATCACGGCATGATGGAGCTTACAGAAAACCTGTACCGCCACCTTGCCCAGACAGTATGCGGCTCTCTGGTGCTCCAGTACGGCGACAAGGTCATCGACCTGTCCAAGCCGTTTGAAAAGATCACCATGATCGATGCGGTTAAGAAGTACAGCGGCGTGGACTTCAGCAAGATCGAGACTGTTGAAGAAGCAAGAGCCGCCGCAAAGGAACATAACGTAGAATACGAGGAACGCCACAAGAGAGGGGATATCCTGAACCTCTTCTTTGACGAATTTGTAGAGGACAACCTGATCCAGCCGACCTTCATCATGGATCACCCGGTGGAAATTTCACCGCTGACAAAGAGAAAGCCGGAGGATCCGGAATACACAGAACGGTTCGAATTTTACATGAACGGCTGGGAGCTTGCAAATGCGTACTCCGAGCTCAATGACCCGATCGATCAGAGAGAGCGCTTCCGCGCACAGGAAGAACAGTTTGCTGCCGGTGATGATGAAGCCCAGCACACAGACGAAGACTTCCTGAACGCTCTGGAAATCGGCATGCCTCCGACGGGCGGCATCGGCTTCGGCATCGACCGTATGGTTATGCTCCTCACAGACAGTGCGGCCATCCGGGACGTGCTCCTGTTCCCGACCATGAAGAGTCTGGACGGCGGAGCAAAGAAGAACGAAGCCCACAACGAAGCAGCAGCAAAGATCGACTTCTCCAAGGTAGAGATCGAGCCCCTCTTCGAAGAGGCTGTGGATTTTGAGACTTTCAGCAAGTCAGACTTCCGGGCCGTAAAGGTAAAGGACTGCGAAGCCGTGAAGAAGAGCGACAAGCTTCTGAAGTTCACTCTGGATGACGGAACCGGCACGGACCGCATCATCCTGAGCGGCATTCACAAGTATTATGAACCGGAAGAGCTGGTGGGCAAGACCCTGATCGCCATCACAAATCTCCCACCGAGAAAGATGATGGGCATCGACTCCTGCGGCATGCTCCTTTCCGCAGTTCACTCCGAAGAAGGCGAAGAACGGCTGAACCTCATGATGATCAGCGACGCTGTTCCTGCCGGAGCGAAGCTTTATTAGGCGGAGGGTTACACCGGTTTTCATCCCCTGATTTCGGGAGCAAAACTGTGTCATATTTAACAATTGATCTGCAGATGACAGTAAAATGACAGCGAATTGCTGCCCACACCTGTCTGATAGCGATTGACGATGGCTGCGTCAGCAAAATTCAATAGCGCAATTACTTAACAGCACTTAGAGCACTTTTTGAAAGACATTTTCGAAAGGTGCTCTTTTTTTTGCTCTGGCGGCAGGGGACTTCAATTGCGGAGGCTCTGGTGGGCAGGGGCGTCTGCTGAAATAATGCAATGCGGATTGCTGCAAACATTTCGACGGAGCGAAGGTGATGAACTGGAGGTGACTTATGCATAGCCTAAAGATTATGGATAATATAAAATCCATGTATTTCACATTATGGAATAACCTGCGTATAATAAGCATTGTCAGGAGGGAACAGCACCGGGCGAGAGGCCCACAGGGGTTCCCGAATGGCAGAAAATAAGTCATAAATAAGCTCGTAAAAATAATTATCAATCGCGTAGAAGCCGGCGCCCGCGCCGGACCGCAGAGTGTACCAGGAGGCGATCTGGGCAGTTTCAGAGCAGTAGATTCCAGTCCGGCTGAAGCCGGGGAATCTTTGCGTCGAAACTGCGCGCCAGATCAGAGATCTGGGCAGTTTCAGAAAAGGAGAA
>JBJFFZ010000036.1:0-19011 GCA_051892195.1 Anaerovoracaceae bacterium
CCTGCGGAGCGGGCGGGTCTGCGGGTGAGATTCTGTGGTTATTCGATGGGAAGCTGGATCTCGGTGAGCCATTCGTCCGGGGATTCTTTGTTCCAGATGCCGTCGATATAGCATTCCCGCGGGTAACCGGCGGAACGGTATCCGTTTTCTTCTGCATACTTCATGAGGTATGCGTAGGCGTCCCCCAGTTTGTCGTAGGGGCCTTTGTGGAAGATGCTCAGCACCTTTGCGGCAGGGATTTCACGGAACCGGATGCGGTCGCTTTCTTTTCCCATGCGGTCCACGGCTTCGTTGTGGCGAACCAGAATGTCGGTTTCCCGGTATTCGCCGTCCAGATACTCGCAGAATTCGTAGTGGGGCTCTGCGCACCGGATGTCGGGGTTGAGCTGCTTCATTTCGGCGCCCAGCTCGGGAATCAGCTGCATCATGTCGGAATACTGATTCAGCCGGGCTTCGGTGTAGTACACGATCGCTGCCGGAATTTCTTTGATGGTTGCCTGATACTTCATATTGTCCTCCTCCAGAATGTGATGAATGATGGAAAGGCGCACATCGATGTCCGCTTTCTCGGCCAGAAGCATCTGTGCCTTTGCTTCCAGGATCTGTTTCGGGTCGGCGCCGTCCTGAATGGAACGGATTTCTCCGATGGAAAGGCCCAGCTGCCGGTAGGAGCGGATTCTTGCTGCGGCCTGAAGCTGGCTGGTCTCGTAATAACGGTAGCCGTTCCACGGGTCCGTCTGTGTGGGAATCAGAAGGCCTTCCTTTTCGTAGAATCTCAGGGTTTTTACCGTGAGGTGGGAAAGCTTTGAAAATTCGCCGATCTTCAGCATGGAATGTACCTCCTTTCGCTTACAGATCTCATTCTGAAGTATCCCCTTAGGGGAGAGTCAACCGGGAAAATCAGCTTTTTTCAGAATTATTTTCTTCCCTCTTTCCGGAACGCTTTTTCTTCTTGGAGAGCTTCTCCTGAATATCTTCTTCAATGGCCTGCATTCCTTCTTCGGTGAGAGGACGGATCATGAGACCTGTGGCCAGGGATTTTTCCTTGTGGTGATACTCGTACAGGAAGCCGATGATGCTGAATACGACTGCCCCCACAAAGTTGACCATAAGATCCTTCATGGTGTCGATGATGCCGATGTCCAGATAGCCGCCCTGGATGGTGTATGTACTGCCGTCTGCGGTCTGGATGACCGTTGCGGTGATGTCGGAAACCTGCACCGGAATCTGGGAGCGGGTGGCGTCCAGGGTAACGGAAGCGAAGTCGGTTACGATAAAGTCCTTCTGCATATCCATGTGAAGGAACTGGTCTGCGGCAAATTCAAAGAACTCCCAGACAACTCCTACGGTCATGGAAAAGCAGAATGCTACCAGGGCCATATAAAACGGAGACAGCTTGATGAAGCTGCTTCCACGGTTCAGGATGTTGAACAGGGAAAATCCGATGGCTGCGCACAGAAATCCGTTGATGGTGTGCAGCATGGTGTCCCAGCCCGGGATGGCGGTGTAATATTTGTTGACTTCTCCAAGTATTTCCGCGGCGTAAATAAACAGATAGATGATGACCTGAAACACCGGCGGAATCTCCACCCGGAACATCCGCTCCAGAAATGTCGGCATCAGGAACAGGCCCAGGGAAAGGATGCAGATGGCAAAGCTTTCGTAGTTGTGTGTAAACAGACAGCGGACGGCGGTGATCAGCACCAGGGTCCGCAGGATCGTGTAGGCAATGAACTGCTTGCGGTTCTGGGCGATGCGGGCCTTTAACTGCGGGAACATTGTTTTCATATAGAATCTCCCTCCTTTTCTTCCGGTGTTTATGGATGAATCCGGAAGTATTTTTTTACATACAGAATCCGCTGAAAACCCTGTGGAGTCGGATGCGCTGCATCCGGATGAGGTGCGCTTCGGCGGACTCTTCCTATATTTTACTGCGTCTCTGCCTGTCCCGTCCATTGGGTTTTTCTAATCTTTTTTCTGATTTCAGAAAAAGCAGTATTGTGCATCAGGTGTTTTCTTTTTCAAAGATGGTTTCATGGGCGGGCCCGTGCTCTGCTCCTGGCTGCATAGACGCAGCTGCATGGGGGAGGGACTCCCCGGAAGTATTGTTCATTTTGTATGATTGAAATTCTCTGAAGCCGGTTGTATTATATTACGGGGACGGACTGAAGCGGCAGCCTGCTGCCGGGACAGCCGTAAGATGTGTGAATATGATGTGAATATTACTATGCAGAACTGTAAATCGGACAAGGAGAACAGAAACAATGGGGAATTTTATTCATGATCATGAAAAACGACTGGTGGTTTATTACAGTGCCACAGGTTCGGTAGAGGACATGGCCATGTGGATCGCCAAGACCAACAATTTTGACCTGTACAAGATCGAGCCTGCGGACCCGCTTACCGGGGAGGATCTGGACTGGCAGAACCTGAAGGGGAAGAGCAGTCTGGAAATGAAAAAGGATTACCGCCCGGAAATCATCAGCCCGCGGATCGAGAATCTGGACGATTACGACCTGATCTATCTCGGTTTTCCGCTGTATTTTGAACTGGCCCCAAAGATCATCCACACGTTCCTGGAGCAGTATGACTGGACCGGCAAGACCATCCGGACCTTTGTGACATCCAAGCGCTCCAGAGCCACAAAGTGCATCAAGGAGCTGGCTCCATCCGCACCGGGAGCCGAGTTTGCAAAGTGTCAGAGATTTCCTATGGGAACCTCTGCCGACGAGCTGCGTTCCTGGGTACGCTCCGGCCTGTACTGGAACAACTGGTCATAGAAAAGTGAAAAATCCCGCCGCGGCAAATGCCCGGGTCAGCGCTGCCTGCTGAAAGGGGCGCCGCAGACGGGACCGCAGAAAAAACCCCGATTCCTCCAGCGGAAATCGGGGGATTTTTTTATGGATCTTCCGTCTTGATGGAAGCTTTCTTTCGCAGTTTCCGGATGCCGGGGGACCCGGCGTCACCGGGCGGGCTGGTACATCCGGTCCAGCAGGGAACGGTATTCCTGCCAGGAAATGGTGACTCCGCCCATCCGTTCCAGGTGGTCTGTGTGAAACTGACAGTCGATCATGAGAAACTGTTCCCGGGCAAGGGCCTGGGCCAGGGCGATGAGGGCCAGCTTGGAACCGTTTTCCATGTCGCTGAACATGCTTTCACCGAAAAAGCACCGCCCCAGGCATACGCCGTAGAGTCCCCCTGCGGACCGGCCGTCGATAAAGGCCTCGGCGCACATGGCGTATCCGGCTTCTGCCAGGCTGCAGTAGGCCGCCTCCATGGCGTCGGTGATCCAGGTGCCCTCGTCAAATTCCCGCTTGATGCGGCACCGGTGGATAATGTCCGGAAAATTTTCATTGAAGCGAACCTCAATCTCATGCTGTTTCATGAATTTTTTCATGGAACGGGAAATGTGAATCTCCTCCGGGCGAATGATAAACCGTTCCTTGGGACACCACCATAAGATATCCTGCCCTTCATCATACCACGGAAAAATTCCGTTTTCATAGGCCAGGAGCAGCCGCTCCTGACAGAGATCCCCGCCTACGGCAAGAAGTCCGTCGTCCTCTGCAAGCTCCGGGCGGGGAAAGCAGATTTCCTTTTGATCCAACAGAAATACCGGCATGGTTCACATCCTTTACGCTTCAGAAGCCGGTCCGGCCTCAGAAGCTCCGCCGGCTTTCTTAGTCCCGGAATGACCGGCCCCGGTCGGCTGCTTTCCGGAAGCCGCCGTGCCCTTGCGCCGCGGGCTCCGGGAGCTTTTTTCTGATTCGATTGCAAAGGCATCTCCGGAAACGGTCAGCAGGCAGCGGCCTCCTTTTTTAAGAGGGCCGAAGAGCATCTCATCCACAAACAGGGGCTTGATCTGATTCTGAAGAATCCGGTCCATTTCCCGGGCGCCGTACTCCCGGCTGATGCCTTTTTCGGAAAGGAGCCGGAGGGCCTCCGGACGGACGGTGAGCTCCACCCTTCGCTGCTGCAGCATATCCTGCAGCTCCCGGAGCTTTTTGCCCGCGATGCTGTCCGCCATGGCTTCGTCCATGCCCTTAAACACCACAATCTGGCTGAGTCTGTTGCGGAACTCCGGCTGAAATACCCGCTTTACCTCTTCCATAATGGCGTCGGAGGTGGTATCGGAGGCATTGAAGCCCAGACCCGGTTTTCCGATGCGGCTGGCCCCGGCGTTGGAGGTCATGATGATGATGACATTGCGGAAATCCGCCTTCCGGCCCTGGTTGTCCGTCAGGGTGGCGTAGTCCATGACCTGCAGCAGGGTGCTGTAGATGTCCGGATGGGCTTTTTCGATCTCGTCTAAAAGCAGCACGGCGGAAGGGTTTTTACGGATGGCTTCGGTGAGAAGGCCGCCCTCCTCGTAGCCCACATATCCGGCAGGAGCGCCGATGAGCTTTGCAACGGAGTGCTTTTCGCCGTATTCGCTCATATCGAAGCGCACCAGAGGAACTCCAAGTTCCTTTGCCAGCACCCGGGCGATCTCTGTTTTTCCCACGCCGGTGGGACCGGCAAAGAGCAGGGAAGCCAGCGGCTTTCCCTCCGGAATCAGGCCGGCTTTTGAGTATTTCACTGCGTTGACCACCTGGGTCACCGCAGGATCCTGTCCGAACACCTGGGAACGGATGCGCGCTTCCAGGGTGGAGAGGCCGGAAATCTCATCCCGGGCCACAGTCTCCACCGGAATCCGGCAGACGCTGGTGAGGATTTTGTCGATGACGTCCTTTCCCACGGACTGCCGCTTCTGGTCCAGAGGATGGATCCGGCGCCAGGCGCCGGCCTCGTCCATGAGGTCGATGGCCTTGTCCGGCAGAAAGCGGTCATTGATATAACGGACGCTCATGGAAACGGCATATTCTATAACCCCGCGGTTATAGGTGACTCCATGGAATTCCTCGTACTTTTTCTTCAGACCCTGGAGGATCCGGACCGTTTCCTCTTCTGTAGGTTCTTTGATCTCCACATTCTGGAATCTCCGGGCCAGGGACCGGCTTTTTTCAAAGTATTTTTTGTATTCGTCAAAGGTGGTGGCGCCGATAAACCGGATGTGCCCCTGAGCCAGGTACGGCTTCAGGATATTGCCCGCATCCATGGAGTTTCCGCCCACCGCCCCGGCTCCTGTGAGATTGTGGATCTCGTCGATGTACACGATGGGACGGTCCTCCTGCTCCAGCTGGTCCAGCAGCTTTTTCAGCCGCTTTTCATAATCCCCGCGGTACTGGGTTCCCGCGATAAGGCTTCCCAGATCCAGGGCATAGATCCGTGCCCCCTGCAGAGGCTCCGGTACCTGTCCGTCATTGATGCGCTGTGCAAGACCGTAGGTGATGGCGGTTTTGCCCACCCCCGGCTCTCCCAGGTGAAGGGGATTGTTCTTGTCCCTGCGGCACAGGATCTGAATGGTCCGTTCCAGCTCCTCCTCCCGGCCGATGAGGGGATTGACATCCCCGAGCATTTCGTTGATGCACGGGGCAAAGGCCGTAACCGCCTCCAGATTTTCTGCAGCGCGGGCGCTGCCCTCCGCTTCCTCTTCAAAATCGTCTTCTTCCGGGTCTTCGGACAGAAGAAGATTCATGGCCCGCAGCAGGTCCGGCCGGTGGATTCCCTGCTTTTCCAGAAAGTACACGGCATAGCTGTCCTTCAGGTTCCAGAAGCTGAAGCAGATGTGGGTGAGATCTACGATTTCGTTGCCGCTGCTGATGGCGGACTGCTGGGCGGAGGCCAGCAGCAGGGTGAAGCCGATGGAAACATTGGGCTCCACCCCTCCGGCCATTTCCATGTTTTCCTTCAGGTAGCCCTCAAGGTCCTGCTGCAGATTCTCCACGGAGGCGCCGCAGTCTTCCGCCGCGCTGAAAAACAGGGGGATGCGGCACAGGGCCAGAAGCAGCAGCTCCGGGGTGACATATTCGTATCGGCGCCTTACGGCCAGCTCAAATGCGCCGTTGATGGCCGCAGCTGCGTCTGCTGAAACGTTCATTTTACTCCTCCTCTACGGTGACACGGAACGGAAAGCCCTCTGCCCGGGCACGGTCCATGGCCTCCTGCACTTTGGTAGCTGCAATGTCGTAAGGGTAGCTTCCGATGGCGGCACGCCCCTGGCGGTGAACCTTCATCATAAGGATTTCAGCCTCTGCACTGCTTTTATGAAAAATGTCCTGCAGAATCTCCACCACAAAATCCATGGTGGTAAAATCATCGTTGTGCATGATGACAAAATATCTGGAGGGCTCTTTGAGTCTGTCATTTGTCTTGTCTTTTAATGAATCCTGTACTGCCATTCTTTCCCTTTCCTTCTGCATGAATAATGAAATCATTCTACCACAGTTCCCCGCCTGTGTCAGCCGGGGCCCCGGCTGTACGGAAAAGTTCTTTGTCTGCTGCCGGGCAGCAGCTCCTTTCTTCGGTGTGCAGAAATACGGCGCTCTGTTCCGGGATAAAAAGAGGGCTGCCGTGTGCGGCAGCCCCGGATGGTCCGTTCGTATCTGTATTTTTTCATTCATTTCCGCATTCCCGGAACTTCATTTCCGGAACGGGAACTTTTTCTGCTATGACTTGATGACCCGCACCACGATAATTCCTTCTACCGCCTTGAGGTGAGCAAGATCCTCCTCAGTAACCTTGGAATCGAGATCCAGAAGGGTATAGGCGTATTCGCCCCGGCTGCGGTTGGTCATGTTGCTGATGTTCAGCGCTGACAGAACCTTGGTGATGGCTCCGATCATGTTCGGAATGTTCTTGTGGAGAAGGCCGATGCGGCTTTCCACGTGGCATACGCCCATGTCCACAGCAGGGAAGTTCACGGAGTTTTTAATGTTTCCGTTTTCCAGGTAGTCCATCATTTCGGTTACGGCCATGACTGCGCAGTTGTCTTCTGCTTCGTCGGTGGATGCTCCAAGGTGCGGAGTCATGATCACATTGTCCAGGCCCTTCACATCTTCGTTCGGGAAGTCCGTGATGTACTTTGAAATCTTTCCGGAAGCCAGGGCTTCCTTGAGGGCTGCTGTATCAACGATGGATGCTCTTGCGTAGTTCATGAGCACGGCGCCCTCCTTCATGTGGCGGAACACGTCTGCGTTGATCATGCCGTTTGTCTCATCGTTGGCGTGGACGTGCATGGTGAGGAAATCGCATTCCGGAAGCATTTCCTCCAGATTGTTCACCACCCGGGCCTTGTCGGAAAGGTGCAGGGCGTTGTTTACAGAGAGGTAGGCGTCGTAGCCCATCACCTTCATGCCCAGAGAGATGGCGGCGTTGGCAACGGGAACCCCGATGCCACCCAGGCCGATGACACCCAGGGTTTTTCCCATGAGCTCGTTGCCCTTGAACTGGCTCTTTCCCTTTTCCACCTGCTTTGCAATGTCCCCTTCAAGACCGGATGCCCAGTTGGATGCGTCCACAATGTTGCGGCTGGCCATGAGCATGCCTGCAATCACCAGCTCCTTTACGGCGTTGGCGTTGGCCCCCGGGGTGTTGAACACCACGATGCCCTTCTGGGCGCACAGGTCCACAGGAATGTTGTTCACCCCCACACCGGCTCTGGCAATGGCGTGAAGCTCCGGCGAAAATTCCATGGACTTCATGTCCTGGCTGCGGACAACGATGCCGCAGGCATCATCAATATTTTCAACGAGTTCGTACTGGTCCGTAAGCTTTCCCAGACCTACGGGTGAGATTTTATTTAATGTAGCGATTTTAAACATGATATACTTCCTTTTTTATAACAGAAGAGCGACCGCAAGGGCCGCTCGCAGGATGACGGAGTTTATTTGTTTTCGGTCTCGAACTTCTTCATAAAGTCGATGAGCCTGTCAATGCCTTCGTCCGGCATTGCGTTGTAGATGCTGGCTCTCATGCCGCCGATGCTTCTGTGTCCTCCCAGATTTACCAGACCCTGAGCCTTTGCTTCCGCAATAAACTGTTTGTCCAGATCCGGATTTCCGGTAACGAAAACAGCGTTCATCAGAGAACGGTCCTCCTTTGCCACCGGGCAGCGGAACAGACTGCTGTTGTCGATATGATCGTAAAGCCGTGCGGCTTTTTCTTCGTTGTGCTTTTCCAGCGCAGCCACACCGCCCTGTTTTTTGATCCACTGGAAGTTGAGCCCCGCCATGTAGATGGCAAAGCACGGCGGAGTATTGTACATGGAGCCCTTGTCGGCGTGGATCTTATAGTCAAGGTAAATCGGAACATTTTCCGGAGCGTGACCGATGAGATCCTCTCTGACGATGACGATGGTCACCCCGGCAGGGCCTACGTTCTTCTGAGCCCCTGCGTAGATGAGACCGAAATCCTTTACATTATATACCTGAGACAGGAAATTGGAGGACTGGTCAGCCACCAGCGGAATATCCCCGGTATCCGGAACATAGTTGTACCTGCTTCCGTAGATGGTGTTGTTTGTGGTGATGTAGACATAGTCCGCATCCTCCCGGAAATCCCCTCTGCCAAGCTTCGGAACCCATGTGAACTTGTCCTCCTCGGAAGAGGCAGCCGCGCGGATGTCCCCGAACTTCTTCGCTTCCTGGAAGGCCTTCTTTGCCCAGGTTCCGGTAATGATATAGTCAGCCTTTCTGCTGTTTCTCAGCAGATTCAGCGGAACCATGGAAAACTGCAGCGTGCCGCCGCCCTGCAGGAACAGCACCTTGTAGTTTTCAGGAATATCCATGAGCTCTCTGAGATCCGCCTCCGCAGTATCGATAATATCCTGAAATACCTGGGAACGGTGGCTCATTTCCATGACGGACATGCCGCAGCCGTTGTAATTGGTCAGTTCCGCAGCAGCCTTTTCAATGATTTCCAGCGGCAGCATGGAAGGCCCTGCTGAAAAATTAAAGATTCTATCCATAATCGGTTTTCCTCCTGAGAAATATCGCACTGAATTGTCTGTAAACCCGCCCCCGACCCCATCCGCTGCGGGCTCCGACAGCCCCGGCTGTCCCCTGAAAAGCGCTGATTCACAGGGGTCGCGAGTGTGTTAAAATAATGACAATAATTTTGTACACAATTATACTCTACTATGATAAAATAGTAAAGAAAATTTGGGGAAGAAAATGTATATTATATACATGTTTCAAACAGGATGTATTTGGGAGGAGTCATATTTTGAAAAGAATCATCACGATCTGTCTTTCACTGCTGCTTTTTATGGCAGGCGCGTTTCCTGTGATCTCATCTGCAGAGCAGATGTCGCCGGAGCTTGTTGCCGAATCAGCCGTTCTTATTAATGCCCAGACCGGACAGATATTATTTGATAAAGTCAAGGATTATCAGGAATTTCCCGCGAGCACCACAAAGGTTATGACAGCGCTGCTGACCCTGGAGAACAAATCCCTCTCCGATGTGACCACCATCAGCCATGATGCGTCCTACACCGAGGGCAGCCGGATCTACCTTCTGGAGGGAGAGCAGGTGACCATCGAGCAGCTCCTTTATGCCATGATGCTGGAGTCGGCCAACGATGCGGCCATCGCCCTGGCGGAGGCGGTGGGCGGAAGCGTCGAGGCGTTTGCCGACATGATGAACCAGCGGGCAAAGGAGCTGGGGGCGGTAAACACCCACTTTGTAACCCCCAACGGGCTGCCGGACGATAACCACCTCACTACGGCCTACGACCTGGCCCTTATTACCCGGGAGGCCATGAAAAACGAAGCCTTCCGGACCATCGTATCCACGTATTCCTACAACATAGGCCCTACCAATATGCAGCCGGAGACCCGGTATCTCCACAATACCAACCGCCTGCTTTCAGACACCAGAAGCGTGGATGTGGACGGCGTATCCCGGCCGTACAAATACGACGGCATTCTGGGGGTGAAGACCGGCTATACCACCGTGGCCCAGAGCTGTCTTGTGGCGGCGGCGGAACGGGACGGAATGGAGCTCATCGGCGTCATTCTCAAATCGGATCCGGACAATCAGTACCCGGACATGATCAAGCTTCTGGATTACGGATTCAATACATATAAGCCGCTGAAGGTGATCGAAGCGGGCACTGCGCTGGAAAACGCAAAAGTCCGGGGCGGTGAAGCCCGGGAGGTTTCGGTCACGGTGAGCGAGGATATCTATGCGTCTGCGGAGGTCCGTTCGGACGGCACCGCCGCATCGGAGGGTTACTCCTATGTGGTAACGGTTCACGAGCTGACAGCTCCTGTGAAACAGGGGGATGTGGCAGGCAGTGTGACCGTGTACGACGGCTCAAAGGAAGCCGGCACCTACGATGTGATCGCAGCCGCCGATGTTGAGGAACGGAAGGGGCTGTTTGCGGATTTTGAAATGAGTCCGGGTTTTGCGCTGAAGCTGGCCCTGATGGGAGTCCTGGGGTTCCTTGCCGTCTATACCGTCTTTGTGATCCGGGTCAGAAGAAAGGCAGCCCGGGAGCGGGAGCGGCGCAGAGCTGCCCGGCAGGCCCGCCGCCAGAAGTACGAGGCGGATGCGGCAAAGATGGACCTGAGGCGTTCGGAAAACCTTCTGTCGGAATACGATGCCCAAAGCTCCGTGGACGATCTTGTAAGGCAGATGAAAAACCGGCCGGAGGATGGGGAAGGCAGCCGGAACCGGGATGAAAAGCCGCAGACCGGACAGCAGACAGAATAAGATTATTATCGGGAACAGTACATATAAAGGAAAGCAGGCAATGCTTTGCTCAGGCAGAACCGCCGGCGGTGGAGTTCCACCGCCGGCGGTTCTGCCTGTTTGTTACAGATTAGATTATCCGGCGGGGAAAAAATCCCGGGAAAAATGTAAAATTCTGGGTAACAAGGGGAAGATGGACGGGGGATTTTTCCGGCGCCCGGAAATAATGTTTTTATGAACAAGTATTTTTCTGTGGCCGGGAGGCCACGGAATCTTGCATATTGTATTCGTGACAAACCAATTCCAATTAAATTTAAAAGAAAACACAGGGTTTGCCAAAAATAACTATAAGTATTTACAATGATGCATGGATGAAAGGAAATTCTATTTGTAAAATTTTACGAATACATCCGCTCTCTGGGATGCTGTTGTTTTTTTACGGAAAAACATTGCGGAATCACGCCTTTTTTGGTAGAATGTTCGAACGAAATGCGGGATTGAAAGAGATGAGTTTGTGTTTTTTTTGTCATTTTTTACAATCCTGATGGAAAGGCAGATTCATCTGTGAGTACACATTCAAATTTGTAAAAAATACACATTTTGGGAGGTGCAATTGAATGAGTAATACAAGAGCGGTCAAGATTACTGACCAGCAGATGTCCGATATCATTGCCATTGTAGACAAATACAGAGATGATAAGGGCGCACTGATTCCTGTTCTTCATGAGGTTCAGGAGTATTTCGGATATCTTCCGATTGAGGTTCAGAAGGTTATTTCTGATGAGTTACATATTCCTCTGGCAGAGATTTACGGTGTAGTTACATTCTACGCTCAGTTCACCACACAGCCGAAGGGCAAGTACACAGTCAGTGTGTGCCTGGGTACTGCATGTTATGTTAAGGGCTCCGGCAAGATCCTTGAAAAGTTTGAAAGCATTCTGGGCATCAAGGCCGGTGAGGTTTCCGGCGACGGTATGTTCGGCATTGAAGCATGCAGATGCATCGGCGCCTGCGGTCTCGCACCGGTTGCCACTGTTAACGGCGAAGTATACGGAAGACTCGTACAGGCAGATGTTCAGACGATCTGCGACAAGTACCTGAACGAATAGTAGAGACG
Source organism: Anaerovoracaceae bacterium (assembly GCA_051892195.1). Lineage (GTDB taxonomy): Bacteria > Bacillota > Clostridia > Peptostreptococcales > Anaerovoracaceae > CAKQOE01. The sequence continues at coordinate 11,693 of JBJFFZ010000036.1, forward strand.
GAGGTATCGTAAAAATGAGAACAGTAGCTGAACTTACAGAGCTCAGGGAAAAAGCCTATGCAAAAGTAAAGATGAGAGACGATAATCAGCCGTCGGAAGATAAGATCAAAAGACAGGTTCTGCTGTGCGGCGGAACAGGCTGTCTTTCTTCCAATTCCGAAAAGCTGAAGGCACGCCTGGACGAGAAGCTGGCAGAATTCGGCATGACCGATGAAGTGCAGACCATTATGACAGGCTGCTTCGGTCTCTGTGCGGAAGGCCCGATCGTTGTTGTATATCCGGAAGGCACCATGTACTCAAAGGTTTCCATTAAGGATATGGAAGAAATCGCAGAGCAGCATGTCAGAGACGGCAACATCGTTGAACGCTGCCTCATCGGAAGCGGCGAGGTCGCTTACGACGAAAACGGCAACAAGAGAGAAGAAAACATTGACTTCTTCCACAGTCAGAAGAGAGTCGCTCTGAGAAACTGCGGACGGATCAATCCTGAAAATATTGACGAATACATAGCATTTGACGGTTACAAGGCTTTAGGCAAGGTCCTCACCGAGATGACTCCGGAAGAAGTTATCCAGTGCGTAAAGGATTCCGGCCTCAGAGGCAGAGGCGGCGCAGGCTTCCCTACCGGTCAGAAGTGGACCTTTGCGGCAGCTTCTGAAGGTCCTGTGAAGTACGTGGCATGCAACGCCGACGAAGGGGACCCGGGTGCGTTCATGGACCGTTCCGTTCTGGAAGGGGACCCGCATTCCGTACTGGAAGCCATGGCCATTGCAGGCTACGCCGTTGGCGCGCATCAGGGCTTCATTTATGTAAGAGCAGAGTATCCGACTGCCGTTAAGAGACTGAACATCGCCATCCAGCAGGCTCACGAGTACGGTCTTTTAGGCAATGACATCCTCGGCACCGGCTTTGACTTTGACATCGAGCTGAGACTGGGCGCCGGCGCATTCGTATGCGGCGAAGAAACAGCCCTCATGAACTCCATCGAAGGTATGAGAGGCGAACCTCGTCCTCGTCCGCCGTTCCCTGCAGTAAAGGGTATCTTCGGCAAGCCGTCCATGCTCAACAACGTGGAAACATATGCCAACATCTGTCCGATCATCCTGAACGGCGCAGAATGGTTTGCAAATATGGGTACCGAAAAGTCCAAGGGTACAAAGGTATTCGCAGTAGGCGGCAAGATCAACAACACCGGTCTTGTGGAAATCGAAATGGGTACTCCGCTGCGAGAAGTAATCTACAACATCGGCGGCGGTGTTCCAAACGGAAAGAAGTTCAAGGCAGCTCAGACCGGCGGTCCTTCCGGCGGATGTATCCCTGCTTCTCTCATCGATACGCCGATGACCTACGATGACCTCAGCGCCATCGGTTCCATGATGGGCTCCGGCGGTCTCATCGTTATGGACGAAGACAACTGCATGGTTGATATCGCACAGTTCTACCTGGGCTTCACCGTAGACGAATCCTGCGGTAAATGTCCTCCATGCCGGATCGGTACAAAGAGAATGCTGGAAATTCTCGAAAAGATCACCGACGGAAGAGGCGAGCTTGAAGACCTGGATAAGCTGGAAACACTGGCAAAGAACATTCAGGCATCTGCCCTCTGCGGTCTCGGTCAGACAGCACCGAACCCGATTCTCAGCACATTGAGATACTTCAGAGATGAATACGTAGCCCACGTTGTAGATAAGAAGTGTCCTGCAGGCGTATGCAAGAACCTGATCCAGATCAAGATCAATCCGGATCTCTGCAAGAGCTGCGGCATCTGCTCAAAGATCTGTCCTGCTACATGTATCAGCGGCGAGAAGAAGGTTCCTTATGTGATCGACCAGTCAAGATGTCTCAAGTGCGGCGCCTGCATCGAAAAGTGTCCGTTCAAGGCCATCGGAAAGGAATCATAAAAATAATCTTCCCAAAAGAGACGCAGCCTCTGGCTGCCCGAAGGAAGTTGCAGTACAGGCTGCCGCAGAAATGCGGCAGCTTTTTACGAAAGGAAACACACTATGAACGATTACAGAATCGGCACAAAATGCGTACAGGCAGGCTACACCCCGGGAAACGGAGAACCTCGTCAGATTCCGATTATCCAGTCCACCACCTTCAAGTACAGCACAAGCGAGGACATGGGCAAGCTCTTTGACCTGGAAGCATCCGGGTATTTTTATACCCGCCTCCAGAATCCGACCAACGACTATGTGGCAGCAAAGCTTGCAGCCATGGAAGGGGGCACGGCAGCCATGCTGACCTCCTCCGGTCAGGCGGCAAACTTCTTTGCCCTGTTTAACATCTGCAGCTGCGGAGACCATATCGTGGCATCCTCCACCATCTACGGAGGCACCTTCAATCTCATGTCCGTAACCATGGCAAAGATGGGCATCGAGACTACCTTCGTATCACCGGACGCTACAGAAGAAGAGCTGAACGCAGCCTTCCGCCCGAACACAAAGGCCATGTTCGGGGAAACCATCGCCAACCCGGCCCTCACCGTGCTTGATATCGAGCTCTTTGCCAAAGTGGCCCATGCCCACGGCGTTCCTCTGATCATCGACAACACCTTCCCGACACCGGTAAACTGCAGACCGATTGAGTGGGGCGCCGATATCGTGACCCATTCCACCACAAAATACATGGACGGCCACGGAGCAGCCGTAGGAGGAGCCATCATCGACAGCGGCAACTTTGACTGGGCTGCGTATCCGGACAAGTACCCGGGACTGTGCACGCCGGACGAAAGCTATCACGGCGTAACCTATGTGGAACGCTTTGGAAAAGAGGGGGCCTTTATTACAAAGTGCACCGTGCAGCTCATGCGGGATCTGGGCTCTATCCAGTCGCCGCAGAATGCCTTCCTTCTGAACCTGGGCCTGGAATCCCTTCACGTAAGAATGCCGAAGCACGTGGAAAACGGCCAGGCCGTTGCAGAATTCCTGGCCGGACACGAAAAAGTTGCATATGTCAATTATTCCGGTCTCCCGGGGGACAAGTACTATGAGCGGGCGCAGAAATACCTGCCGAACGGCGGCTGCGGGGTGGTTTCCTTCGGCCTCAGGGGCGGAAGAGAAGCAGCTTCCATCTTTATGAAAAACCTGAAGATGGGCGCCATCGAAACCCATGTAGCCGATGCCAGAACCTGCTGCCTGAACCCTGCCACTTCCACTCACCGTCAGATGACCGACGAGCAGCTGAAGGAAGCAGGCGTTCCTGCAGAGCTGATCCGCATCAGCCTGGGTCTGGAGGACAAGGAAGACCTTATTGCAGACATCGCCGCAGCCCTGGATGCAATAAAATAAAACAAAAAAAGAACCAGAACGATCCCCGTCCCCTGCGGCGGGGATTTTGCTGTATGAAAAACAAAAGGACAGTTGACGAAACTGCTTTAGCGTGGTAAAGTGAAAACATTCACAGAAAAAAGAAAAGAGGCACGGACCCGGTCCGTGAAATAATCAGGAGAGCGTATGATGATGACACCATTCTTAAGCAGCCTGGCTGCTTCTTTAGAGCCGTATGTTCCGGGCGAACAGCCAAAGGACAGAAAATATGTAAAGCTCAATACCAACGAAAACCCGTATCCTCCTTCAAAGAAGGTAACGGACGCCATTGCGGCGGCAGCAGCAGATCTGCGCCTGTATCCCGATCCGGATGCAACCCGGGTGCGTACTGCCGTAAAGGAATACTGCAACCGCGCCCTGCAGCTGCAGGGGACAGACCTTTTGGACGAAGACAATATCTTTGTGGGAAACGGGTCCGATGAGGTTCTGGCGTTTATTTTCCCTACCTTCTTCAAGGGAAAGAAAATCGCCTTTGCCGATATCACCTACAGCTTTTATCCGGTGTATTCCGCCCTTTTTGAGATTGCATACGACATCCTGCCGTTAAAAGAGGATTTTTCCATTGACGTGGAGCAGTATGTCAGCGGTCTTGCAGAGGATATCGAAGGGGTGCTTCTGTGCAATCCAAATGCGCCTACGGGCAGAGCCCTGCCCCTGGCAGACATTGAGCGGATTCTTGCAGCCAATCCTGACAGATTCTTTGTAGTGGATGAGGCCTATGTGGATTTCGGTGCAGAGTCCGCCGTGGGACTGGTAAACCGCTATGAAAACCTTCTGATCACCCAGACCCTTTCCAAATCCCGGCAGCTGGCCGGCATGCGGGTGGGCCTTGCCATTGGCAGCAAACCGGTGATCGCAGGCCTCAACGCCGTGAAAAATTCCTTCAATTCCTATACGGCAGACCGCCTGGGCATTGCAGCGGCTGCTGCGGCCTTTGAGGATACTGCGTATTTTGAAGAGACGAGAGCAAAGATCATGGCCACCAGAGAAAAGACCGTCAAGGCTCTGGAGGCGGAGGGCTTTGATGTGATCCCTTCCGGCACCAACTTTCTCTTTGCACAGCCTCCTGCCTTTGCTCACGGAAGCGAAGAGACCGATGCAGGGGCCATGTTCCGTCTCCTGCGGGAGGACGGAGTCCTGGTCCGGTACTTCAACAAGCCGCGGATCAACAACCGGCTGCGGATTACCGTGGGCACCGATCAGGAGATGGAAATTCTCCTTGCTTCTGTAAGGAAGATTCTCGGAAGGTAACCGGAAACTTAATAAAACCATAAGAAAAAAGGGCAGTCTGCGGGCTGCCCTTTGCTGTATAATGAATACTGTAAACGAATCACACAGGAGGAGCGCCGCATGTCATTTGATATTAAGGAAAATCTGAAAAAGCTGCCGGACAGGCCGGGGGTCTATCTGCATAAGGATGCTCTGGGTCATGTGATCTATGTAGGCAAGGCCGTATCCCTGAAAAACCGGGTGCGCCAGTATTTTCAGTCCCAGACCAACATGACGCCCAAGGTCCGGTCCATGGTGGCCCACATCGAAGAATTTGAATACATCACCACGGATTCCGAGATGGAGGCTCTGATTCTGGAATGCAACCTGATCAAAAAATACATGCCCAAGTACAATGTCCTCCTGCGGGATGATAAAACCTATCCGTATATCAAGCTGACCCTGAAGGAGGACTATCCCAGAATCATCAAGACCCGGCGCATCGTGGATGACGGGTCCCGGTATTTCGGGCCCTACAGCGATGCGGGGGCGGTGGGGGAGATCATTGACCTCCTCAATGAAGAGTACCGGCTGAAGCGCTGCTCCGCAAAAGCCTTTCCGAACAATTTCCGCCCCTGCCTGAACTATCATATCGGGCAGTGCCGGGGCATCTGCACCGGCGGGGTTTCACAGGAGGAGTACAGAGAAGCAGTGGCTCAGGTGGCGGATTTTCTGAAGGGAAAGAACGAAGGTCTTGTGGAAAGCCTGACGGCCCGCATGATGGAAGCGTCGGAGGCTCTGAATTTCGAAAAGGCGGCGGAGCTTCGGGACCGGATCAGCGCAGTAAAGGCCATTACCGAAAAGCAGAAGGTGGTTCTGGGCTCCGCCAATGACATGGACATGATTCTGACGGCAAAAAGCCCCTCCGGATATCACATCATTCTCTTCTTTGTGCGAAACGGAAAGCTCAGCGGAAGGGAAAGCTTTCAGATGGACGATCCGGCCCTTACGGGAATGAAAAATGCACCGGCAGACCTGCAGGACCCTGCCGTCCCGGCAGAAGCAGAGGAGGGGGCTGCAGGAGCAGCCGCAGAGCGGGGGAGTCTTATTGCAGAATTCATTAAGCAGTATTATACAAAGGACATGCTGATTCCTCAGGAAATCGCAGTGGAGTACCAGCCGGAGGAAAGCGGGCTGCTGGAACGGTGGCTTTCTGCCATGCGGGGGGCAAAGGTCCGGCTCTTTGTGCCTCAGAAGGGGGACAAGTCGGCCCTTATGGCCATGGCCCGCAGAGACGTCATGGAAATGATGAAGGTTCTGGACGACCGGGCAGCCGCCAGAGCGGAACGGGAAACCGCTGTTTCTGCAGAGCTTGACCGGGTCTTCGGCGAAAAAAGAAAGTACGTGGCCATGGTGAACGGGGAAGGCGAGGTGCAGGAGCCCTGCTCCTGGAGAATCGAGTCCTATGATATTTCCAATACCTCCGGTGTGGATTCTGTAGGGGGCATGGTGGTCTTTGAAAACGGAAGACCCCAGCGAAGGTCCTACCGGAAATTTAAAATACGGACCGTGGAGGGGCCCGATGACTACAGCAGCATGCAGGAGGTGATCTACCGGAGGTTCCGGAGAGCCCAGAAGGGGGATGCAGGCTTCTCGGTCATGCCGGACCTGATCTTTGTGGACGGCGGCCTGGGTCATGTCCATGCGGTGCAGGAGGTTCTGTCCGCCATGAAGCTGCATATTCTTGTAGCAGGCATGGTCAAGGATGACCGCCACAGAACCAGAGGGCTGATTGTGGATGAAGAGGAGATCGATCTGAAGGAGCGTCCGGTGCTGTACCGGTATGTTACTGCCATACAGGATGAGGTGCACCGGTTTGCCATTGATTATCATCACGGAATCCGCAATAAATCCATGAAACGATCCATTCTGGACGATGCCCCGGGCATCGGAGAAAAACGGAAAAAAGCGCTGCTGGCCCGTTTCGGAAGCATCGAAAACATGCGAAAGGCCACGGTGGAGGAGCTTGCCGAAACAGACGGCATGAACCGGACTGCAGCCCAGCAGCTGGCAGCATATCTCAGGGGGAAATAAATCACAATGAAAACAAGAGCGGCGGGGAAGAGAAGAAGAAAAAAAGTACGATTCAAAAAAGACGGAAAATACAGGGCCCGAAGGATTGCCCTTGCAATTCTCTGTCTGGCGGTGATTTCCGCAACGGTGCTCGGAATTGTCCGGGGACTTCCGGGCGGAATCGTAAAGCATATGGGGTCCGCGCCGGTGCCGGACTGGGTCAGCGTCCAGCTTCTGTCTGTAGACGGTCACTCCCGCAGCGGAAAAACCCTGAAGGATGTCAACGACATTGTGATTCATTATGTGGGAAATCCCGGCAGCACGGGACAGGCCAACCGGGATTACTTCGCAAGTGAAAAATCCAATGTGAGCTCCCATTTTGTGGTGGGACTGGAAGGAGAAGTCATCCAGTGCATTCCTCTGGACGAGTACTCTGCAGCCAGCAATCACCGCAACGGGGACACTATCTCCATTGAGGTGTGCCACCCCGATGACTCCGGAAGGTTCAACGACGCCACCTATCAGTCCCTGGTGCAGCTCACGGCATGGCTGTGCCGGGAGGCCCATCTCAGCGAGAACCATGTGATCCGCCATTACGATGTCACAGGCAAAATCTGCCCGAAGTATTTTGTGGAGCATGAGGATGCCTGGGAACAGTTCCTGGCCGATGTGAAGAAGGAACTGTAAAACAGAAAGGGAAATGTAAAA
>JBJFFZ010000037.1:0-4691 GCA_051892195.1 Anaerovoracaceae bacterium
GGAAAGTCCTCTCTGGTGAATTCCCTGATCGGTGAGGAGCGTATGATCGTCAGCAATATTGCCGGAACAACCAGAGATTCCATCGATTCGCCTTTTGAGCACAACGGGCAGAAATACACCCTGATCGATACGGCCGGAATCCGGCGCAAGAAAAAAATCAGCGAGGACGTGGAACGGTACAGTGTAATCCGCGCCATTGCCGCCATCGAGCGAAGCGACGTGTGTATTCTCATGATCGATGCCCAGGAGGGCGTGACGGAACAGGATAAAAAAATCGGGGGTATGGCCCACGAAGCAGGAAAGGGCATTATCATCTGCGTCAACAAGTGGGATCTGATTACGAAGGATTCCCATACCATGAGCAAATTTGAAAGAGATGTGAGAGCAGAGCTCTCGTTTATGCCGTATGCACCGATTCTTTTCATTTCTGTAGTAAAGGGACAGCGTCTGCTCAATGTTTTGGAACTTGCTGACAGAGTTGCAAAAAACTGCCGGTTCCGTGTGCCTACGGGCCAGCTGAACGCTACCATTGCCGATGCTACCCTTATGAAGCAGCCTCCTTCCGACAAGGGCAAGAAGCTTCGGATTTATTATGTAACCCAGGTGGGAACAAACCCTCCGCTGTTCTCCTTCCAGGTAAACAAGCGGGAGCTTATGCATTTTTCCTATTCCAGATATCTGGAGAACCGGATCAGGGAAACCTACGATTTTTCCGGAACCTCCATCAAATTTGTGTTCCGCGAAAAAGGCGAAAAAGAGGTGTAGCATATGTGGAATGAAATCAGTATTCCTGCAGCAATTGCTCTGACAGTTCTCAGTTATTTCGCAGGAAATATCTCGCCGGCCACTCTCATGGGAAAGCTTCACGGAATCGACATCCGCAAGGAGGGAAGCGGCAACCCAGGCACCACAAACGTGCTTCGGACCCTTGGAGTGAAAGCAGCTGCCTGCACCCTTCTGATCGATATTCTCAAGGGGGTGCTGCCCGTAGTGGCAGGCCGTCTGGCAGGAGGCGAGCTGCTGGCATGCATCTGCGGAACTGCAGCTTTTTTCGGCCATATCTGGCCCGTATTTTTCCACTTTAAGGGAGGAAAAGGGATCGCTACCGGCTTTGGAGTGCTGGTTGCCTTTCAGTGGCCGGTGGGTCTGATATGCCTGGCAGCAGCCCTTGCCGGGGCTGCACTTTCCAGAAGGATGTCCGTGGGCTCGGTTGCAGCGGCTGTGATCCTTCCTGCAGCAATGTACTTTACCGCTTCTTCTTACACGGTCTGGGCCCTTTGTCTTGCCCTGATCGTCCTGTGGCGCCACCGGACCAATATCGTGCGCCTGATCAGGGGCGAAGAGCCTCCGATGAATTTTTCAAAGAAAAAGAAGGCGGCAGCTTCGCAGCCGGAGGAACAGGAGGAAAGCATTCATGAAGCGTAAAATTGCAGTAATGGGCGCCGGAAGCTGGGGCACCGCCCTGGCGGTGGCACTTTCTGCCAATGATCATGAGGTTCGTCTCTGGGGCAGAAATCAGTCCATGATGGAGGAAATGCAGAAAGAACGGGAAAACAGAAAGTATCTCCCGGAGGTAATCCTGTCAGACAACATTCAGTGTACATCGGCGGCTGCCGATGCTCTCAGGGGTGCAGAAATCGCTGTCTATGTGGTTCCTGCCCAGTCCTTTCGCAGTACATTTGAAGCTACAAAGGATTTTCTCGGCAAGGAAACCATCGTGGTGAACTGCGCAAAGGGCATTGAAACAGGAACTCTGAAACGGATTTCTGAGATTGCACAGGAGATTCTTCCTGATGTCAGGTTTGCGGTTCTTTCCGGTCCTTCTCACGCTGAGGAGGTGGGGAGGAAGCTTCCTACAACGCTGGTGGCCGCTTCTTCCGACCTGAAGATTGCAGAGCAGGTACAGGATGCTTTTATGTCGGAGTTTCTGCGCGTGTATACAAATGACGATGTTGCAGGGGTGGAAATCGGCGGCGCACTGAAGAACATTATTGCCCTGGGTGCAGGCATTTCCGATGGAATGGGCTACGGGGACAATGCAAAGGCCGCCCTGATGACAAGAGCCATGGCGGAAATTTCCCGTCTCGGGGAGAAGCTGGGAGCGCAGAAAAGTACCTTTATGGGGCTTGCGGGCATTGGGGATCTCATTGTGACCTGCACCAGCATGCACAGCCGGAACCGCCGCTGCGGAATCCTGATCGGAGAAGGCGTTCCCCCGGAAGAGGCTACAAAGCAGGTGGGCATGGTGGTTGAAGGCATGTACACAACAGAAGCAGCCTGGGAGATGGCGCAGCAGAATCATATTGAAATGCCCATTACGGAACAGCTTTATCAGGTGATTAAGGGAACGGTCAGCGGGCCGGATGCTGTGCGGAACCTGATGCTGAGAAGTAAAAAACAGGAAGAACGGTAAATCCGGGCAAGTGAAAAAATAACAGAAAACCGACCGCCAAAGGGTTCGAACCCGTGAACCTGCCGGCGATCGGTATTTTTTACTTTAAAGAAGGTTTTGCAGCTGCTTCGGAAGAGAACAGCCCGGTTTCGGTGCTGTCCGCTTTGCGGAGGAATGCTTTGTATTCCTGAGGCGTGTTAAGATTGGTAAAGAGTTCAAGGTGCGGGTCGATGCTTCGGATCTCTTCCTCAGGGAGGACCGTCAGGGGAATACACTGCTTTTTCAGAAATCCGTAGATTCCTGGAGGATGAGAACGATTTTGCAAAGCGGTCTTTAGTGTATCTTCTGCAGGAGTTTTCAGATCTGTGGAATAATAAGCGTTAAACGTCTCCAGTTTTCCTTCCAGACAGGCAAGGGCAGCCGCCCCGCGGCTGGAAAGGAGACGATCCCTCAGAAGGAATGCATACGGAAGATTCATGATGGGCATGTCGCATGCGATAAGATAGACATAATGGCTCCGGGAGGCGCAAAGCGCAGCGTGGAGTCCGGCCAGAGGTCCCATGTGGGGAAACGCATCCTGGACGGTCCGGATACCGGAGCCTTCGTAAAGCTCCGGAGTGTTGGTTACCGCCACAATATCGTCAAACGCTTTGCTCAGCGTATGCAGGTTGTGTTCAAAGAGATAGCGGTCGTTTAAAGTAAGCAGTTGTTTATCGAATCCCATACGGGCGGACCGCCCGCCTGCAAGGATTGCAGCTGTTCCAAATGTTTTCATAGGTTGTATTTTACCATACAGAGATCTTCTTTCAAGGGAAAACAGAGGGACCTGATGGTTAAAAATCTTGCATTAAAAATACTGTATATTCGTAAAAAATTAACAAACAAAATCAAAAATAAACCTTTACATGTATTTTTTATGTTTTGGAAATACTTTATACATTAAAACAATGTGCAAAATGCATGTACAGAACAGAAAAATTATTGAAATAATGACAAATTGTCAGGAAAAATTCCTGTTCTGGCGCGGGCGCCAGGAAAATCGTTTTTTTTCGGTGGTTGTGAAGAAACAGATTAATCTTTTCCCGGGAAAACAGGAATGGTACTATGACATGAAAGGAAAGGGAAACAGTGGAAATAAGTAAATTATCGTTAATTTTTTATGGAGGAGGTATTTTTTATGATGTTTACACCGGCTGAGGTTGCTTCCAATGTAATAGGGATCGGGAGAACAAAAGCCTCATTAAAAATTTATCAGATGCTGCTTCTGGGATTTCTTGCAGGGATGTTTATTGCCATGGCTGCGGTAGGAGCAAATACGGTAGGCTGTTCGATTCAGACAGCAAGTGTGGGGAAATTTGCCAGCGGCGCCATCTTCCCGGTGGGGCTTGCCATGGTTCTGCTTGCAGGCAGCGAGCTTTTCACAGGCAATTGTCTTATGATCGTCTCTGTTCTGGAAAAGAAAGTCCGGGTTTCTGAAATGCTGAGGAACTGGCTGTTTGTGTACATAGGCAATTTCCTGGGATCTATTTTTGTTGCTTTTTTTGTTTATCTGAGCGGACAGTTTGATCTGTTTGACGGGGCCCTGGCTGTAACCACAATCAAGGTTGCTGCGGGCAAAGCATCTCTTTCATTCGGAAAGGCCGTTCTGCTGGGCATGTTCTGCAATTTCCTGGTATGCATTGCTGTATGGATCAGTTTTGCGGCAAAGAGCGTCGGAGGAAAATTCCTGGGGCTGTTCATGCCGATTATGCTGTTTGTAGGATGCGGATTTGAGCACAGCGTAGCAAACATGTACTATGTTCCTGCAGGTCTTTTTGCAGCGATGGATCCTGACTATGCAGCTGCTGCATCGGAGACTGTGAAAAATTTCGGAAACCTTACCTGGGGTAATTTCTTTACGCACAATCTGATTCCGGTTACGATCGGAAATATTATCGGCGGTATGATTCTGGTAGGTGTGATGTACTGGGCAATTTATCTTATGGGGAAGAAGGAATCCCAGGCTCAGAAAAGAAAACGCACTGTTTAATACATATTTAGATTTATAAAAGCATGAAGGTGCAGATTGGTCGGTCTGCGCCTTTCTTTTTGCGCCTTTATGGTTTGAGCTGTTCCGCCCGGAGGACTTTATCAGAGAAACAGTGAACCGAAGTGTCATTTCTGTGTAAAAAAATCATAAAAAAATGTTGACATGCATTATGTGACGTGTTAGTATAAACAAGTTCGCTGATGAAGTTCATGCGGACAGCACATTGAAAACAGCATAGTACAGATATTTTGTAAATGTACAATTCATTCA
>JBJFFZ010000038.1:0-2959 GCA_051892195.1 Anaerovoracaceae bacterium
GCGATTACACCGCACATCATCATTCTGAGCTTTTTTCTGATACTCATATTTCCCTCCTGACCGGTCAAAACGAATTCTACTTTGTTTGCCATTTCTTGTATCGGCAGTATCCAAACAGAATTAAATAAAATCCATTAAAATCAGAAATAAATTATTTATTTGAATTATTTAACAATCCGAGGCCTCTGGCCACCCATGCAGGAAGGGACGAAAAAACGCTGAGTTCATAAGACTTCAGCGTTTCAGAAACAGAATAAACGATGTGGTTATGTATTTTGCACCAGCTCCAAAAGACTTGCCGGTGAATGGCAGTCTTTTCCGGCTTATGCCCTACAGCAGGTTTTCATGGATAAAGCGGATCAGTTCATCCTCGGAGGTTACCTGAAAGGCATCCATGCCGGTAGCCCGGGAAGCCTCTACGTTTTCGGCCTTGTCATCAAAAAACAGACACTCTGCAGGGTCCAGGCTGTATTTTTTGTACAGAGCATCGTAGATTTCCCTGTCCGGCTTTGCACGGTTGACCATATAGGAAACCATCATGCCGTCCAGATCCTTCATAAAATCCGCATACTCCGTATGCTTTCGGAACAGAGACTCCGCATAATTGGACAGGAGATAAATCCGGTACCCCGCCTCCTTCAGCTGGTGGAGGGCATCCCAGGCACGGTGCAGCGCAATGTGGAGGTATTCGCCGTGGGCAAAAAACCACCGGAGCTCCTTTTCTGCCTGAGGGTACCGCTCTACATAAACCTCTGTCAGGGCTTCATCGCTCATGGTTCCCATATCGTAAATCTTCCACAGGTCGGCGCTGTCTTCAAAGAGCATTTTCCCAAAGGACTGCGCAGCAGCGGGGTCCATGCCGTAATCGATCAGCATATCTGCCCAGCGATAACGGAAAAGCACATTTCCAACGTCAAATATTATGTTTTTATATTTTTTCATACGTCACCTTCCCCTTCCTTTTCTCTGACTATGCGCAGGATGGTTTCCAACAGCTTCTGAAGCTTAAAGGGCTTTGCCACATGATCGTCCATCCCCGCCTGCATGCAGTCCGCAATATCCTCCCCGGAAACATTTGCCGTCATGGCGATCACAGGGATTTTTGCAGCATCTGCGCGGTTCAGACCCCGAATGTTTCTTGTTGCCTCAAGACCATTCATTACCGGCATCTGAATATCCATCAGAATCAGATCGTAGGTCCACGGTTCTGATTCTTCCATCATCTTCACAGCTTCAGCTCCGTTTTCCGCTCTGGAAACGATCATTCCATAGTCAGTTAAGAGTTCACACACAATATCATAATTCATACAATTGTCTTCTGCAATAAGGACCCGCAGATTCTGAAGGCCGGAATAATCAGGAGACTCTTCCTGCGGATTCTTCTTTTCTTCCCTTTTTTCGACGACTTTTACCGGAACCGATACCTCAAAGACCGTTCCTTTGTTCTGTTCGCTGAAGACCTCGATCTGGCCTTTCATAAGATCGACGATCTGCCTCACAATGGAAAGGCCCAGACCAAGTCCCTGAATCTTGTTGACTCTTGTATCGATTTCTCTTGTATATTCTGTATACATGATCTTCATGAAGCTCTCGCTCATGCCGATGCCGTTGTCGCTGATTCTGGCGCACAGCTCCACCACCTGGGGATCATCGGTCAGCCTCTGCCATATTTCAAACCGGACGTATCCGCCCTCCGGAGTAAAATTGACAGCATTGGACAGGAGATTCAGACAGATCTGGATCACGCGAAGACGATCCGTTGTCACATACGGGAAAAATATATTTCCCTCTTCAAAAGTATAATCGATTTTTTTTCCCGCAATCTGACTGCGGACGGAGAGATTGACACTATCTGCCAGATCCGGGATAAAGACCTCGTCCGATTGGATCAGAAGTCTTCCGGACTCTATGGTGGAGATATCTAAGACGTTATTGATGAGGGACTGAAGATACACAGATTCCTGCTGGATCTTTTCCAGGCATTCGTCCACGCGTTCCGGTTCCTTTACGTGACGCCTCGCGATTTCTGTGATTCCCGTAATGGCATTCATGGGGGTTCGGATATCATGGGACATTCTGGAAAGGAAATCCTTTTTCATGTGGTCCATGGAACGGATGGTTTCCATTTTTTCCTGCAGTTCGGCATTCAGCTCTGTGATCTCCCGGTTTTTTGACTGTAAAAGTGCGCTCTGCCGTTCTTCCTCTGCTATGACTGCGTCAATGTTCTGAAACAGCATCAGGGCTGCGGCAGGCCTGCCGTCATGGACCTCGCAGACTAAAAACGAGGCCAGGCACCATCCCCTGCTTCCGTCCTTTAAAGTCCGGTGATAGTGCATTTCCACCTTTTTGCTGACAGCCAGAGACGCTCTGAGGTTTTCCAGTGACAGAAACCGGCGGACTGCAGACTCTTCATTTCCGTCCAGCCGGCCGGCGCGGATGTGGTCTTCAATAGCCTGCGTATAACAGCCCTTATCACAGTGACTGCTGCCGGCCTCCGGGATTTCCTCATAATAATCTGCTTCAAGATCTAACACATAGACCTCCTGAAAGAGGTCCCTGCAGATTTGAATCCTGTCATCATATTTTGTGAATTTTCGGTTATTCCCCATATATCCATCTCCCTGTACTGCCGAACCTGCGCAGCTTTCTGAAAACCGGAACGTATGCCTGTGTTTTCCGATTATTTCATCAACTTGTTAATCTTTTTTTCTGTCTTATTTTTTTCCTGAAAAGGAAAATCGGACATGAACCCATCTCATGTCCGAAATATATTTCTGTTCCGAAGATCTCCGGGAAAATGCTATGCCTCGTCCGGAAGGAACTGGTTCATGTCCACTTCATAATAAAGGCCGGTGGCTGTCACCACATCCTCGCCGGTCTCTGTGTCCCACAGACGGCCGGTGGTGTAGAATTTTCTTCCTTCGCGGCGTTCCACATGGCCCTCTGCTCTGAGCTTGTG
>JBJFFZ010000038.1:3059-18862 GCA_051892195.1 Anaerovoracaceae bacterium
CTTACCTTTCCATTATATTTTCTATTTGTGAAAAGGGCAAGCTGTTGATGAGATTAAAACCGGACAGAAATTTCGGTTCCCTGTCCCGGGACGCTGTTCAGCTGAATCTCCGCGCTGTGGATTTCTGCAATATGCTTCACGATGGCGAGGCCCAGGCCAGTGCCTCCCGTCTCCCGGGACCGGCTTTTGTCTACGCGGTAAAAGCGTTCAAACACGCGCTCCTGATGTTCCAGCGGAATTCCGATGCCTGTATCCCGGATGGTAAGCACCGGATGGCTGCTCTGGATGGAGACATGCACCTCTACGCTTCCGTTTTCCCGGTTGTAGCGAATTGCGTTTTGTATCAGATTGTCGATCATTTCACGGATCATGCCGGGATCGGCGTGAATTCCTGCAGAAATACCGGTGCATATCAGGCGCACATGCTTCCGTTCCGCAAGGGACTGATGCTCCCTGGCGCATTCCTGCGCAGCCTCAAACAGATCCATATGCTCAAAATTCTTTGGAAGCTCCCCGTGATCAAGCTCGGAAAGCTGAATGATATCGGTAATCAGAGACAGCAGACGATCTGCGTTGTGACGGATCTGCTTTGCAATGTACGCTTCATTTTCTCCGTCGGTCATATGGTTTTCAATCAGCTCTGCATAACCGGAAATTGCTGCGATGGGTGTTTTCAGCTCATGGGATACATTTGCCGTAAAATCCTGACGGCTCTTTGCAGCTGCCAGAATATTCTCGTGCTGGCTTCGGATTTTTTCCGCAAAGGGCTCCAGTTCTCTGTAGGCGGATACTCCGGAGATGTTATCCAGATTCTCTGCCATTTCCCGGATGGGCCGCATGAGCTGGCGTGTGAGATAATAGCCGATGAGAACGCAGCCCAGAAGAATGATCACCGAGATTGCCGCAATCACAGGAAGGGCGGAGGCCAGCACGCTGATGATGTTTCTGGCCTGGGTGGACACCCGTAGGATGGTGCCGTTTTCCAGAAGAAGGGCATAGTAAAAGGTGTTCATATTCATGGTGTCGGATCTTCGGGTGATTTCTCCGCTCCCATGCTCAATGGCCTCCCGGATCTCCGGACGGTCCAGATGATTGGACAGTCCCGTTGCCTCTGTATCGTTGTCAAACAGCACAGTGCCGTCCGCATCGATCCAGGTGATTCTCAGATTGTCCAGGCGAAGCTGCTCAAGCACTGCGGTATTATCGATCTGCGGATCGTAGGCGTTCTGAAACACCTCGGTCTCCATGAGGAGTTCCGCGCTCTGCCGAAGATCGCCCCGCACCTGATTCTGAAAGATTTCATAATACACGACGGTGATTCCCATCACCGTGATCACAACGGCGATGAGGGCCATAATCCCCATCATGAGGTTGATTTTCTGTTTCATACCGAATCACTCATTTCTGCACTGATGGTATATCCCACGCCGCGGACGGTGCGAATCTGTTTTCCATACTCTTCCAGTTTTTGGCGCAGGGTTTTGATATGCATATCCACCGTCCGGCTCTCTCCCTCAAAATCTACGCCCCATACATAACGCATAATGGATTCTCTGGTGAGAACGATATCCTGATTCTGCATGAGATAGCGCAGGAGCTCGTATTCCTTCAGGGTAAGACTCACGTTTCGTTCCCCTGCCACCACCGTATGCCGCTCGTGATCCAGATGGATTCCCCCTACATGAAGCTGTCCCGGTTCATCCTCTCTGGAGCGTCTTAACAGCGCCCGGACACGGGACAGAAGCTCCATGACGGAAAACGGCTTTCTGATATAGTCGTCCGCCCCGTCATCCAGCCCTTTGACCATGTCCATTTCTGTGGTTTTGGCCGTAATCATGATCACCGGAATGCGGCTTGTTCTGGAGCTGCTGCGCAGCTTCCGCACAATCTGATATCCATCCTCGTCGGGAAGCATGATATCCAGGAGAATCAGATCCGGAAGGATCTCCTCCAGCTTCTCGTAAAAGTCGGATGCCCGGTCAAAGGCCTGCACCATATAGTTGCTGTTTTTTAATGCGATGATTTCAATTTCCTGTATGCTTGGATCGTCTTCAATAATATAGATCAGTGCCATACAAGCGTCCCCTTTCTGTTTCCTATGGCAAAATGTAGATCTGCTTCAATCTGCGGTATTCCTCCTGGAAATACGGATCATTGCCTTTTACATTAACATTTAAATACTGATGGATATCCATGGTATCGTATGAGATAGCAATCATGGCAACAGCGATGTTGGAGCAGTGATCGGACACTCTTTCCAGGCAGGTGAGAATATCCTCCAGAAGAAGGCCTGTTTCCATGGAACAGATACCCTTCCGCAGCCGCACAACATGCCTCTGCTTCATTTCCATTACGAGATCGTCGATAACTTCTTCCATAGGCTCTACCTCCGCTGCTTTTCTCAGATTTCCGGCAGCAAAGGAATCGGTTGTTATATTTATTATATCATGAACCGCTGTCATAAGAGAGTCCAGCTCCTGTTTTCCCTGCTTTGAAATGGACAGCGACTGATTCTTCATCTTCTGGGCAGCCTCTGCAAGATTGATGGCATGATCGGAAATCCGCTCAAAATCACCGATGGTGTGCAGAAGAATGGAAAGCTGGTGGCTGTCATCGATGCTCAGATCTCTTCCTGCCAGCTTGCCTAAATAGGAACCGAGAACATCCTCAAACCGGTCGATGAGCTGTTCCAGCCGTATCACCTCGCTGATTTTCTTTTCAGAATACCTGTCCTGCAGCTCCATAGCAAGAAAGATCGCCTGTCTCGCATGCTCCGCCATCTCTGCAGCCGCATCCTGACAAAGCCTGACTGCAAAGGCCGGGCTGTCCAGAAAACGCTCGTCTAAAGCGTTGAGAACCGCCGGCAGATCGGATTCCTCATCGGCCTGGGTCTTTGTTCTGACAGTCAGCTGAGCTAATTTTACAAGAAGATCTGAGAACGGGAACAATACAACTGCACATCCGATATTAAACAGACTGTGAATCACTGCGATTCCCGCTGCACTGGCGGTATCTTCCAGAAAAGCGAAACTGACAAACCTGTTTGCCGTATAAAAGACCACCATAAACAATACAGTTCCGATCATATTGAAATAAAGGTGGATAAATGCAGCCCGTCTGGCGTTTTTGCTGGCTCCCACAGAGGAAAGCATGGCGGTAACACAGGTTCCGATGTTCTGTCCCATGATGATAGGAATGGCAGATCCGTAGGTCACTGCCCCGGATATGCAGAGAGCCTGAAGGATTCCCACGGAAGCAGAAGAGCTCTGCAGTACAGTGGTCAGAACGGTTCCCGCAAGGAGTCCCAGAATCGGGCTGGAGAATTTCATCAGCATGCCTGTAAATGCCTCATTGTCCTTCAGAGGGGAAACTGCCGCGCTCATGGATTCCATGCCGAACATGAGAACTGCAAACCCCACCAGAATATTTCCTGCGGTTTTCTTCTTTGTGCCTTCCTTTCCGGTCATAATGCATATGATGCCGATGGCTGCCAGAATCGGTGTAAAAGAGCTTGGCTTAAGCATCTGCAGAAAAAAGTTTTCGCTGCTGATGCCTGTCAGCGAAAGAATCCACGATGTAATGGTGGTTCCGATATTGGCGCCCATAATAATCCCCACCGTCTGGGACAGCTTCATAATGCCTGCATTTACAAAGCCCACCACCATAACCGTAGTGGCAGACGACGACTGAATCACTGCGGTGACAAAGGCTCCCGTCAGCAGTGCCAGTATCTTTTTTTCTGTCATTTTTTCCAGGATCCGCTCCAGCTTTCCCCCGGAAAGCATGATCAGTCCATCACCCATGACATGCATCCCGTACAGGAACAGTGCCAGTCCTCCTACCAGGTTTAATAATCCGAATAAGTCCATTTCTTCCTCCCTGTTTTTGTCTTACTCGTTTCTTCCAATTCATAAGTCAATCATAAGTCCTGTATGTAAAATCGTCGGGGGGTGTTTTGTAAAGAACAGGTAAAGTTTTTGTGTTTTACATGATTCTTACTTTTCCCTGGTTTCCGATTTTACATAACAACCATATGCTGATTGAATCTTAAAAATTAAGGAGGGAGCCATGAAAAAAATCTGGACAAGGATCGAAAAAAAGAACTGGACGGCCGCAACAAAATACCGGGCCGCTATTGCACTCCTCACAGTTCTGTCCGCATCCGCGGGACTTGCGGCAGGGCTGCTCGCTCACTTTCTGTTTTGCACATCCATGGAATGGATGCTCTGTTTTGCAGGTTATCCCGTTGCTGCTGCATGGGTTTATTTATTCTTTTATTCGTGCATGCACCGTTTTCACGATGGTGCCCGTGCATCGTAAATCTTTTCTGAAACGGAAAAACCCGGCGCGTGTCCGGGTTTTCTTTTTTTATTCTTTACTTTCCGGACGGTTATCCAGTGAAAAAATCACCCATTCCGCAATGTTTACTGCGTGGTCCCCGATCCGCTCAAGATACTTGTTCACCATCAGGAGGTCTGCTGCCTCCTCTGCTGCATCGGGATGCTCCCGGATCACCTGGATCAGCTCTCCCTTTACCTTTACAAACAGCCGGTCCACCACTTCATCGTGGTCAATGACCTCCTGCGCCTTTTCCATATCGCGCTCCACATACGCTTCGATGGAATGCAGCAGCATAATCACAGCCTCGGCTGCCATTTTCCGGATACTTTCCTCGCTGATGGGATACGGCCTGCCTGCCATCATTATGGTCAGCTCGGCAATATCAGAGGCGTGATCTCCGATGCGCTCCATATCCGTCACCATCTTCATGGCGGCGGTGATGTTCCGCAGATCCCTTGCCACGGGCTGCTGCTGGATCATCAGCTGAAAGCACAGTCCCTCGATCCGCTTCTGGGCCTGATCCACCAGGTCATCCTCCTGCATGATCTGCCTTGCCTTCTCCACATTCTGCGAAAACAGAGCTTCGATGGTATTCTGGATGGCAACCTCGATGAGGATGCCCATCTGGCTCATCTCTTCATTCAGAAGGCGCAGCTGTTCATCAAATTTTGATCGCATTCTATTCCTCCCGGCATCAGCCGAATCTGCCTGTAATATAGTTTTCTGTCCGCTTATCCTGCGGATAAGAGAAGATCTTCTGCGTTTCTCCTGCTTCAACCATCTCTCCCAGAAGGAAGAAGGCGGTTTCATCGGATACTCTGACAGCCTGCTGCATATTGTGGGTCACAACCACCACCGTATACTTCTTCTTCAGTTCCTCCATGAGTTCCTCGATCTTTGAGGTAGAAACAGGATCCAACGCAGAGGTCGGCTCATCCATAAGAAGCACCTCCGGCTGTACTGCAAGGGCCCGGGCGATGCAGAGCCGCTGCTGCTGTCCTCCGGAAAGGCCCAGGGCTGATTTTTTCAGCCGGTCCTTAACCTCCTCAAAAATGGCAGCCCCCTGCAGGCTTTCCTCCACAATCCGGTCCAGCTCCCCTTTGTCCCGGATTCCGTGGACCCGGGGGCCGTAGGCAATATTATCGTAAATGCTCATTGGAAACGGGTTGGGCTGCTGAAACACCATGCCCACCCGCTTGCGAAGAAGGGTCGTATCGGTATCGGGAGCATAAATATCCTCTCCGTCCAGCAGAATCTGCCCTTCAATGCGCACGTTGTCGATGAGGTCGTTCATCCGGTTCAGGGTTTTGAGAAAGGTGGACTTTCCGCAGCCGGAAGGGCCGATGAGGGCCGTCACGGCGTTGGGCCGGATGTCCATGTTAATCCCCTTCAGGGCGTGGTTTTCTCCATAATACAGCTGAAGATTTTCCACATGAATCTTCGGTTCTGTTCCCATCTATTTTTTCCTCCTTACATCAAATACCGCTGCCAGCTTCTTTGTGCCCATATTGATCACAAACACGATGACCAGCAGCACCACGCCGATGCCGAAGGCCGTGTCAAAATCCCCCTCGCTGGTGGCGCTGAGATACAGCTGGATGGTCAGGGTTCCTCCGGACTGAAACAGCTTGCCGAACAGAGCCGTAAATCCTGCTGCCAGGTTCTTTGCGCTTCCTGCCGTAAACAGAAGGGCCGCAGACTCTCCCACGATTCTTCCGATGGCAAGAATCACCCCGGTAATAATCCCGGGCATGGCGGAAGGAAGCAGAATGGTTCGGATGGTGTGCCACTTGCCCGCTCCAAGGCCCACCGCCCCGTGACGGTAGCTGTCCGGCACGGTTTTCAGGGCTTCCTGGGTGTTGCGGGTAATCAGAGGCAGCACCATAATAATAAGGGTCAGAGACCCGGTAAGAAGCGAGTACCCAAGCCCCAGAGTCTGACCGAAAAACATCCAGCCAAAGAGCCCGAAGATAATGGAAGGAATCCCCGAAAGGGTCTCTGTGGCAAATTCGATCATGGATACAAGCCGTCCCGGCTTCGCATATTCGTTGAGATATACGGCGGCGCCGATGCCGATAGGCGCTGCAATCACCATGGTTACAAAGATAATCATCAGGGTGTTGACAATATTTCCCGCAATCCCCACGGTGCCCTTCAGCACAGAGGTGACGCTGGTGAGAAACGACAGGCTCACCACCCCGATGCCCCGGATCAGCACATAGGCTATAATCCCCAGAAGAAGGGCTACGGAAAGACCTGCGCACAGGTAAATAAGTCCGTACAGTGCTCCATCCTTCAGCTGCCTTCCGTTTTGCAGGCAGAGCCTGCGGGCCCCGGATTTTTCATTCTTTGAAAGATTATTCATGCTCCGTGGCCTCCTTTCGGATCTTCATCAGAACAAGATTGATGATCATAATGAAAATGTAAAGTACCAGACCCACCGTAAACAGAACACGACGGTGAAGGCCTTCGGAGTATCCCATTTCGCTTACCAGCTGGGTCGTAAGGAATCTTACGGAATTGAACGGCAACGGCAGATTGACGGTGCCTCCGGCGACCATATTGATGGCCATGGCTTCCCCAAGAGCCCGGCCGATGCCTAAAACCACTCCGGTCATAATTCCCGATTTTGCCGCAGGAATGGTTACTTTAAATATGGTCTGCATTTTGCTTGCGCCCAGCGCAAGAGAAGCAGCCCGCAGATCCCCTGACACCGCCTGAAGCGAAGACGTGCTGACGCTGATGACGGTTGGAAGAATCATAATGGCAAGGACGATAATGGCGGACAGCATATTTGCCCCTCCGGTAAACTGATGGTCCGGATCCCCTGCAAAAACGATCTTCTCGATTTTATACATCAGAGGATTGAGCAGCATCATACCAAGGAGTCCGTAGATAACAGAAGGAATGGCTGCCAGAAGCTCTACTGCCGGCGCCACAATCCCTGCCAGCCGCTTATTGGACACTTCGGAGAGAAAGACTGCTGTCAGAAGTCCTACCGGCACCCCCAGCAATACGCTGAATGCTGTACCTGCAATCGAGGACAGAATGATATATGCGATTCCGTATGAGGCCGGATCGGCTGTTGGCTTCCATGACGTGCCGAAAAGAAGAGACAGCACTCCGACTTCGGATAAAGCCGGAGTGCCCTTTGCGATCATGTAAACGGTGATGGATACGACTGCAAAGATTGCCATCATGCCGCAGAGGGTCACAATGATCCTGGCTGCAAGCTCTGCAGGGTGAAACGTTTTTCCTTTCATGACCGCCCGTCCTTACTGCGGAAGAATCAGTCCCAGGGAGGTGATGACTTCTTTTCCTTTGTCGGACCCGATATAATCAAACCATGCCTGAACCAGCTCGTTCTGTTCGCTGATTTCGCCCTTTGTTGCCATAACAAACGGACGGGACAGGAGGTAATCTCCTGCGAGAATATTTTCTTCAGTAGCTGCAACGCCGTTGAGAGATGCAGCCTGAACCGTATCGTCTACTACATCGAGAGAAACATATCCGATTGAGCCAGGGATGGAGCCGACCTTTGCAAGAACACCGCCGGTGGAATCAAGCTCCTGTGCATATGTACACTGATCCTCTACACCCAGAAGCTCTTCAAAGGCGCCTCTTGTACCGGAGCCGTTTTCTCTTCCGATGACTACGATGGATTCATCCTTTCCGCCAAGGTCCTTCCAGTTTGTAATCTTTCCTGTGTAGATGGAAGCAAGCTGCT
The DNA here is from genome assembly GCA_051892195.1 of Anaerovoracaceae bacterium. GTDB lineage: Bacteria > Bacillota > Clostridia > Peptostreptococcales > Anaerovoracaceae > CAKQOE01. Next base: position 11,128 of record JBJFFZ010000038.1, read on the forward strand.
CTGTTGTAAGATCGGTTACAGTGTTTTCCTTATCTACGATCACTGCAATCCCGTCGATGGCAACCACGTTTTCCACTGCTCCGGAAGCGATTTCCCCTTCCTTCAGGCTTCTTGAGGAATTACCGATGTCGATGCTGCCGGCTGCCAGAGCCTCCAGGCCTGCGCCGGAACCCGTATATTCGCATGTTACAGTCACACCCGGATTGTCTGCCATAAAGCTTTCAATCATTGCTTCGCAGAGCTTTTCCATGGAAGTGCTTCCCGCAAGGGAAATGGTGCCGGAAAGGTTTCCGCCCTCCTGACCGTCTGCTGCAGAGCCGCTTGAGCCGTTTCCGCAGCCTGCAAGGCTTCCTGCCATCATCAGAATTGCTGCACCTGCTGCTATGGTTTTCATTAATTTCTTTTTCATGTTGAACCTCCTGTGATTCATTTCTTTTTTCTGACCTTTCTGATCACAGGGGCTATTTTATTGTCCCTTTGTAAAAACTGTAACCTTCCCAATGTAAAAGACATGTAATTATTCTGTGACTGCCCCGGAAGGCAAAAAAGCAGACCGGCGGCCCTGTCTGTCGGATGCCGCCGGTTTTTCAGCCCTGTATTTTTTTTACCTTTCCGTGTTTTACTGTGAAGAATCACTTCCAAGCTTTTTTACCTTAAAGCTTCGTTTCAGTCCCACCTTCGGGGCAAGCATGACGCCCCTTCCTCCCCGGGCCTGTATCGGAAAGTCCTCCACGTTCGCCTTTTTGACGCTTCCCCGTTCCAGGAGAATTTCCACCGTATCTCTGCCCCGGACGCAATCCGCGTCCGCCACAAGGTCCCCTTCCCCGAGCTTTATTGCCGTGACACCCAGGCCGTTTCTGCCGGTGGCGGAAATATCATCGGCCAGGAAGCGGATGCACCGGCCCTGCTTTGTAACCAGGAGCACATCCTGCTCTTCCCGGTTCAGAGCAAGAACTTTTACAAGGGTGTCTTTCTCCCTGAGGCGGAGGGCCGGGCCCTCCGGTTTTTCGAACCGGTACTGGGAAAGCTCCGTTTTTTTGACCATTCCATTTGCCGTAAACAGAAGGAACTGATGCGTTTTTTCAAGTTCTTCTGTGAGAGCTCCCGCAAAAATAACGGTTTCCTTTGTTGCAAAACCGTATTGTGCGGCAAGATTCAGCCCCTTTGCATTTTTCCGCATGAGGGGAAGATCACAGGCGTTTATTTTCAGCGCCCTTCCATGGCTGGTCATGAAAATCACAGCATCCCGCGACGACAGGTCGTATCTGGCAATGAGATCCCTGTCGGAAGAAGTATCGGCCTCCGGGGTGATTCTTCGCACAATTTCCCCCTGACTGTAGGTAATGCTGTATACAGCATCGTCCTCCTTCACCTTTTCTATGGCCTTTGCGGCCACGTTTTCACTGCGGATGGCAGTCCTTCGCTTATCTCCGTACTTTTCTCTGATTTCCAGAAGCTCGGCCCGGATCACCCCCATAAGGGTCCGCTCCTCGGAAAGAATCCGCTGATACCACTCGATATTTTTCAGAAGCTGTGCCTTTTCATTTTCCAGCTTTTCCCGTTCCATGCCCTGCAGCCTTGCCAGCCTCATATCGAGAATCGCCCGGGCCTGAAGGTCGGAGAGCAGGAACCGCTCCATGAGCTTTTCTTTTGCATCATCGTAGGCAGAACGAATGGTCCGGATCACCTCATCAATATGATCCAGGGCGATCAGATACCCTTCCACGATATGAAGCCGTTCCTCCGCCTTTTTCAGATCGTACCGGGTTCTCCGGCTCACCACTTCCTTCTGGTGGGTCAGGTAGCGGTCCAGCATTTCATAGAGGTTGAGTACCTTTGGAACGCCCTGATCCAGTGCCAGCATGATGATGCTGAATCTGTCCTGCAGCTGGGTGGTTTTAAACAGCTTATCCAGAATGATCTGGGGATTTGCATCCTTTTTCAGCTCCACCACGATCCGCATGCCCTCTCTGCCGGATTCATCTCTCACATCGGAAATACCTTCGATTTTCCTGTCTTTCACCAGAGCCGCAATCTTTTCTATGAGCTTTGCCTTGTTGACCTGATAGGGGATTTCGGTAAATACCAGAGAGGTCCTGCCCTTTTTCGGTTCTTCGATCTTAAACTTTGACCGGACGGTGATCTTTCCCTGACCGGTCCGGTAGGCGTCCCGGATTTCTTCTTTTCCGATGATCTCCCCGCCGGTAGGAAAATCCGGCGCCCTGATAATCTTTATAAGATCCTCCACGCTGCAGTCCTCATTGTCGATCATGGCTACTGCGGCGTCCACCACCTCCCGCAGGTTGTGAGGCGGAATGGAGGTGGCCATGCCTACTGCGATCCCGCTTGCGCCGTTGACTAAAAGGTTTGGAAATCTTGCAGGAAGTACGGTGGGTTCCTGTTCGTCTCCGTCAAAATTGGGCTGAAAATCCACTGTGTCTTTTTTCAGGTCCCGGAGCATCTCCGTTGCAAGAGGCGTCATACGGGCTTCCGTATAACGCATGGCAGCAGCCCCGTCCCCGTCCACCGATCCGAAATTTCCGTGGCCGTCCACCAGGCCGTAGCGGATGTTCCATGGCTGTGCCAGCCGCACCATAGCGTCGTAAACGGAGCTGTCTCCGTGAGGATGATATTTGCCCAGCACATCCCCCACGATACGGGCAGACTTCCGGTGAGGCCTGTCCGGGTTTAAGCCCAGCTCTCCCATGTCGTAAAGAATCCTTCTGTGCACCGGCTTCAGCCCGTCCCTCACATCGGGAAGGGCTCTTCCCACAATGACACTCATGGAATAATCGATATACGAACGCCTCATAATCTCGTTGATTTCCATATCCTCGACGGTGCCTTTTTTTCTTTTCTTTCTTCCTGTATCTGTATCAAAGGTCATCTGTTCTTCTGACATCCTCTGTTCCTTCTTTCTTTTTAAAGAACGCATATTCTGTATATTTTTTTATTTTACTACGTTTTCCGAAGGTTTCCAAGAGTCCTTCTTTTTTTTGTATCATTATATCATCTTCTCATTTCTCAAAAAACGGTTTTGGAACACCGGAGGATTTCCGATGTTCCAAATGTTCTGCGTCCTTATTATTCCCGGATGGACATAAAAATGCCCCCTTCGGGGCATCCGGTGTATGAAAATCACCTGTCTGCCGGAAAGGGGGCGCAGCGGAGCGCGCGGCTCCTGCTGATTTTTTATTCGAGCTTAAACTTGTCTACTTCTGCATTTAACTGATTTGCAATATTCATGTTGGAATCTGCTTCATTTCCGATATCGCCCACACTGGTGGTCAGATTCAGGGATACCTCCGTCACATTGACAATGCCCTTTGCACTCTCTTCAACTGCGATGCTCACTGCAGAAATCGATTCTCTGATATCATCGACATTCTGCCTGATTGCTCCGCTTTCTTCTGCAACGGTCTGCATCATGCGGCTCATGTTCTTCACATCTTCCTGGTAGCTGTCGCTCGTCTCAAGAAGCTTTTCATAACCGTTCATGGCCGTTTCATCGAGGAAGGTCAGCATCTCCTCAGCCTTTTCCGCAAGCTCGTTCACTGCCTGGACCACCTCAACGCTCACCCGCTGGATCTGGGCTGCTGCCTCTGCAGAATTCGCCGCAAGATTTCCGATCTCATCTGCAACCACTGCAAAGCCTTTTCCGGCAGCCCCTGCTCTGGCCGCCTCAATGCTTGCGTTCAGTGCCAGAAGGTTTGTCTGGGATGTAATACTGATAATATTCTTTGTCAGTGTCCCGATCTCTTCCACTGCTTTTGATTTTTCGATTTTTTCATTGACGGCGGCTGCCATTTCCTTTGCCAGAAGCTTTGCCTGCTCCTGATTTTCAATGGCATTCTCGTGGATCTCCGCAGCCTTTTCCATAATCGCACCGGAGGAATCTCTTCCTTCGCTGGCATTTTTGAAAATCGTGCCCACAGCCCCGTTTACACTGATAATCAGTTCATTGATCTGATTTAAGGATGCGCTGGTTTCTTCCATGGCGGCGCTCATCTCTTCCATGGTTGCGGATACATCTGTGATGCCGATCTCCGCATTGGACAGATTCTGTACCACGGTTTTGGAGGAGCTGTTGAGCATTGTGGAATTGTGCGCTATATTGAGCATGATGCCCCGGATATGTGCAAGAAGCTGATTCACATTGTCTGCGATGAGCTCCAGCTCATCTCCCGTATGAATATCAAGGGTCTGGGTCAGATCTCCCTCGCTGTTTACAAGATCGTAAATCTTTCCGTTTACGCGCAGCAGGCCTCTGATCATCGGCCGGATAATGATGGTTGTCGCAAGAAGGGCCACCACAACCCAGAAGATTGCAGTGAGGATAATCCTCCGCAGAATGTTATTCAGCTCCGCAACGATGCCGGAAGCATCAAAATCACTGCCGATGGCGCCCACCACCTGTCCCCGGCTGTTGTAAACCGGTAAAACCACGCAGATCACATCACCGTAGATCTGGTGATCGATATAGCGCTGCACGTACGGCTCGCCTGCAAATACGCCTGCAAGATCCTCATAGGATGTCTCAAACACCTTTCCCACCTGAGCCTGCAGATCTGAGGTATCGGTATCCACACCGTAATAAACCCTGCTGCCGTCCGTATATAATGTATATAAATACAAAATGCCGTATTCCTGCTGCACTTCTCTGAGGTCCTTCAGAATTCTCCGGTATTCCGCTGTATCCTCGTCACCCGGCTTCAGCTGGCTCAGAGCATCGCCGTCTGCTACACTCACTGCCACCTTTGCGGCCATTTCCGCCTGCTGACACCCCATGTCCACCATGGAGCTGTCAATATTTCTGTACCAGGTAATGCCCATTGCAATGCATACCACAATAATCAGCACTGCGATTGGAATCTGTATTTTTGCACGTATCCCTATCCTTCTTGTCTTCTGTTTCATCGATGTTTTCTTCCTCTTTCCCTAAGCAGGTCACAATAACGTCTCAGATATAACAGATATCGTCCAAATGCCTTGTCGGATAAGAGGAATTGCGCTTTTATTTCAGGCTGCGCGCCTCCATTTTTCCCAGATTGAAAAGAGCCCGAAAGCGCAGAATGGCTTTCAGGCCCGTACACCGGATCAGTAATTTTCTTTTCTGACCTCAAAGAACGCCTGGGGATGGCCGCAGACCGGACAGATTTCCGGCGCTTCCATTCCCATGGTCACATGCCCGCAGTTGCGGCATTCCCACACGGTAACGCTGTCCTTTTTGAAGACCTCTCCGTTCTGAATGTTCTGAAGGAGCTTCCGGTATCTTTCTTCGTGCATCTTTTCGATGTCACCCACCTCCCGGAACTGATCCGCAATCTCCGAAAAGCCCTCTTCCTCTGCTTCCTGTGCCATGCGGGCGTACATTTCCGTCCATTCGAAATTTTCCCCTTCCGCAGCCTGAAGAAGATTCTGCGCCGTATCGCCGATCTCCCCAAGAGCTTTCAGCCACAGCTCCGCATGCTCTTTTTCATTGTCTGCAGTCTTGAGAAACAGGTCGGCAATCTGTTCGAACCCGGCCTTTTTGGCTTCCGCAGCATAGAAGGTATATTTGTTTCTGGCCTTTGATTCCCCGGCGAAGGCGCCCCACAGATTCTCCTCCGTCTTTGTTCCTGCATACGGATTGGCTGTGTCCGCCTGAATTTTCACAAATTTTTCTGCAGGCTGCTTGCAGAGCGGACACTGGGCAGGTGGCTGCTGGCCCTCATGAATATATCCGCACACGGTACATTTCCATTTTGTCATAACAGATCCTCCATTCATTTTTCAGTATGCAATCCTTCATGGAATAAGCTTCTGCCTTATTGCATCCTTATTATTCTATTCTGCCCTGCTCTGTTTATTCCCATAACAGTTTTTTTATTGCGGCGGCTGCCGGCTGCAGCCCGTGTTTTTCAGAAGCCTTCCCCGCAGAATCATTCAGAGAATAAATCAAAAAACAAAAAGCCGCCTGCCCCGGCAGGCAGACGACCTGATTTCTATTTTTCCTCAGCCATCCTTACGATGTCACCAACCCCGGGCAGCACCACCGTAGGCTGATAGGCGTATTTTAACGGGGTGCTCTCATCGGAGATTCCGGAAAGCACCAGCACCGTTGCAATGCCGCTTTCTGTTCCTGCTACAATGTCCGTATCCATACGGTCTCCGATGATCACAGCATCCTCGGAGTGGCATCCCAAAAGGCGAAGGCCGGTGCGCATCATGAGCGGATTCGGCTTTCCGCAAAAATATGCCTGTTTTCCTGTTGCAATCTCAATGGGTGCCACCAGAGCTCCGCAGGAAGGCGCAATGCCGTTTTCCACCGGCCCCGACACATCGGAATTTGCGCCGATGAGTCTGGCTCCCTTCATGACAAAGTTTACAGCCTTTGTCAGGGTTTCCAGAGAGTAGTCTTTTCCTTCTCCAATGACCACATAATCCGGGTCCGTATCATTCATGCGGATGCCCACATCCCGGAGGGCCACCGTCAGCCCTGCCTCCCCAAGGGCATAAACCGAACAGCCCGGCGCCTGAAGCTTCAGAAACTCCGCCGTGGCAAGAGCACTGGTATAAAACCGCTCCTCCGGAACGTCCAGTCCCATGCGCAGCAGCTTTTCCCTGAGTTCCTTCTGGGTCAGCCCGCTGTTGTTTGTCAGAAAAAGATACTTCTTGTTTTCCTTCTGCAGCCAGGAGACAAATTCCTTAGCTCCGGGCAGCAGTCTGCTTCCATGGTAAATGACCCCGTCCATATCGCAGATAAATCCTTTTTTCTCTTTAAAATCAATCATGTCCTCACCTCGTTTTCCCGGTCCGTTTCCTCTGAACGGACTTCTCACTTTTTGCATTCTGTATACAAAATCATCATAGCAGACAATTCCCCTGACTTCCACCGTGCGGGGGCAAATTGCAGATAAATTTTTTGTATTATTTTTGTAAATACACCATCGTCCGAAAATAAGGGGATTCCGGGGCAGGGCCCCTGCCCTGAAAAGAAACGACAGTGACAAAAGTCACTGCGGCAGTCCGGGCATTCTGCTATACTGGCTCCATTGCAAAGAGTCCGGCAACACAAAGCGCCCTGCAGGGCGTGGATTTTTTACAGAAATAAAGAATGATTCAGCGAAAACGGAGGTGCAACTATGAAAAAAGCTTATATTGACCAGAAGCTCTGTGTGGCCTGCGGCTGCTGCCTTTCCGCCTGCGGGGCAGGCGCTGTCAGCATTTCCCGGGGAATTCATGCAGTCATCGACAGGGCAAAGTGCAGGGGCTGCGGCATGTGCGCAAAGAAATGCCCTGCGGGAATTATTACCGTGAAAAAGGAGGAAGCGTATGAGCAGCAATAAGAAGAGATGGTACGACTATCTGTGGATTTTTTCCACGGTTTACATGATTCTCGGATTCTTCAACATTCTTTTTGCCTGGCTGGGGCTGATCTGCTTTATTGCCCCTCTGGCAATTTCCATCATCACAGGGAGCAAGGCCTACTGCAACCGTTACTGCGGCAGGGGCCAGCTGTTTTCTCTGCTGGGGGGAAGATTCGGACTGTCCCGGAAAAAGGATATGCCCCGGTGGATGGTTTCGCCTTATTTCCGGTACGGTTTTCTGATTTTTTTCCTGACCATGTTTGCCATCATGCTGTGGAACACCTTTCTGGTGTTTGACGGGGCGGACCTGAAGCAGGTTGTTACGCTGCTGTGGACCTTTAAGGTGCCCTGGCACTGGGCTTATCACGGAACCCTGTTTTCTCCGG
>JBJFFZ010000039.1:0-18658 GCA_051892195.1 Anaerovoracaceae bacterium
TCATCTGCAGCATCGGAGCAGGCGCTGTCTGGGGGCTGATCCCTGCAGTGTTCAAGGCAAAGTGGAATACAAACGAAACCCTGGCGACCCTGATGATGAACTACATTGCCATTCAGCTGGTGGCCTACTTCACCGTAGTCTGGGAGGTTCCAAAGGGCTCCGGCAAAATCGGTATCATCAACCAGTCCACCAACATCGGCTGGCTTCCGACGGTCTTCGGGTCAAAATACCTGCTGAGTATCATTGTAGCAGTCCTGTGCACCATCGGCATGTACATCTATCTGAAATACAGCAAGCACGGCTACGAGCTCACGGTTGTAGGGGAAAGCCAGAATACAGCCCGTTATGTAGGCATCAAGGTAGAGAGAGTCATTATCCGTACCATGCTGCTCTCAGGGGCCCTCTGCGGCCTTGCGGGCCTGCTTCTGGTAGGGGGAATCAACCACACCATCACCACCACCATCTCAGACAATCAGGGCTTCACTGCCGTAATGACCTCATGGATGGCAAAGTTCAACCCTCTGGGCATGATCTTCACCTGTTTCCTCATCGTCTTTATGAACCGGGGCGCAGGGGAAATCTCCACCGCCTTCGGGCTGAATCATTCCTTTGCGGACATCCTGACGGGAATCCTGCTGTTCTTTATCATCGGCTGCGAATTCTTTATCAATTACAAGCTTCAGTTCCGGGAAAAAGCAGAGCACGCTGCTGCAGCCGGAGCCCCGGCTGAAACGGAAGCAGAGGGCGCCGGAGGCGCCCCGGAGGGCCCGCAGGCGGGCCGCAGTCCGGAAGAGGATTCACCGGAAGCAGATTCCAATGAAAAGGGAGGTGAGGAATAATGTTTGATTTTGCATCATTTATACCGAGAGCGGTCAGCCAGGGAATTCCGCTGCTTTACGGAAGCACGGGAGAAATCATTACTGAAAAATCCGGCAACCTGAACCTGGGGATTCCCGGGGTCATGTATGTAGGGGCTATCGCCGGAGTTATCGGCTCTTTCTATTATGAGCAGTCTCTGGCAAGTCCGGCGGACATCAACGGATTCCTTGCGGTGGCCATTCCGATGGCCTGCTCCCTGATCGGTTCCCTGATCATGGGCCTGATCTTCTGTTTTCTGACCATTACACTGCGGGCAAACCAGAACGTGACGGGTCTTGCCATGACAACCTTCGGAATCGGCTTCGGAAACTTCTTCGGGGGCTCGCTCATCAAGCTGTCCGGCAGCGATGTGCCGTCTATCTCGCTGTCTGCCACCAGCGCCTATTTCAGCAAATCGCTTCCATTTGCAGGAGACTGCGGATGGTTTGGAAAGATTTTCCTTTCCTACGGATTTCTCGCCTACGGAGCCATCATCATCGCCCTGATCGCTTCTTATGTGCTGAACCACACGAGAACCGGTCTTCACCTGAGAGCGGTAGGCGAAAGTCCTGCCACGGCGGACGCAGCCGGTATCAGTGTCACCCGTTACAAGTACTGCGCTACCTGTCTGGGCTGCATGATCGCCGGTCTGGGCGGCCTGTACTACGTCATGGATTACGCCTGCGGCGTATGGTCCAACGATGCATTCGGCGACAGAGGATGGCTTGCCATCGCTCTGGCAATCTTCACCATCTGGAGACCGAACATCGATATTCTGGCTTCCATCCTGTTCGGCGGCCTGTATATCCTGTATCTGTATATCCCGTCCGGCATGGACCATATGGAATACAAGGAGCTGTATAAAATGATCCCGTATGTAGTCACACTGATCGTGCTGGTGGTATCAAGCATGCGGAACAAGCGGGAAAACCAGCCGCCTGCATCTCTGGGACTTTCATATTTCCGGGAGGAACGATAAAAGGAGCGAACTACATGAATTTTTTAGAAGAAAGAATCCTGAAAGACGGAGTTGTGAAAGAAGGGAATGTCCTCAAGGTGGACAGCTTCCTCAACCACCAGATGGACGTTTCACTGTTCAACCAGATCGGCGCCGAGCTGGCTAAGAGATTTGAAGGAAAGAAGATCAACAAAATTCTGACCATCGAAGCCTCCGGCATCGGCATCGCCAGCATCGTTGCCCTGCACTTCAACAATGCTCCGGTGGTATATGCCAAGAAATCAAAGAGCATCAACCTGGACGGCGATATGTACACCGCAGAGGTGGTGTCCTTTACCCATCAGGTGACAAACAACATCATTGTTTCAAAGAAGTTTCTCACCGAAGAAGACAGCGTTCTGATCATCGATGACTTCCTTGCAAACGGCTGCGCCCTTCAGGGACTGATTCAGATCGTTCAGGCTGCAGGGGCAAAGGTGGCCGGCATCGGCATCGCCATTGAAAAGGGCTTCCAGAACGGCGGACAGATCATCCGCAACCTGGGCTATCAGCTGGAATCCCTGGCCATCGTTGACAGCATGGACGCTGCAACCGGCACCATTACCTTCCGGGAACAGAAATAACGGAAGCTGCCGGGTCTGATCCCGGGAGTCTGACGGCATACATAAAAAATACAAACCGGCACGGCCCGGAATCTGCTGCTTTGCAGCGGTTTCAGGCTGTGCCGGTTTTTCTGTCCTGTCATGTCCTGCCCGGGAGCCCTGCTCAGGTCTCCTGTTCTCCCAGATAAACATTTCCTTCGCCGGAAATCACCTGGGCCGCCATCCTTGTGCCCAGATCACAGGCAGCCGCAAGGCTTTCCCCCCGGGCAAGACCCGCGGCCACGCCCGCAAAGAAGGAATCTCCCGCACCTGTGGTATCCACCACATCTACCGGCAGAGCCTGACAGAGCCCTGAGGAACCCGTAAGGTTATCCACAAAGGCTGCTCCGGAAGCATCCATGGTGACTACCATGGCACTCATACCCAGGGCTGCGGTTTCTTTCTTCATGATCCGGAGCATTTCCTGGGGTTCTGTGACCTCAGCATCCCGGGCTTCCTCCGCAAACTGCCATGACTCCGGAAGCCGGAAGAACACCCCCGCTTCCTGCCGGTTGCAGACAAAGCAGCGGGAACGGAGGATGTAAGGCATGCGTTCCATGGCGATGTTGATGTTGGAAATCACTGCATATACCGGCTTTTCCAGCCGCCGGGCCAGTGCAAAAACGCGTTCCACCACAGGCTCGTCCACATCGATTTCCAGCAGGATTCCGTCGGTGTCCCCAAGCATGGCTTCCCCCTGTTCGTCCAGCATCTGACAAAGGGATTTCAGCACAGGCCTGCGGGAAACATTGGCATACACTTCCCCTTTCTCATCAAATATAGCCAGCCAGGTGCCCATGCCCTCCGGATCCGTCCCGATATACTGCGTATCAACACCCCGGGCGGCCAGATGCCGCACCACATCGGCGCCCATGCCGCCTTCATCCACCAGGCTCACAAACACCGTGTCGATGCCCAGAGCCGCCACGTCCTCTGCAATATTTCGCCCTACACCGCCGTGAAACTGCTGAATCCGCCCCACGTTGCGCCCTGCAGGCACAAAGGTCCCGGCAGTGTACCCTTTGATGTCAACAAATACGGTTCCGATTACGGTTAATTTCATATTTCTTACCTCATTCTTTTTGCAAAGCATCACACAGTATGTATAATAAATATATAACATGCAGACATTTCGTTTTTTGCTGCATTTTTCATAAACTCAGAAAACACTGGAGGCAGCGATACCACATGGCAGGAAACAACCCCATCCGGACCTTCCGGAAAAAAATCACGGCTCTGAAGCAGACCGTCCTCAGGGAAACCAGCTTCGACGCAATGGAACAGGTCCTTCTTTCCGACCTGAAAATCGAATCCCCAAAGCCCTTTACCATCTTTTTTTCCGTCTGCAACGGGACAGATACAGCCCGGATCTTCCGGAGCACCGAAGCGTCCCTGAACGCTGCATGGAAAAAAGGTGCAAAAATGGCAGAAAAAGAAATCCGCCAGTGGGAAACAGATCCCCTCTGGATCAGGGTCGATCTCATGACTGCGGCAGCTCCGCAGCCCCTTTCCGCAGTGCGGGAGGAGGTTCTGGCAAACCCGAGGAGCCAGTATACCCACGGCATTGCCTTTGATCTGGAAATGCGCAGCGCACTGCTGTGCGAAGAATTAAACTGCAGAGGGCTGCTGGACTTCCGGGGCGCCGGACAGAACGCCCGGCAGAACAGTCCCGAGCAGCAGGAAGAAGATCCTTCTTTTGAAAAAATGAATTCCTATCTGCACAGCACCCGCGGAATCAGTCTGAAGCGTCTGCCTTCCAGCGTTGTGGTCTTTGACTGCAGCAGCTGGTTCTGCGACGAAGACAGCCAGATCCTTGAGCTCCACACAGAAGGTCCGGCCCGCGGCCGGCGGAAGATCCAGGAGGTGGACAGCGTCCTGGCCCTGAAGGTGATCCTTACCTCCGCCAATTATCTGCGGCGTCAGCTGGGAGCTGACGGAATTCCGGGAAAATTCCGGTACGGAATCTATGCGTCTTCGGAGGAGACCCTTCGGGGGTACAATATTCTCCGTCATGCAGGCAGCATCTGGTCTCTGATCCAGACCTACAGCATCAGCAATTACAAGGGACTGAAAAAACAGATCCGCGAAGCCATCGGATATCTGCTGAACTTTGCAATCCCTGCAAGTAACGGTGCCTCCTATATACTGGAGCAGGCAGCTTCAGAATATAAGCTGGGGGGAAATGCCCTGGCAGTCATCGCCCTCACAGAATTTCACGAGGTCATGCGGAGCACAGAGTATGACGATGCGTGCATTCAGCTCGGAAAGGGTATTCTGAGCATGCAGAACAGCGACGGTTCCTTTGTGCATGTGCTGCACAGCGAAACCTTTAAGCTGAAAGACCTGAAGCGCACCATCTACTACGACGGCGAAGCAGCCTTTGCGCTGTGCAGGCTCTACGAAATGACAAAGGACCCGGTGTGGCTCGATGCAGCCCGCAAGGCCGCAGACTATATGATCCGAAAGGACTACACAAAATACCGGGATCACTGGACTGCATACACCATGGAAATGCTTACACGGTTCTGCCCGGAGGAGCAGTACTTTACCTTTGCGCTGCGCAACGCGCAGGTCAATCTGGACCGCATTATCAGCCAGCCTACTACATATTTCACCTATCTGGAGCTTCTGATGGCTGCCTTTGAGACATATCACCGGATTCTGGCCGAACATCATCCGGTGGAATACCTGAAAGAGTTCGATGCGGAAAAGTTCCTTTCAGCCATCCGCAGCAGAGCGGAGTTCATGCTGAACGGCTACATGTTCCCGGAATACGCCATGTACATGAAGCACCCGGAGGAGCTTTCAGGGGCCTTCTTTGTCCGCAGCGACCGCTTCCGGATCCGGATCGACGATATCCAGCACAGCTGTGCCGGCTTCTGTATGTATTTCAGGAATTATGACGCCCTCCAGGAGGTACAGCACTTGACTACCCAGCGGGTAGAGTAGTTTCCGCCTCCGCTGCAGGTGGAAAGGGTAATGATGCGGCTGCCCTCTTCCGGAGTCACGCCGGTTTCGATTACAGACTGGCTCTGCCAGCGCTCTACAGCCCGGTTCTGTTCCTCAGGAGATCCGGGATTGATCACATACGTTGACTCTGCCGCCTCATCGCTGGTAGTGTCTGCCGTAAATGCAGAAAACACCGAAAGAACATAATATGTATAAATCAGATCCCCCCGCTGCTCTATATACGCTCCGTCCGGCGCAGTGGTCAGGGGATCTTTTTCTGTGATTTCTGTCGGGTTCTCCGCGCCGCTCCCGTCCTCAGAGCCGCCTTCAGCCTCTGAAGCGCACCGGTGCACCAGGGCCAGCCCTGCATACGGATGCTCCTCATAATACTGCTGGTCCCGGTAATACTTCAGAGACGCAAACATACTGCCGTTTTTCATCCGGTGCCCGTAGATAATGGTATTGAAATCCGGCAGTCCGGAAACCTGACCCTGTTTTACATGAGGCAGAAGCTCACGGGCGGTCAAGGCCGACACATCCCATGCGGACCCAAGGCCGATGCGGTTCCGGCTGTCCGCAAAGATGGCCCCCACCACGTTGCTCTTCCCGTTGTAGGTGTGATTGAGATAATAATCATTGTCGATTCCCTGAACCAGCGGGTAGCTGACCTTTGTGCCCGGAATCACAATCCAGCCGGCCACGTCCTCCGAGGCTTCCAGGGTTCCGGAAAGATCCAGGCTGCGCAGCTGCATCAGACATGCATCGTACGGGTCTGCGACCTCCGGTTCCTCCACGGGAAGAATCTCTGCGGCATCATTGTACAGCTCCGTTCCCTGGTGATACTGCAGCATCCGCTGCCCCAGGAACACCGCAGACACCGCCAGGATCCCGGCCATAAGGGCCATAATAATATAAATCGGAAGATTCTGCTTTCCTCCGGATCTGTTTTTCTCTTTTTTCATGAGCTCCCCGCCTCCTCTCAAAAACCATTTACCGGTATTATTTTAACGTATGGGAGTTAAATATAAAAGATATATAAAAAAACTGACATCCGAAAGAGCCCGTTTCCGCCATGCCTTATGGTTCTTTCCAAATGGTTCTTCCCGAAAAAACATCCGCCACATCGACTGCGACATGGCGGATGAATCTTTGTTTTCTGTTTTTAAAAAGGGGAATTCTGACCGTCAGCCGGTTTTTCCGCCGCAGATATTCAGATCGTGAATTTCTTCATGGCATCTACCAGATTTTCAGCCTCTGCCGCCATGACGCTGCAGTCATCTGACATACCGTGAATCAAAGCAGCCAGCTCTTCGGTGCTTGCATTGATTTCCTCCGCTGCTGCAGCCGTGTTTTCGGAATCTCTTCTGATTTCATCCGTCTGATCGGCAATTTTCTGGATCGTGTTATTCATATTATCCACCAGTGCAGTCACATTGCCGATTTCGCTGCCTGTGGATTCGATGCCCTGGAATACAGCATCAAAGGCTTTAATTACCTGCCCGGTCTGGGTAATATTCTGCTGATTGCTTGCAACAACCTTCTTTATGTCTTCATCACATTCGTTGAAGTTTGTAGTAAGTACCTCAATAATATCTCTGATATGATCCAGTTCCGAAGACGTATTTTCTGCAAGGTCCTTGATATTTCCGGCTACAACCGCAAAGCCTTTTCCTGCTTCGCCGGCTCTTGCGGCTTCGATGCTGGCATTGATTGACAGCAGATTGGTCTGGCTGGCGATATCTTCGATGACCTTTAACATATTTGCAATATTGCCGATGGCTTCTGTTGTTTCACTGATTTTTTCCGCAATGTTTGAAACCTGACCGGTCATCTGATTGCTGCCCGTGGACATTATGCTGATCTTGCTCTGCATCTGGGTGCTGGAATCACTCAGCTGCTTTACATATGCATTAATGTTATTTATGGCGCCATCCACATTCTGACTGTCTATCACCATTTCATCGATAGAAACCGCAATCTCGCTGATTGCTGCGGCCTGCTTGGTTGCATCCAGAGCAACACTTCCGATGGCGCTGGTCACCTGATTGGTGGCTTCCATGGCGCCGGCAGCCATATCATTGATATTGCTGCTGTTTTTGCTGACGGTTCCGGAAACACTTTCTATTTTCTTCATCATGTCCAGCAGACTCTGCTGCATAACATAAAAGCCCTTGCTGATACTGCCGATTTCATTATTTTTGTTCTGGTACTTTTCCAGGACACTGTCTTCGTTTGTTGTAAGATCCAGATTGGATATCTTATCGATGTCCTTTCCAAGGCCCTTTAAAGGCTTTAAGAACAGAAGCTGTATAATGATAAGTATCAGCAAAATAATGAGTACGGCACAGATGGTGCTTGCGATGGTAAGCCGGGTAACGGATTTGCCCCAGATCTTCTGCATGGATTCATCGTCCACAGGAACGCCGATATTAAAGGCTCCCTGCAGATTGCCCCCATCGTCGTAGATCGGGGTTAATACATCCAGGGTCAGTCTTCCGGATGTAGGGTCATCATAATATCCCACATACTCTTCCCCGTCTCTTGTGGCAGCGATGCTGCCGGCATCTTCAAGAACGATTCCGATTCTTTCATGGTTGCTGTGAGCAACCGCAATGACCTGGCCGTCGATTTCTTCCATGTACACAACGTAAACAAACCGGCCGTCTCTGTTGAGATAATCGATAAAGGTCTGATATTCCTCCAGGCTGTTATACATTTTCAGCTGCTCTGCGTAAGCTACTACAAGATTGTGGTCCTTTACCTTCCATTGCTCTAACACCTCATTTTTCAATATGCTGGTTGACATTGCATTGATAATGACAAAAACAACGATCAATGCACTCGCTATGATCAGTCCCAGCTTTCTGTTCACGCTTTTCATGCCTTTCTCTTTCTGCACCTTTTTCTTCATGTGTATCATTTCTCCCTCCTGATATTAAATAAAGCGCCTGATCCGCAGCTTATTTTTCTGTTATGATGCATTTCCTGTATGAATCGAAAAAAGTTCGGACAGCTTCTTTCTCCGTTCATGCAATGTAGAACATTGATACCTTTTTATCGTCATTTTTTTGATTCCGTTAATGTTGCTTTTTAAAAAAAGTGCAATAAAAAAGAATCGCTGAAGTCCGGTGACCTCAACGATTCTTTTGTGGATTGTTTTCCATTCATTGATATTCTCTGCATATCTTTCGCTCTGTTTCCTTCAGAGAATAATTTTACTTCATATTATGGTAAACGGTTGCGTGATACCCTTCTACTTTTTTGCTTTCATACATAGCTTCGTCAGCTTCTCTGTACAGCTGGTCGAAGGATGGCGCTCCGTCTTTATAAAATGTTGCTCCAAGGCTTATATATATTTTCTGATCCCCCATCTCAGGGATACGAATATTTTCAAGTCCATCAAAGACTCTTTTAATAAAAATATCCGCCTGCCCGTCTTCCAGCAATCCGGGAAGATACATGGCAAATTCATCTCCGCCCAACCGGAATACGACATCCTTCTCTCTGCAGGTATTTTTCAGACATTCTGCAACAGCAACAATCACTTCATCGCCTACCGTATGGCCATAGAAATCATTGATGAGCTTGAAATGATCGCAGTCGATCAGGCAGAACAGACCCTTTACATGGTCATTGATCATCTCTGTGATTTTATGTTCTCCGCTTCCGCGGTTGAGGATTCCGGTCATGACATCCGTTTCCGCAAGGTACTGCAGCTTATGCCGGTCATCCAGGGCTGACTGCAGCGATCCTTTCAGGGCGATGGTTTCCTGTTCCTTATATAAGAGCAGCCTGTTCTGCTCTACCATGGTTGTGACAAACATCAGAATCATGGATATGCAGATCGCCAGATTGATCAGCGACATTCCGTAGCAGAAAATCTGTATGACAGTTGCCGCCAGCGGCAACACAATATATGAAATCAATGCATAGAAGGTCTCTTTGTTGTTTATGTTTTTCCTGTACTGAAGGATGATTGAAAAATCCATCAGCATTCCTGCCATGGGAATCAGAAAGGAAATAAAGTGGTATGTGTTTCTGTGATAATAATTGTGGGCATCGATGTAGTAGTACCAGTCCGTAAACTGCGATATTACAACAAGCAAAGCTCCTGTGACAGCAACCGCATACACCAGTTTTATCCGCTTATACGGGATTTCGCCCTGCAAATCAGAGCCTTGTGTGTAAAACAAATAATTGCACATGTACATATGAAACAGAAACAATATAACGTCACTGAGCAGAAATACTGCAAAATTGCTCATACGCACTGCAAGGTACCCGATCATACCCTCTTTGCCCCGGTACGCCCATGCGAAAGCATCACCCAGCAATAAAGCCGCGCAGGCCAGCTGCATAAGCAGCATGGATCTTCTTATTTTTCTGTCAAAGCCTTTGCTCATAAACATGCACAATGCAGCAATCAGGCTGAATACGCATCCCCACATAAGCAATGCGACATGAATAGACTGTTCATTAAACATAATCTTTATCGATTTTTCAGTAACTCCTCATATTCTGAAACAGGCATAGGCTTTGCATAATAAAACCCCTGGGCATAATCACAGCCTAAGGTCCGAAGGCGTTCCTTCTGTTCCTTCGTCTCAACTCCTTCTGCAACGACACGGAGCTTCATCCTGTGCGCCATGCTGATAATATCATTGAGTATGCTCTGCTCCACCGGCTTTTTCATTTCATTTCGTATAAACCCGATATCAAGCTTCAGTATATCCAGCGACATCTGACTCAGCATGTTCAAAGAAGAATAGCCGCTTCCAAAATCATCCATCTCGATGATAAAGCCCATGTTTCTCAGCTCGTCAACAGTGCTTATGATCTGATCCGGATTTTCGGTATAGGCACTCTCTGTAATTTCCAGATGCAGATATTTCGGGTCGATATCATATTTTATAACAAGCTCCGATAAAATTTCCGCAACATGGGACTGATAAATATCTGCGCGGGAAACGTTTACAGAGATCGGAACTACAGAATAGCCCTTTTTTATACAATCCTGTATATGGATACAGACATTTTCCCACACATACTGATCCAGACGCCGGATAAATCCATTCTTTTCAAACAGAGGAATAAACTTTCCTGCAGACAGAAACCCCATCTCCGGATGGTTCCACGAAACAAGGGCTTCTGCGCCCACCATACGATCATCCTTCAGGCTGTATTTAGGCTGAATCTGAATAATAAACTGTTTTTCGGTCAGGGCATTCTCCATGGAATCTGTTATGGCATTTTCCTGCAGAAGTCTTTTGCGCAGCTCATCATCATAAACGGCCAGAGTCTGGTTATAATTGCCCTTGATACTGTCCACCACAAGCAACGCGCGGTCGCACATCTGCTCAACAGAAATAGAGCGATCCCGTATTTCATAGATTCCCAGCTTTACCGAAACGTTGCCAAGCTTCTTGGAACGCTCATAGCTTGCGCCCTTCATATACTGCTCACGGCAGTACTGTTCCATTTTTCGTTCCTGCAGACACAGAAACCGGTCGGCGCCGTAACGGCCGCAGATGGCTCCGGGACCCGTCCGGTCCTTGAAAATCTCAGCCCATTTTACCAGCAGATCGTCTCCGGCTTCTCTCCCGAACACATCATTGTATAATTTAAAATTTTCAAAATTTGAACTGATTATGGTATATTCCCGGTCAGGCTCATTTTCAAGACATTCTTTTACTTTACTGTAAAAATATTCTTTGCTGAACAGCCCCGTCACCTTATCATACTGGAACTGGTTCACCATTGCTGCGGTCTCCCGCAGCTTAATCAGATTTTCAATTCTGTGCAGAATAATCTGCGGCCGATACGGCTTTGTAATAAAATCCGTCGCGCCATGAATCAGTGCAGCCACCTCATCCTCGTCGCTGTCCTCCTGCGTCATTACAATCACCGGAATCAACGATAGTTCTTCGTCTTTTTTGACGATGTCAAGAAAAGTATACCCGTCCATTACCGGCATCATAACATCCAGAAGAATCAGAGAGATCTTATTCTTGTTCTGTCTGAGAATGTCCAGCGCAACCTGCCCGTTTTCGGCCTCCAGCACACTGTAATCCTCTGAAAGGATTTCGCTCAGTATGACCCTGTTTATTTCATTATCCTCAACATTTAAAACAACTTTCTTAACCATATTCTACTGCGCTTTCTTTATCCTAAACAATAAAACAACGTAATTGTATATACAGTTTCCCTGAGAATCATCATTTTTAATGTAACACAGAAATCTGCTGTCCACTAATTAAAAAATATTTCATAATCTTTTGAAAAAAACTCCCATCCGCCTGTATTACCTGGAAGGATCAAAAATATTTTTCAGCGCTTCCACAAGAGCGTCCGTTTCAATCGGTTTTGAGATATGTCCGTTCATTCCTGCATCAAAGGCCAGCTGCCGGTCCTCTTCAAATGCATTTGCAGTCATGGCGATAATAGGAATATCTGCCAGCAATGGATCCTGCAGCTTTCTGATCTGCCTCGTAGCTTCATATCCGTTCATATGAGGCATCTGAATATCCATCAGGATCAGATCGTACCGTCCCGGTACTGCATTGCGCATTATTTCAACCGCCTCTTCGCCGTCCATGGCGCATTCTACGGAAAATCCCATGATCTTCAGGAGTTCCACCGCAATTTCCTGATTAAGCTCATTGTCCTCTACCAGCAGAATCTTTTTGCCCTCAAAGCCCGTGGACTTTTTCTCTTCAGGTTCTGCAGCTTCATTCTTTGCAAATGGTTTTGTAAGCAGATCCCTCAGTTCAGACATAAACAGCGGTTTTGATGCAAAGGCCGTTACACCCGCTTCCTTTGCCTCATCCTCAATGCTTGTCCAGTCATATGCTGTAAGGATAATAATCGGTTTGGAATCGCCGATGATTCGCCTTATGCGTCGAACAACTTCGATTCCGTTCATATCCGGCATAAGCCAGTCGATAATATATGCATGGAACTCATCCTTCTGCTCGATGGCAAACCGGGCGCGGATCACAGCCTCCTTTCCGAAGGTGGTCCACTCGGATCTCATCCCGATCACGTTCAGCATGCTGGAGATACTCATGCATGTATTCACATCATCGTCTGCCACCAGTGCCCGCAGGCCTTTCAGTTCCGGAATGGCTTCATTTCTGACCGGACTGCCGCTGATCCGCAGAGGGAGATTTACGGTAAATTCCGAACCCTTGCCCTCTTCGCTGCTTACTTCTATGGTGCCGCCGATGATATCTACGATACTCTTGGTGATTGCAAGGCCCAGTCCGGTTCCCTGGATTCCGCTTACCGTAGAATTCTGTTCCCTTGTAAAGGCTTCAAAGATATGCTCCTGAAACTCTTTGCTGATGCCTATGCCGGAATCCTTCACTCTGAACTCATACTCCGCATAGCCCTTTCTTGCATCAGGCTTCTGGACAATCCGCAGGCTTACAAAACCGCCGGGCTTCGTAAACTTCATTGCATTGCTCAGCAGATTGAGAAGGATCTGATTGAGACGAAGCCGGTCGCAAATCACATTTTCATTTCGCACATCCACCGCATCAATGTAAAACTCAAGCTGCTTTGCATTGATGTCCGACTGGACGATTGTGCGCAGATCGTGAATCATATCCGGAAGATTCACTTCTTTTTCTTCAATTTTCACCTTTCCTGATTCGATGCGGCTCATATCCAGAACATCATTGATCAGGCTCATGAGATGGCTGCTTGCAGTCTGGATTTTTGTGAGATAATCCCTCACCTGCTCCGGCTTGTCCACATGGACCGCCGCCAGAGATGTAAAGCCGATGATTGCATTCATAGGCGTACGGATATCGTGGCTCATATTGTTCAGGAAGGTGGTTTTTGCACGGTTGGCATGCTGGGCTGCCAGGAGCGCATTCTGCAGAACCTGCTGTCGTTCCATTTCCGCCTTTACCTGCAGATCGATATTCCGGAACCCTGCAATCACCCGGTTCTCTTCTCCTACGATTTTTACAAATCTGGTCTGATGGTTGTGTACTCCATCCGGAAGCTTTATGTGATAATCCACAGAGTATTCAGAAGTCTCACTGATTCTGCTGATCATACGGTCTTCTGCCACTTCAGCAAGAACCCTTTCGGCATCCTCCTCCGTTATGTACTTTTCCGCATATTCCTTCCACATTTCATGATAGGACAGGGCTTCCGTCTTTTTATAATCCGTCATCTTCCCGCTGATCTTTAAAGCACAGGCCGCATCCTTTCCCAGTTCAACCAGATAGACATCGGAAAACTCATTGCTCAGCGTATCGAGAATCTTAAACTGATCATTTTCGTCCTGCTTTTTCTTCGCATCCTGCGCTGCTGCCACAATGACCAGAAACAGACCCAGCAGCGCTATGATTACGCACACCATAAATACAGTGCTGGCCCCCATCATTTTGCGGGTTCCGGAATTTACAACCTGACTGATATTGCTCTCTCTCATGAGAGAGGTGAGCATCAGATCCGTTCCGGGCACATTTTTATAGTACATATAAGTGTTGCCTGAATTCTTACGGCTGTATACCGCATAGCCTTCCGTCCCGCTGCTCCAGTCCTCCTTCATCTTTTCCAGGCTGTAGCCTTCCGCAAAAACAGTGCCTTCAGAATATACATCAAAAAGATTCTGCCCGTTCGGATAATCACCCTTGATATTTATGAGATTTGTGCCGTC
Organism: Anaerovoracaceae bacterium; assembly: GCA_051892195.1. Lineage (GTDB taxonomy): Bacteria > Bacillota > Clostridia > Peptostreptococcales > Anaerovoracaceae > CAKQOE01. The sequence continues at coordinate 14,081 of JBJFFZ010000039.1, forward strand.
CTTGTTAAACAGTCTGCAGTAGGTTTTGTTTTCCTCGCTCTGAAGCTGCACAGCAGAGATAATTTTTTCAATGTTTACGCCCGTCAGACAGGAAACAATCCGAATCTCCGACGGTGACGCCAGTTCCACAGGCTCCGCAATCAGCACCATGGTTTTTGTGCCAAAACTGTTTACGAGCTGTATCCTGGTTTCCGTAATTTCTTCTGACAGAAACGGGAATCTCGATATTCCCGAAAACGTGCTGTCCGCAGTGTAAACCATCCCGTTATCATCAATCAGCGCAAACATATCAAGACCGTTGATCTGCTGCACCATACCGGTATACTCTCTGATGCCGGCCTCACTGCTCAGGTAGTCCTGATTCAGCACCTCAATGGCCATCTGCATCTGTTTCGTATTTTTTTCAAGCTCAGATATGATATTTGCAGTGTTTCTCTCAGTGATTTCCTCAAGATAAAACTCACAGAGATCGTTTATGGTCTGTTCCGATGCGTTTTGTGAATTGTGAATCCAGACAGCGGTGGATATACATATAACCGCAATCACAATAAATATCACGGTATAAAAAAGCAGCCACTTGAAATTTCCATTGTCCGTTTTAAATGCAGCCGGTTTCGTCATCTTCTGCGTCTCCTGTCAGCTTATTGCCTGTAATAATCTGCTCCGTCTTCTATGATCTTTTTTATGCCCTTTTCCCTGAGGGACTCATACCCGCTCCAGAATTCATCCGAGGTGATTTCTCCCCTTATTCTCTGATCCCGCAGCTTGCAGACGCCCTCCGTAATGAGGGAGGTTCTGTACTGCACATAGCTTTCAGTTTCGATCGTCATAGGCTGCGTATAAAAATAATCATTGTTTATTTCAAACAATCCCCTGTACATTTCTTTCTGCACGTCCGTCAGTTCATTTTCTGATTTTCCTGCAAAGAGACACTGCATATAGGCATCTGTCTGCCAGTAGCCTCCAAACGGCTCATAATTGATCCCTACGGCCCTGTAATCCGCAAATCCGCTGGCAATCAGATCTTTGTCAAGCACAGGACTGCCATCGGTCACAACGTAGCTCACGCCCTCTATGCCGTAGTTATAGAGATCCGAGCCTTCCTTTGTGTAGCACCAGTTGAAAAACCGTACAATATCTTCAACCTTATTTTTTTCGGCAGCTCCCGCCGTGATGCTCCATACCGGAAGAACAAGCTCCCGTTCCTGAATCATGCAGTCGCCGTAAGGGCCCTGAACAGGCTTCACACAGCTCCATAACGCATCGGCATCCCCGTTTTCCCTCAGCACAGTCGTGCTGGCGCCTGACGCCGCAAATGTGGATGTACTGCCCAGCGTATTGTTTCCCATGGCTTCTTCGATGGATGCATATGTGAAGGACTCATAGCCTTCCACCAGAATGCCTTCGGCATATAATTCCGACATGGCCTCAAGGAACTCCGGATAGCGCGGATGCTCGTAAACGGTCGTATATGTACCATCCTCCAGAATGCAGAACTGCGTATCGTTTGACGCTGCGATTCCAAAGGCATTGAGCAGAAGTGTGAGACTTCTTTCCCCGTCAGAGCCGGCGGCAAGCGCTACAGGAATTTCATCATCTTTGTCGCCATTTCCGTTCATGTCGTTGTCCCTTACGGCACGCCAGTAGGAAAGCCAGTCTTCCCAGGTCTCCGGAACTTCCATCTTCAGATCATCCAGCCAGTCCTGGCGGATCATCATGGAAAAGGAGCCCTGTATTGTGGATACGGACGGAATCGTATAGATATGACCATCCGAGGATCTCCACGCATCCATATGCTCTTCCCCCACGGCATTGACGATGTCCGGCATCAGCGCCACATAATCATCAAGCGGTATGATGATTCCGTCGTCAGCCAGGTCCATCACCCCAAAGTCCATCGGATTTATGATATCAGGCAGGTCTGTTCTGCCGGACAATAACGTAGCCGCCACTGCAGAACTGTAGCCTTCGCTGTCATGCCAGTCAACGGACACATGGGTTCCTGTCATTTTTTCTATGGCAGGGAAAAAATAACATCCGTCAAAACTGGTGGGTCTTCCGTCATAGGTTACTCCCAAACCGGTTATTTCCAGTCCGTCTTCGAAATAGAGGATCTCACTCTCCGGAAGATTTTCTGCCGCCTCAATAAGCTTCTGATTAAATGAATCAACAGAAAAAGCCTCCTTCTGACCACCGTCCGGCTGCGCAGCGCAGCCCCCTGAAAACAGGAATGCAGCGGTTGCGATTACTAATAATTTCTTCTTCATCTTTTCCTCCATATACTGCAGACAACTTCGGACCCGTTTCAGGCTCCATATAATTTCCGGATATTTTTCAAACTAAATCTAACTAAACAAAACTAGAACATATTTTTCATTTAAATATGACTACCCAAGTATAGATTATATCATACAATATGCGATTGCAAAATATTCGTATGGATATGTTTAACAGATTTATATATGAGACAGCAAAAAAATGGCTGAGGCCATTGACATCGGCTTCAGCCATAATGAAAACTGTGTTTGCGATTCCGGGGACGCGGCAGGCTCCGACGCCTATTGTTTGTCCGCCGGTCTGCAGTTTTTCTGATAATATCTGGTTATTGAGGTTCTGCATTCGCTGAGGATATTAAATATATGGCTGCCGAACCACCTGCGCTTAATGGAAAGTTCCTTGAGGGTAAATTCAAAGTTTCTCTCATTAAACTCTGTTCGTTTTACAAAGATACGGTCAAATTCTATGGCGATGGACACCAGCTGCGGCATTACCCTGATATCGTATTCTTTCAGTCTGTGCGGGTAACCGCTGCCGTCCCAGTGCTCGTGGTGGTGCATGCAGATATCCGAGCATACATCCACAAAGAAGGAACAGAGAGGTGACTGATTGAGGCAGATCAGCTTTGCCCCATAGGAGGTGTGGCCCTCATCACCGGTCAGTTCTTCGCTGCTGACAGGCTGCAGTTCTTTCGGCTGCACCATCATGCCGATATCATAAAAATATGCCGCCTGGGAAGCCAGTCTTATATGATCCTCGGTCAGTTTACTGTTTCTGTCCGTCAGGTCGTTATAGCGTCTCAGCAATATGGAAAAAATGTCGGAAACACGTCGGAATCTGCTGTTGCTGATCCCCATATTGCTCATAAATGCGTCATAAAGGCTGTGAAGCCTGAGGATAAAGCTGTCCGTAGCCACCAGATGCGCTTCCGTGAGTGTAAAACGATCTTCTTCCGGTTCTTCGGCAGCGATTTCTTCTTCCGGGATATTGAAAAACAGCTTAAGCTTCTTCAGCACCACTTCAGGCTGATACGGTTTCACAATGAATCCCTTGACTTCATACTCCGAGGCCTTCTCCACATTCTGCTTTGTTGCCTCCACTGTGGTAAGAAATACCGGGACGTTGATTCTGTTTTCCGCCATCAGTCGGAGAACCTCAAAGCCGTCGATGATCGGCATTTTGATATCAAGCAGAACACAGTCGAAATGGTTGTTTTTGTTTAAAAGAAATTCCAGAGCTGCATATCCGTTTTCTTTCTCTATTACATTAAAGTCGCTCTTTAATATTTCTGTCAGAATCATTCTGTCGATTTCAGAATCATCCACGATTACGATGGTGTAACGATCATTTCTGTTTTTCTGGCCATTCAGTACCATAAAAGATCCTTTCATTATTTACATATATTTATATAAATAAGCATATATTCAGAAAGTGCATGCGAAATGCAGGATGCCGTTAAAGCTCGGCTATGGCGCGGCAGATGGTCTCCTGCAGTGCCAATACATCCTCTACCTCCCTTTCCAGTTCAGAATATTTTTCTGCCCTGATATCAGACACGATCATAGAATATCCGTTGTAGAGAGATGTCAGCGAAAGATTGCCGGTCGTACCTTTGTTGTCATGGGTATGAAGAAGGAGATCTTCATAATTTTTCTCTCTGAGGGCCTGTTTTATTTCATCTGCACGGTTCTTTTCAACAAATTTTTTCAGGAAAACCACATAAAGATCCCGGTTTCCCATAAGGCGTGAAATGCCCTCCTGTGTATCGGCGCCTAAAGCGTCCAGTTTTTCAAAATCAATATCCATCTGACAACACTCCATTGAATCCTTATGAGGGGCTTTCGCTCCTTAAACTGCATCATGCGTATTTCTTTACATGATGATTATTGCAGAAACTGTAAAACACTTCAAGGGTTTGCGGATATATGGAAATATAATTTTTGTATTTTTTCTTCGGTTTATAATACTCATTAATTACATTTTTGCGCTGCCAAAACCCGGATTTTTGCTTTTTATTTCCGATATCTTCGGAGCATGAAGGAAGCGAGTAATCCAACAGATAGCAGCGCCTTTGAACCGTATAATGCCGACAGCAGCACCACATTTGCCGCTGACAGAAACGTATGAAAAAACTGCCCCGGCCGCTCCGCGGGCCCCATGCCTGCATGCTCCGCACTGCGCTGTCTGGTCATAGGAACAGGTACAGCGTCCCGGCAGTTCCGCGGGCCACCATGCCTGCATGCTCCGCTCTGCGCTGTCTGGTCATGTAAACAGGTACAGCGCCCCGGCAGTTCCGCGGGC
>JBJFFZ010000040.1:0-4443 GCA_051892195.1 Anaerovoracaceae bacterium
CGAATACCGGTAAACACTGTAGCTGAGTATTTCATCATCGGGAACGGCCGCATCGTTGACCTGCTCCACAACGGACCGGATATAGTTATAATCCAGCTCGGAATGATCCCGAACACAGATCAGCTCATTGACGGAAGACGGAAGGATGAGAAAATCCCCTTCAAAAACCTCCGAAAATCCCTGAAGAAGATCATTCATGAGAATTGCCGCAGAGCCGTTGCAGCTGGACTTCTCTGAAATCACATACATTCTTTCCCCTTTCATCAGGGAATCCTCCGGCATCTGCCCTGCCAGACCGGAATTTTCATCATACAGCTTCTTTACAACATCCAGAATATTGTCCAGCCGGTAGGCTCCGTCCCTCCGTTCATTTTCCAGAGCATCCTTCAGAACCTGCTCCTCAGTCACATTCCAACAGGAAAACAGCTCCGAAGTCACGCGGATCAGTGCGCAGTGATGCTCCATTTCCGAAACCATCACTGCAAAGGTCACTGCAAGATCCAGAAAAGGAAGCACCACGAGATTCTTCAGTCTCTCGCTGTTGCGTTCCGGGTTGAGCATCCGGATCCTCAGCCTTTCGCGGATACGCTCATAGTCATCCAGATGCTTCAGTACATCCATGTTTTCCTGTAAACCTTTTACCATTAATCTGTAATCCATTTTTACCTCTTTCTGCAAAAGTGTTAACTTACAGATATATTTTAATTTTCCAGAAAATGGATGTCAATATATTTTACTATATTTACCAGTAATTTTTTTACATGAATTTACGAAGATCCTTCATAAAAGACTCTTCCGATGCAATAATCTGGTCCGCAATCTTCAGACTCTGGGCAGAAGCATCCCGGTACTGATTCCGAAATTCACTGATGCTTTTGATCCCCATATTGCATCCATCCGTCATAATGGATGCTGCCTGATGACTGCTTCCGTCCGCCATCATTTTCATTTCCGTTGTAAACCACGCCATGGCAGATGCAATATTTCCCGGTTTCTTTCCGGTTCGTCCGTCTTTTTTCAGCAGCTCCCCGGTCTTCTGACAGAGGGCGCGGTGCTCCTTCTCATAGTTCCGGATGGTCTCTTTCAGCTCTCTGTTGTAAACAAGGCCCAGAATCTGCTCCATACTTCCGATGGCCATATGGCAGCCCAAATGACATTCCTGCAGCAGCTTTGCAGTACTTTCATCCATGCGTTTTTCCTCCTTAGCTGTTTTTGTTTTTTCTTTATTTATCATCTCCTGAAGCACCCAAAAAATACAGATAACACACGCCGCAAAAAAGCCGGCATTCAAGAAAAAAAGCCAGCTTTCGCTGACTTTTTGCCCATGTCCCTGAGGACGGAATATTAATTTTTTTCGCAGGACGGATATCCCAGCTGACTGTAAAAATCAACGGCCTCTGCCTTCACCGAATCCTGATCCGAAAGAGGCCCGGTAATAAGAATCAGTACGTTATCCACCCTCAGATAAAGCCCGTAAAAGGAACCCCCGTCCGGCTGCTCATTGCTCTGGTATATTTCTTCATAGTAATCGTAGTTGCTGCCGGAGCTGATCACATCCAGGGATACGCCTTCAAGGTCCTTGTCTCCAAGGGCCATGCTCATGGCTTCCGCCTCATCCTTCAGAGAAAGATAGACAAGACTGACAGACTCCCCGGAAACTGCAGCTGCATCGCAGCCGAAGGTCTCCGACATATCGTACACTTCACCGCAGGAAGAGGCAACGGCTTTAAAAGTATCCAGAGACGCCGGCGGATAAGACGCTCCTCTGGCAGCCTGAGGGTCCGCCGAATACATGGAAAGCTCCTGTGCAGTTCCGCAGGATGCTGAAGCAAGCACCATGATCCCGATCATCACCATTGCCATGCCTTTTGCAGCAGAAACTCTGATTTTACTGTTTTTCATCTTTTTATCCTTTCACTATCTGATGCTCTGCGGCATTTTTCCTGAAGTTATAGATCGCAGCCCCGCAGATAATCACATATCCCGCTATGCTCATCCAGTCGGGAATCTGCTCAAAAAATGCAAATCCCCAGATGGCTGAAAACAGCACAGCCGAGTAATCATAAACCGAAATTTCCCTTGCAGGAGCATAAAAATACGCGGTGGTCACGGCAAACTGTCCTCCCGCCGCAGAAATGCCCGCCATGCAAAGCATGAGGAACTGGAACAGATCCGGTCTCACAAATACAGGCACCATGGCAGCAAAGCATACCAGGCACGAAAACATGGAAAATATAAAAATAATCACCGAGCTGCGCTCCCCCCGCAGACCGAGCGCCCGCACACAGGTATACGCCATTCCGGCTCCCATTCCGCCCATAAATCCCGCCAGGGCAGGAACCAGGGCTACGTTGGACAGGGACGGCTTCAGAATAAACATGGACCCTATAAACGCAGCGGCCACTGCCCCTGCCTGATAAGGCTTCAGCTTCTCCTTCAGCAGCAGCGCGCTGAAGAGCAGCGTAAAAAACGGCGCCATCTTGTTCAGCATATTTGCATCGGAAAGAATCAGATGGTCAATGGCATAAAAATTCCCGAAAATCCCGATGGTTCCGCAGACGGAACGTGCCAGAAGCAGAAGGCCGTTTTTCCTTTCAAAATGAAGTCCCTGCTTTTCTCTGTACAGGATCACAACAGCCACCACTGCAGCCACAAAGTTTCGGAAAAAGGCTTTTTCCATGGTGGGAAGATCTCCGGACAGCCGGACAAAAAGGCCCATCAGAGAAAAGCAGAATGCAGAAAGAATCAGGAAGAAAATTCCCCTGTACTGTTTGTTTTCATTCATATTGATACGCATCACCCTTTTCTGTTCTGAAACAGAACCCTTTTATTTTATCATAAAAAAAGCAGGAGCAAACCCTGTTCACCCCTGCTTTCGAAAAATATACATTTTTTTAATGACCTGCTTTCAGGCGCCCGGCGCCTGCCCTGTGTTCCGGTAAACCAGTTACTTTATTTCTTTCTGCGAACCAGCCAGATTACAAGTCCTGCAACAAAAACACCCACAGGAATCAGGATCACACAGGCAAAGAACCACAGCATCTGATGCAGCGCCGGAATCGTGAGGTATTCAATATCCAGACTCTTCGGTTCAATGGAAACAGAAGCGCTGGTTCCACTTTCTCCGCACAGAGCCGTCATGCAGTTCATGAAAAAGGTAAGGTTTTCCACCGGATACTGCTGCGTAATGGCATCCTCCAGCAGTGTTTCAGAAGAAATAACCGCAAGCTTTCCCCCTTCTGCCCCGTCTTCAGCGAGAACCGCAAAAGAGAAAGGACCTTCCTGGTCTCCGGAAGCCTTTTCCAGCGTCGCAAAGGAACCGTTTTCCGGTATTTTTGCATATGCCCCATCGGAAGAATTGAGAAGCTCTGTAACGGTTACCGTATCAGAATCCGACGCCAGAAGGCCGATGGCATTGGTAAACAGAATGTTCGCCTTTTCCGATGCAAGACTGTCGGTGATCTCAGAAGAAGCAATGCCGGATAAAATATTGATCGGGTAGCTGACGCAATGTCCGCTTGTTTCCATAACAATGCCGTCCACAAGCTGCACCTGATACGTCCTGAGAACACGCTTCAGGTTTGTCATGTCCTCATCGGTAAAGCTCAGCAGAACCATGACGCTTCCTCCATCAGAGATATACTGAATCAGCTGATCCGCCTCCTCTGTACTGAGGTCTCTGACAGGACCGTTGACGATCACTGCAGCACAGTCCTCCGGAATCCCGGAAGACAGAAGGTTGAGATCCGATACCAGCATATTCTGCTTTGCGATCATGGAGGACACAGATGAGCCCAGAGCAGTCTCTCCATGGCCTGTCAGAACGTATAAGGAAAGGGCCTCCCCTGAGGTCACTTTGTAGATGGCGCTGGTAATCTGCCCTTCCCCGTCAAAGCTGGTGGACGTGGTTCCGTCCGTGTAATAGCTGGAAAAATCCGTCTGATATATATCGTAATAATCGATGACGATCTCCCCGTTTTCGGAGGAAACAATCAGGCTGTTGGCGGAAAGATTCTCATACTGGGATGCAGCAGCTGGATCTGTTTCTGTATCGACGTATCGAACGGTAATCTTCTTTGATCCGTGCCGGTACTGCTCCAGCAGGCGGTCGATGTTTTCATCGGCAGCATCCTCCGAAGAAAGGATCGTGATCGTAACCTCCTGATCCAGCTCATCCAGCAGCGTTTCCGTCTCTGCTCCGATGGAATAAATATCTGCGCTGGACAGATCCACGTTATTCAGAGAACCGGGCAGATGACCGCAGAGAATATTGACTGCAATCACCAGTACAATGACCAGAGCCGTAGCAGAGGTGCTGTACATTCCGAACCGGAAATTCTTTGTATGAAATGACTGGGAAAATGCTCTCCGTATTTTCCCTTTTCCTTCCTTTTTCTGCCCGCTTTCCTCCTCAGAAGACTCTTCGGAAGCCTCCTCTGAATC
>JBJFFZ010000040.1:4543-10336 GCA_051892195.1 Anaerovoracaceae bacterium
TCTGAATCCGGATTTGAGTCCTGATCCGGAATATCTTCAAAAGCTTCGTCAGCTCCGCTGACACAAGAAATTTCATCCGGGGCTCCGGATGCTTCCTGTTCATTTATTTCTGATACAGGATCCTGTATCATATCATTTTTTTCGTTTTCTTCCATCATTTTTTCAGACATGTCCTATCCCTCCTTCTAACTCCATCTGCGCTTTTGTACAGACTGCACCGTAAGGAAAATGAACAGTCCGATTACAGAAAGATACAGAACAAACACGGACAGATCCAGGGTCTGATTGATGATGGTATCAAATCCTGAAATCAGGGAAACAGAGCTTAAAAGGCTGGACAGCAGACCTTCAAAGGCTGTCTTTTTCACTCCGTAGATAATGAGCAGCACGGCTGTTCCAAGAATGCCCACGGCATCGGCGAGAAATACATTTTTCGTCATGAAGTACACCAGAACCGCTGCCAGAATCACCAGAAGCACTGCCGCAATCAGCGACATCATGGAAGAGGAGGAAATCAGTCCTGCAATCCCTTCGCTGAGCTGAAGAAACAGAAGAAGGCAGAAGGTTCCCACTGCGGCCAGCACCTGGTTTTCCGTCAGGGATGATATAAACATTCCCATGGAGATATACGCCGCACCCATAAGGAAAAAGGCAAGGATCGCCACATAATCGGCCAGCAGGTTTCCTCCGCCGTACAAAAGGATCACCAGTGGCGCCAGACATGACACGGCGGCGCAGATGCCTAACACTCCAGCCATAGCCAGAAACTTTCCCATAACGATCTGTGTCACGGAAAGAGGCGATGTCAGAAGCATCTGATCTGTTTTTGAGCGCTTCTCCTCCGCAAAGCTCCGCATGGTCAGAACAGGAACTAAAAGCAGAAGCACAACGGATATCCCGGAAAGGGATACTGCATAATACGGATATCCGTAGCTGATGTTATTTACGGAAAAATAAAGTCCCATAAAGCACAGAATGGCTGCAATAAATACCGGTCCGATCATATTGTGAAAACAGGAACGGAATTCTTTTTTAAAGACTGCTATCATGACTGTGTTCCTCCTTTTCCTGCTCCTCGCAGAAATCCGGCTCCGCATCTTCCGAAGCGCAGATTGCCTCCTGCTCCTTTTCCTGTTCCTCGTTAGAATCCGTCGCTGAGGCTTCGGAAGTGCTGTATGCCTCCTGCTCCTCCCCATGGGCTTCGGTCTGCTGCTGACGGGCAAAATCTATGGCGTCCATGGAATCCATCCGGTCCGCATCAGTCCGTTCCAGGAATACCTCCTCCAGCGTCTTTTCCATTGTCAGATTTTCCAGAGTATCATCTGCCACAATCTTTCCTTCGGAAATCATGATAACATGATCGCAGACTGCAGATACCTCGGAAAGAATATGGGAGCTGAGGATGACTGTATGCTGCTGTCCGAGGCTTCGGATCAGATCCCGGATCTCCACAATCTGCTTCGGGTCCAGACCGGAGGTAGGCTCGTCCAGAATCAGAACCTCCGGAAGCCCGATAATGGCCTGGGCTACGCCCACCCGCTGCTTATATCCCTTGGAAAGATTCCGGTTCAGCCGGTTTTCCACATCCTCAAGCATAGCGGTCTTTATTGCATCGGCCACAGCCTGGGGACGCTGGGCTTTTTTGATACCTTTGATCTCTGCTGCAAAGGAAAGATACTCCTTCACAGTCATATCCTGATATAAAGGAGGAATCTCCGGCAGATACCCGATACAGGCCCTGGCCTTTTTCGGCTCTTTTAAGATATCGTGTCCGTTAATGAGAATCTCTCCCTCAGTGGCCGCAGTATAGCCCGTGATCATATTCATGGTTGTGGACTTTCCGGCTCCGTTGGGCCCCAGAAAGCCGTAGATGTGCCCTTCTTTCACCGTAAAGCTGATGTCGCTGACTGCTTCCCGGTCTCCGTACCTTTTGGTCAGATGTCTGACTTCAATCATTGATATACCATCCCTTCATAATTCCCTCTGAGGAATTTTTTTCTGTTTTTTTATTTTACTCTCCCAATGTGAATACTGTGTATCGTATTATACATGCTTTGTGATGATTTCGTGAAATTTCCGGAGCTGATCCGAAGAAGTTACAGATAATAATCCTTTCAGTTTTTGAATTTGTCATTTTGAGCTTCTTGAATATGGTTCAAAATGTGTTATAATGAGGTTAATGCATTAAATTGGGTTTAACTGAGATTAGATAAGAAGCTAATTGACATAACATGCAATTGAACTTAATTATCTTGTATTGCAAACGGAGGTGCACATGAGAGACGAAGTATTATTTACGCCTGAAGAAGTCGCTCAGAAACTAAAGCTTTCTAAATATACAATCTATGAGATGATCAAGCGCGGCGAGATCTCCGCTCACAGAATCGGAAGAAGCCTGAGAGTGACAGAAAGCCAGCTTGAGACTTACCTTCTTCAGTCAAGAAAAGCCGAAAACAGTTTTGAAGCTGATATTATTACAGTGGATGAAGAAAAGTATGCCAAAGTGATCGGAAACACAGGGGATGTGTTTATTGCGGTAAATACCGACCTTGAAGGTTCTGCCAGAGTATCCATCAAGCCGGAGGATATCATTATCAGCAAGGAACCGCTGGTATGCAGTGCAAGAAACAACATTGAAGGAATCATCGTCGGCATGGAAGAGCTTCCAGGCAACTTCAAGCTCACCATCAACATCGGAATCATGCTGTCAGTAAGCATCACAAAGCGTTCTGTTACCGAGCTGGATCTCAAGCTTGGCGACAGTGTATATGCCGTCTTTAAGGCAATGTCTGTTACAGTGGTATAGTCCCTGTTTCGGCACACATCAAAAAAACAGAGATCTGTTTCCCTTTCTCCGGGAGACAGATCTTTTTTCTTTATCTACAGATATTTTTCTTTTGTACAGTAATCTACATCGTGCCAGCCGGCCGAAGGGATATTACGGCTGCTCCTGGTCCATGGGCAGTCTCTGAAGGGAATAAGAAAGGAACTGCCGCTTCAGCCCGGCACATCCCCGTTTGCGCAGAGGAACCAGCTCCCCGTTTTTCATCCGGAAATCCTGTTCTTCTGCAGTCAGAATCTCGTCCATATTGACCACAATGCTGCGGTTGCACAGGAGAAACCTCTCATCCCGAAGCAGAGTCTCAAGAATGTCCGACGGCCGGTCAGAAAGTCTTACCACCCGGTCCTTCAGATGAAGACGCAGGCGGCGTTCCATCATATCGGTATACAGGATATCCCGCAGCCGCACCCTGGCCCGGACTCCTCCGGTTGTAATGAAAAGAGTGCGTTTCCTGTGCTGCTCCTCCTCACAGACCCGCTCCATGGCACGGGAAAAAAGCTCATATGTAACGGGCTTTACCAGATAATCCACGGCCCTCACATCGTAGCTTTCCACTGCGTGCTCCCTGCTGACAGTGGAAAAAATAATCCGGCAGGAAGGGTCCTGCATGCTGATTCTGCGGGCAGCCTCCATGCCGTTCTGATTCTTCAGGCAAATTTCCATAAAGACAGCCTGAAAGACCCCCGGGAAAAAATCCGCAAAGAAGTCCTCTGCGGAACTGTATTCGCTGTACTGAATCACCAGCCCGTTCTGCCGCCCGTACTGCCCCAGCAGACCGGTTATAACCGCCCGCTCTGCGGCGTCATTCTCTACAACTGCAATCTTCACTCACGTAACCTCGTCTATCTCTGAAATCTCATCTGCACCAGACTCGCCGGAGTAAAGACAGAGATCACCGAGGGCGGGCCTTTGTCTTCACTCCGCACTATACAGAAAGTGTACAGCAGATTTTAAGAAAAAAACATTAACCAAAGGTTAGGTCTTTTGTGATTGAAGTGCCGGCAGCCGGGCTCTTCTCCCCTGCCGGAAGCATGATGCTGACCCGGAACATCCCGCCTTCTGCAGAAAAGTCCGCCAGGCCCCCGTGCTTTTTCACCAGCATCTTAACAGACTCGATGCCTGTGCCGACGCCCTCATGCGAAGCAGACAGATACCGACCCCCGGACATCTTCAATGTACCAGAGAAAGTATTGTCCACTGCAAGCAGCAGCCGGCCCTCCTGATACTTCCCCCGCAGAAAGATTCTTCGCCCCTGCAGAGGTTCTTTTTCCAGCGCATGAACCGCATTTTCCAGGAGATTGCTGAGAATCACGCAAAGCTCATCCTCCGGAAAATCAAGATCCGCAGGCACCGCAAGCTTCACATCATACACAGCCCCGATCCGATCTGCCTGTGTGCGGTAGTAGCTCAGCACCGCATCCGCCGCCGGATGATCCGACCATACAAGCACCTGGGAATCCTCAAGATGAGGCTCGTATTCCGCAAGATACGACCGCACCTTGTCCAGCTGGCCGTTTTCCGCAAAGGTCCGAAGCACCCGCACATGATGGCGCAGATCGTGGGATGCCGCCCGGGAACGCTTCACCTGACCGGAAAGCTCCCGGTAATGCTTCTTCTGAATCGCAAGCTTCTGCTCCATATTGCGGTAATGCTCCTCATAGGTCAGCCGGAACCGGTAGGCCTCCACCGCATCCAGCCACATAAAGCCTGCAGCAAGAATCCCGAGAATACATCCGCCCATCTCCTCAAACCAGCCTCCGTAAACCGGCTCGTACAGCGGAAGAATCCGGTCTGCTGCCAGGCAGCAGGAAAAGGCCGATGCAGAAAAAAGCACCAGAATCATGCGCCCTTTTCTTTCATAATCAGAAACAAAAGCAAGAATCAGCAGACAAAGAGCTGCATAGACCTTCAGTCCGAAAACAGCTCCGGAAAAAATATTCCCGGCCTCAGAGCTCCAGTACGCAGCGCCCGCGCTGCGCAAAAAAGCGCCGAAAACCCCTGCTGCGCAGGGAACAAGAACGTACAGCCGCACCGTTCTTTCTGCAGGGAAAAAGGACAGAATCAGAACAAGAACCGAAAGAATCAGCACATAATACGCCGTAACCTCCAGGGTGTACCACGGCTGCACCGATACAGGCCCGAGTCCGTGAAGCACAGGATATCCCGTGAGGATTCCAAGGCTTGCAAAAGCGGCCATATACCACCTGCCCCTTTTTGGACTGCTCCGCAGACAGAACACCCCCGCCATCAGCAACCCTGCTGCAGAAAGCACAATCCCCATACCGTGCAGAAACAGACGCAGATCGTGCATCCGGATGACGGCCTCTGCCCTTCCAAAGGCCGGCACATGGGTCATACCGCTGTAGATCCAGTTCTCATCCCGGACGGCAATGACGATCTCCTGCCTGCCGCCGCCTTCAAAATACACCACCCGGGTTGCCGTCTTTGCCTCAAACTGTCCGGGGGACGGATTTCCCGTCTGCAGCACGGCCCTTCCGTTGCGGTACACAATGCTTGCCGAATAAATCTCAGGGATCTCCAGAGCGTAGGAATCCTCCTGCTCCGGCAGAATCAGAGTCATGCGGTACACGGCGCTGCCGTGCTCCATGGGATCCGTACCACCGAGATCCGTATACCGCCGGTATGCGCCTTCCAGGTCAGGCATGCTTCCGTCCTCCTCCACGGACACACCCGGGAAAAACTCCCATTCCCGGTACAGCCAGCAGATCTCATCCGGATCCTCCCCTTCATAAACAAAGGTTCCGCAGATGGGCTGATCCCCCTGGGTGTGATACCGGTTGTCCTTCAGATAAAGAAAGGTGCACAGTCCGGCAGTCAGAAAGAACGACAGGACCATACAGAGAATTCTATTCATGATGCTTCCATCTCCAGAATGCCAGAGCCGCCCCTGCTCCCGCCGTGCCTGCCATTCCTGCCCCTGCAGCCGCAGG
>JBJFFZ010000040.1:10436-16893 GCA_051892195.1 Anaerovoracaceae bacterium
TCCAGCTCCACCACGGCACTGCCTTTTGATATCAGCAGGGTCCGGTACTTTTCCAGAAGGATGTTCAGACGCTCCCTGCTGATGACGGTCGTGTCCGAAGTGACCGTTTCTCTGAAAGACCCGCTGCTGTCAGCGGAGCTGTGACCACTGCCGTCCGGTGTCTGAGGCGGTTCCTGGGAAATATCGGGCATATCGCTTCCTTCCGTATCCCCTCCGTCCCGGTCGCCTCCGGCGCCGGATACCGAAACAAGGCCTGCGCTGCACAGGGTAAGCTCGTTTGACACCTGATCCCCGTCATAAAGGAAGCGCACCGTACAGGAAGTCTCCGGCTCCAGTCCGTACAGATAAAAATAAGCATAACAGTGATCTTCGGCCCGGTACAAAGATGCAAAGCGGAACTGGCGATAATCCGCATCCACATCCTCTGCGTATTCGTCGGTGTGCCACTGCGCAGAATCCCCGGTCCGGTACTGAAGCTGGACGCTTGTCAGATCCCGGATCATATAAGACCACTCCGCCTGAACGGTTCCCCGAAACAGCTCCTCACGGGCTGCAGAAAAATCCACGTAATCGGGATTTACCACGCTGATGCCAAGGGACAGACTGGTATCCCCAAGACCTTCCTCCAGCGTAAAGTCACTGCCGAGGCCTGTAAAATCTGGAGTTCCGGTAATGGTATAATATCCCGGCACATGGGTGTTCACTTCGGAAAGTTCCCAGTCCACGGCAAAGGAGATGGTGTTCTCCCAGGTGCTGTCGCAGCCGTAAGCCCTGAAATCCTTCAGATCTTCTGCTGTAAGAGGGGTCCCTGCTGTGTGCAGAAGGCTGAACATGAAATTCTCCGGGTAGGCTTCTCCGATATAGATCAGATGAAGGGGATCCTCCCCGCCGGTTTTTGCAGGAGGCTCTTCCGGCTCCTGGGTATCCTCTTCTTTGGCAGGGGGGGCTGCAGGCTCCTGGATATTGTTTTCTTCTGCCGGCAGAGCCGGCGGATCCTCAGGAGAGCCTTCCTTCAGCGGGTCCGGAAGATCTTCCTTTAATTCATCTTCCTCTGAAGGGTCTGAAAGAAGAAGCTCTTCATTTTCATATATGCTGCTTTCTTCCGGTGAAGGATCTTCTCCTGCAAAGACCCATGGCGCCCCTGTCCACACAAGGAGCATCAGCGCAGGGAGCGCTGCAAGAATCCGTCGGATTAACATTGGATCACCTTCCGTTATTCTTTACCTTTTAATGCATAATCTGTAAATTCAGGAATATCTTTCTGTCGAAAATCACTGCTGCTCCTGATCCTTTCGCAGCCTCCGCAGAGAATAGGAAAGGAACTGCCGCTTCAGTGCTGCGCATTCCCGTTTGCGCAGGGGTACCAGCTCCCCGTTTTTCATCCGGAAATCCTGTTCCTCTGCGTTCTGGATCTCATCCATGTTGACTACGATGCTGCGGTTGCACAGGAGAAACCGTTCGTCCCGAAGGAGGTTCTCAATCACCTCGGAGGGCCGGTCGGAAAGCTTCACCACCCGGTCCCTCAGATGAAGGCACAGACGGCGGTCCATCATATCGGTGTACAGGATATCCTGCAGCCGCACCCTTGCACCGACTCCTCCGGTGGTAATGAAAAGACTGCGGTTCTTCTGCTGCTCTTCCTCGCAGACCCGCTCCATGGCCCGGGAAAATCGTTCATATGTCAGGGGCTTTACCAGATAATCCACGGCCCTTACATCATAGCTTTCCACCGCATGCTCGCTGCTGACGGTGGAAAAAATAATCCGGCAGGAAGGATCCTGCCTGCTGATTCTGCGGGCAGCCTCCATGCCGTCCTGCCCTTCCAGATAAATATCCATCAGTACAGCCTGAAAAACCCCCGGGGAAAAATCCGCAAAAAAAGCCTCTGCGGAATCGAATTCGCTGTACTGTATCTTCAGTCCGTTCTGCTGCCCGTACTGCCCCATCAGTCCGGTGAGAACCGCCCGTTCGGCGGCGTCATCCTCAATCACTGCAATATTCAATCAGTTAACCTCGTTTATCTATGCAATCTAAATGATATGAAAGCTCTGCTTTCCTGCCAGAACTCTTTTTTCAGTGTATCGCATTTCACAGAATTCGTAAATACGGTTTCAATCTGAGAACAAGTATAAAAAAGCGGCATGCGCGTCTGCGCATACCGCCTGAAAAAATATTCTGTTATTTCCATTCTCTGCTGGAGAGTAACCCTCGTTTCCCGTGTGACTCCACATAGTCCCCCTTCAGCATCCGTCCGCCGAAGTTTCTTGCAGCCAGCTGTTTTTTTTCACTCGAATTATTTGCCATGGAAGCTTCCACATTTGCTCTGGCTGTGTTCGCACTCTCCTCCGCAAAACCTTCCCCTGCAAGATCTTTCAGGAACGGATTGATATCTGCATCCCTCTTTATCATGGCTTTATAATGCTTGTCTCCGCCGAACCGCTCCACCACATCCTCCAGAGGCTTCCACTCCGTTGTGACGGTTCCACCTGCATTCTTTTCTTTCACCAGCTTCAGGGTCCTGAAACGCTCGTACCATTTCGAATTCGGTGTGTTGTAGGAATCAACTGCACGGATGGAAAGGTCGGCTGCACGGTTGACTACCATATTGTTGCTGATGCCTGTTCTGGTTCCGTCTACGACACCCATCTCATACAGGGCGATGTGCTTGAAGTTTCGGAAGGTTTCTCTGCCGTGCCCGCTTTTTTCTGAGAGTCCTTTTTCTCTGTCCTTATCCCTTGTCACATTAAGAACCGCATACTTTTCTTTCTTCTGGTTGTCGCTGCTGCTTTGCAGGCGTGTATAGGTTTCATCCACAATATCCTGCACAATATCTTCGATCTTTGTGAGGCTGTCTGCCTGCTTTGCATAGCGTCCTTTGTCGATGCTCGCATCAATATCCGGCTCATCCGACACCTGACCTGGCAAAACGCCTGTTTGATTGTCACGCATTCGTATTCCAAGCTTTGCTGAAGAAATATGCGCCTTACGCTCTGTCAGAAGTCCTTCCACATGCCCCTGGTGCATATGCTTTTTCATTTTTTGCAGGGTCAGCATCTTTGTAAGTGATACCACCGCAGTGAGGGCTGCAAGGGCCACCCCTACGGGAGCTGTTACACCTCCAAGCTCTGTGGCAGAAGAGACAATGGAAAGCAGATCACCTGCCACATCAAAGGAAGCAGATGCCACATCCATATCGGACTTTTTCACTGCCATCTTCACGAGACTGCTCTCAGACATCCATCTTGCATAATCCTGATAAGCCTGCACGTTTCGTACGTGAAGCTTCTTTTGTTCTTCCAGTGCTTTTTCCTTTGCCTTTTTTTCCTCACCAGGCTTACTGTGCCGAACCGCTCTTTCCAGCTCGTACACCGCTTTTCTGGTATTCTCCTGTGCGATCATCAATGTATTAAGGTGCAGCTCAGGATCCAGCCTGTTGCTAAAGGAATCAAGTTCCTTAAATACAGCTTTTGCATCCATCCGTCCATCTATAGTCTTATACAGAGCATAGCTGTCTTTTGCAACGGACAGAGTGGACTTCACTATGCTGGCTATGGGAACGCCTGCTTCTGCAATATTCGCGCCTACACTGCCGGCAAAGGAGGTGGCATTGATGGTGGCATCTCCCAGAGCTAAGGCCGCATCGATGGCATTTTCTACAGATGGGTCATCCCAAAGCTTCAGACCGGCTCCGGTGAGACCTGTAAGACCGGAGGCAAGACCAAAGACTCCTCCGGCAATGCCCATATCCGATACCGGTTTACTCTCCTCATCCAGGAACGCAGATGCAAAAGAAGAAACAGCTGAATAAGCATTGCCCCCGTGCTCCATTGCTGTATCCTTTGCCGTCTCAATGCCCCCGATCACTTCTTCCATTCTGCTTTCCGCATTTCCTCCCGATATCTGATCCGTATTGGGCGGAACGGTGCGTGCCGTTGAAGGATCGTTGAGCCGCTTTTCTGCCGTGCTGACCTTTTTCGTATCCACTGCAAAGAGATCCGTCATGCCCCGGCGTGCCACCGCTTCTTTTATATAATTCCCTCCGTCCTTATAAACATCCTTGTGGGCCTGGGACTTCGCCTTCCGCGCATCCAGCCATTTCTGAAATCTCCCCGGCTGCGGTGTCTGAGGGACAGATCCTCCCTGTGGAGGATTGCCCGATCCCCCTGAAGGAGTACCCTGCGTATTCTGTCCCGGCACCGAATTGGGATTGGAGGTATTCTGCGCAACAGTAACCGAAACATTTCCTGAACTGGAAGATGGTTGACCTGACTGAGTCTGAGACGCCGGCTGACTTGCCGGTGAATGCGATGACCTGCGTAAAAAACTAAGCATTGTACTTCCTCCTTTACAACTGACTGAAATAATATCCAAAGCTTCCCAGATCCCGGACGGTCAGCTCCCGCCCCTCCTTCTGCCATTCCTTCCGCACACCCTTCAGAATGTGCAGCAGTCCGATGGACGTTCCCTCCGCCGCCGCAAGAAACGCAGCAGCCAGAGCGGCATTTTTGATCTGGGCTCCGCTCAGTTCAAAGCTTTCCCCAAGCCACGCAAAATCCACATCCTGCCCCACAGGAGCCCCTGCAGGAAACACGCCTTTCCAGATTTCTGTGCGCAGGGCTCTGTCCGGCGACCGGAAGCGGATCACGTACTTGAATCTCCGCATAAACGCAGGGTCCATGGCGGTGAGATTGTTGGTGGCAAGAATAGAAATTCCGTCGTACTCCTCCACGCACTGCAGCAGCAGGGAGGATTCGATGTTGGCAAACCGGTCGTTGGAGCTCTTTGCCTCCACCCGCTTCCCAAAGATGGCATCCGCCTCATCAAAGAACAGGATGCACCCGCTCTTCTTTGCCTGGGCAAAGACCATCCGGATATTCTTTTCCGTCTCCCCGATGTACTTGTCCACCAGCTGGGACACATCGATGCGGTACATGACCATATGAAGCTCGTTGGCCAGCACCTGGGCCGCCATGGTCTTTCCTGTGCCCGGAGGCCCCGCAAACACCACCGGCGTCCCTGCCCCGTAAGGAACCTTGTCCGAAAAACCCCACTGGGACATGACCTGATCCTTATGGCGCACCCGGTAACAGATTTCCCCAAGAACCTGCTTATCCTCCGCAGGCAGCTTGATGTCCTCCATGGTAAAGCGGGAAGTCACCCGGTCCGCCTTTTTTCTCAGACCGTGATCCGTCTGGGCATAACAGGCCTCAAACAGATCGTCCATCCCCACAGGAGCATCCGCAGCCGCGGATGACCGCACTGCCATCCGGGCCGCTGCAAGAATCTGGCCCGGGGTAAGATCAAAGGTATTTGCCGCAGCAGCAAGAATCTCGTCCCTGTTTTCTTCAAAAGGCAGGTCCTTTGCCGCCTCCTGCCAGAAAGCCTTCCGCTTTCCCGGATCCAGAGGAGGAACGTTAAGAACCATCATGGTCTGGTCCGTCGGCAGATAATCCTCGTCCTCCGCCAGCACCAGCACCGCAGGAATCCAGACCAGCGCTTCTCTTTTCAGTGCTTCCTCAAGAAGCCTTGCCGTCCGGCTTTCCAGGTGATCAAGCCCCTCCACTGCCAGGAGATCCCCCTCCAGGGCAGCGCCCCGCAGGCACACCCGCAGCCGGTACAGAAGCTCGTCCAGAGGAGGCTCAGGATCCTCCCGGTACTGTGCCGTACTGAAATATGTAATCCCAAGACCGGCGGCAGCTGCCGCCGCCTGGGCAATGCTCTTCTTTCCTGCGCCGGCAGGGCCCTTCAGCACCAGGGCCAGCCCCCGGCTGGTGTCTCCGTCTGCCGTGATTCCGTCCTCCGGAAGGCAGGAGACAATGAGACCCGTCAGCCGTTTACAGAAATCATCCACAAACAGCAGCGTATCCACCGGGGCCGCAGCCTCTGCCGAAACTCTGCGAAGCCATTCCGGGGTGC
Organism: Anaerovoracaceae bacterium; assembly: GCA_051892195.1. Classification (GTDB taxonomy): domain Bacteria; phylum Bacillota; class Clostridia; order Peptostreptococcales; family Anaerovoracaceae; genus CAKQOE01. The sequence goes on from JBJFFZ010000040.1 coordinate 16,353, forward strand.
CTGTTTTCATGCCGGTGAGACACTGCAGCAGGGCGCTGTCAGGAACAAGCAGCTCCTGAAACGGGTTCTTTGCCGCTGCCACCGCCGGATACAGCAGCTTCAGTCCCGGAAGCTCTCCGGAAGCTGCAAGACTCTGGACAAGGCTGCTGTCTGTTTCACTGCCGTAGTACATGGCGGCGCAGAGGGACAGGGTCGGATACGCCCGCTCCACATCGCCGTTGAGGTAACGGTAGACCTCCTGATAATCCCGGTCCAGAGCCGCCATCAGGGTCTGAACCGCCACGGAGCGGCCAAAGACGCCCAGCCCTGCAAGATACAGGCTTCCGTCCAGACCAAAGAAAAGGCCCCGGTCGGCAGAGGCCTGCCGCCGTTCCTCGATGTATTCCTCCCAGTCGTTCATGTCGGAAAACACGTTTTGAAAATTTCCATCTTCGAACTTTTTTTCCAAAATACTTCCTGCCGTCCGGGCGTCGGGAAGGTAGCGGTTGTGAGAGAGCCTCCGCTGGGATTCAATGCGCAGTTCTTCGTCAAGATAGGCCTG
>JBJFFZ010000040.1:16993-18631 GCA_051892195.1 Anaerovoracaceae bacterium
GGTCTTTACATCCTTGTAGGACTTGATGGCCTTCTGTCCGATGTTGGCCTTGGAAAAGGCGTTGGTCATCATGGTGATGAACTGAGCCTTTGTGACCTTTGCGTCAGGCTGGAATTTCCCGTTGCCCATGCCGCTGATGATGCCCCGGGAGGCCAGGAAGGTGATGTAGCCGCTGGCCCAGTGGGTGGTCTTTACGTCGCTGAAAAACTTTGGATTGTAGGCCACGCCGTATTTTGAAAGGTGCGGTGCAAAGAAGCACAGCATCCCTTTGTCTGCATCGTAGTGGGACTCGGTAATGGTGAACGTCTCTCCGTCCGTTGCCACGTATTCGACAATAAGGCCGTTGACGTCCTCGTCTTCCGCCGGTGTGTATGGAATGCGGATTTCCACATTGTACTGTTCTTCAAACTGCTGGATGTTTTCCTTTGCCAGCTCCAGCTTCACCTCTACCGCAGCCCGGCCCTCATGCTCTGCTCGTGTGAGGGTCACCTTAAACTCCGCAGGCTTGCTGTCGGTCTGCTCTGCCAGCTCCTCGGTACGGATGCGGAAATCCCCTGCTGGGGTGGCGATGGAAAGAACGTCGATAATGGATTCTTCGATCTTCTGCTCGTCCTTTGCGGCAATGACTACCACATAGGTATCGATGCCCTCATTGCCCTGAGATTCCACTTTAATAACCGCTTCGTGGTCCCCTTCTTCAATGTCAATGTCCTCGGCATGCTGCTCCGCAAGATCGATAAGCGCATCTGCCTCCGCAGATGACACCTTTGTAGTGCTGGTGTCGCCCTTTTCCGTGGTGTGGTTGGAGGTGAGGATGGTATCGTTGGACAGGTTTTCCGGGTTGTCCTCGTTAATAACGTTGATAATCTCCGCCGGCGGATCGTCTGAGCCGCCGCCTCCGCCACCGCTGTCGGAAGGCGGGTTGTAGGTTACGGTCTGGGAAACCTGCATATATGCCACCGCTGCCCCATCCGAATTATTTACCGCTACAAAGAAATCAATCGTATCCGAGCCGGTAAGCCCCTGAAAGCTTACTGAGTAGCTTCCATCATCCATTGCTGCAATCTCAACTGGCTGATCCAGTGCGTAAGCAAGCACAGCACTCATCTCAACGATTCCCGCCGAAACCACAATCGAATAACCATCCGCTGGTTTTATTGTTATAGAGCCGCTTTGGCTGGACGTGGTGCTGCTTCCGGTCAGAGTATACATATTGCTAGCTGCATTGTAAGTGGAAGAAAAAGCGTTTTCGTATCCATTGAAGGAAATGCTAACCATACTCTCCCATTTTTTCACATAGTTCAACGTGATACTTAAGGGAAGAGTATCGCCGGACGGAAGTGATACCGTAACCGTCGCGACCGCACTTCCGTAATCAATCAGATTCTGATATTCCGCACTAGAAGAGGATGGATCCGATTGATCCAATGGCGTAAGAGGAAAATCTTCAGGAGTTGGCTCCCATCTTACTGCATCATACGTATACCCATTTCCTAAAGAAATGGAGATTTCTCCATTAGTCTGATCTGTATCGATTGATATACTGCTCTGATAATCATATGTTGTTCCATTTACATTCACTGACGATATGATTTCATTGTCCGGAGTATAAAGATTAATCGTAAAACTAATTTCCTG
>JBJFFZ010000041.1:0-1770 GCA_051892195.1 Anaerovoracaceae bacterium
TGCGACCAATCTGAGCAGAAGTCTGTTTTTCACCACGCAGCTTCTTGAGCTGGGCATTCCTGTGGTGGTTGCCCTGAACAAAAGCGATATCAACGAAAAAAAGGGCACAGAAATCAACACGGCAATTCTGTCTGAAAAGCTTGGCTGTCCTGTGATCAATACTGTATCCACATCCTCCGGTCATACGGGCTTAAGGGAGGTTGTGGAAAAGGCCGTTTCCTTAAAGGGCTGCGGACAGAAGGCTCCATATATGCAAAAGGAAATCGACTTACATAACAAGAGCGAGGTTGAGGCGGAGGACAGAAGACGTTTCGCCTTTGTCAATGAGATTGTTCCTGTGGTTGAAACCCGCAAGGTACTCACAAAGGAAAAGAACAAGCACGATAAGCTGGATTCTGTTCTTTCCCATCCATGGGTGGGAATTCCGATTTTTGCTCTGGTAATGTTCCTGGTCTTTTACATTTCACAGTCTACCGTGGGAACATGGATTGCAGACTGGCTGGTAGGCTGGATCGAAGTATTCCAGGAATGGGTTGCGGGCCTGGTGGAAAATGCCAATCCGTTCCTCCAGTCACTGCTGGTGGACGGGATCATCGGCGGCGTGGGCGCCGTCATCGGCTTCCTGCCTCTGGTTATGGTGATGTATTTCCTCATTGCCCTGCTGGAGGACTGCGGCTATATGGCGAGAGCCACCGTGGTCCTGGACCCGATCTTTAAAAGAGTGGGCCTGTCAGGAAAATCCGTCATCCCTATGGTCATCGGAACAGGCTGTGCCATCCCGGGAATCATGGCATGCCGGACCATCCGCAACGAAAGAGAAAGGCGAACCACAGCCATGCTGACGCCGTTTATGCCATGCGGAGCAAAGCTTCCTGTCATCGCATTGTTTGTGGGAGCATTTTTCGCAGATTCACCGTGGGTGGGCACACTGATGTACTTCGCAGGCATCGGCCTCATCCTCCTTGGAGCATTGCTGGTAAATGCCATCACAGGCTACCGGTTCAGAAAGTCCTTCTTTATCATGGAACTGCCTGAATACAAGCTTCCGAGCCTGAAGCGGGCCACAATGTCCATGCTGAGCCGGGGCAAGGCTTACATCATCAAGGCAGGAACCATCATTTTAGTGTGCAACACCGTTGTACAGATCATGCAGTCCTTCAACTGGCATCTGCAGGTTGTGGAGGAAGGCATGGAAAGCACCTCCATCCTTGCTTCCATTGCATCTCCGATTGCAGTCCTTCTGGTGCCCATCGTGGGCATGGCAGCATGGCAGCTTGCCGCCGCCGCTGTTACAGGCTTTATCGCAAAGGAAAACGTGGTAGGTACACTGGCTGTATGCTATGGCCTCAGTGCGTTCATTGACACAGAAGAGCTTGCCTTAATCGGGGACGGCAACGCAGTGGCTTCTGCAATGGCACTGACAAAGGCAGCCGCACTGGCTTACCTGATGTTCAACCTGTTCACACCGCCTTGCTTTGCTGCCCTGGGGGCCATGAATTCAGAAATGCAGAGCAGAAAATGGTTATGGGGCGGCATCGCCCTCCAGTTGGGAACAGGTTATACCGTAGCCTTCCTGGTATATCAGATCGGAACACTGATCACCACAGGCTCTCTTGGAAACGGCTTCCTGCCTGGACTCCTTGCAGTCCTTGTAATGGCCGCCATCGTTGCAGCCCTGATACACAGAACAAGCAGACAGTTCAAATCAGAGTACGAATTAAAAAACACCGCAAAAGCATCGTAGCAGCGCACCTGCGCTGACCGCAGATG
>JBJFFZ010000041.1:1870-4606 GCA_051892195.1 Anaerovoracaceae bacterium
GTAGGCGCCGCAATTCTTTACATCAGAAAGCAGAAAAAGAAAGGCGCCCGGTGCATCGGCTGCTCATCAGCCGGCTGCTGCTGCCGGCAGGACGGCACAGGCAAAACAGAAAGCTGCAGCTGCAGCAGCTGCAGAAACTGAGTCTTACAGCCGGGGCTGGGGATCATCATCAGATCGAACTGAAAAACGGCCCAGCAGCGGGAACGTGAGACGAAACCGGGTCCGGGCGCAACATCGAACTGAAAACCGGGCCCGGAGCAGAGCCGAAACGGAACTGTCAGATTAGCAGTTCCTGCGATTCTGTCAGGGGAGTATCCGTTATAAAACAGCGAAATCCGTCCCTTTTATTTTTGAGGGGACGGATTTCGTTGTTTTTGTGCGAAAGAGGGCGATTAACGAAATCCGGCAACTGTTTTTGAGATTGTATGCAATCGCAAATATTTTTTTACATCATTTGCTCCGTTTTTCACCGATGTTGTAAACTTCGTGTGCATATAATTTTATTTTCATTCTCTTTTTTGGGATTATTTTCTAACGAAATATACTTATAAGATACAAAAATTATACCTGTGCATCATTACTTTATATGTGAAGAAATTTTGTTACATTTCGGATTTTTTGCAATCGTTCTTTTGTAATTGACTTCAATATATTGCCATTTTTTTGCGGAAAATTTCAAACACTGTCAAAAAAATCGAAATTTGTTGTAAAAATTTTGTATACAATCCGATTGCAGCCTCGGCCCACAGGAAGATACCGATGTGATTCTTTCTAATAAATGAAATGTGTGGTGAGATGCAGGCTTTCGTTAGATGAACTGCTTTCGCGATGCCGGAAGGGACGGACTTTTTTTCCAGAATTGTGTGGGGGCTGCCCGGGGCAGCCGCAGTGCAGGGTTTTTCGTTGAGGTTGAAATATGACTGTGATACAATAAACACATGTATGAAAATTTGGAATTGGTATAGAAAATGAGGAACTATGAGAAAAGAACAGTATTCTTTGGAAAACCTGCTGCGTTTTTTAAAAAGCTATCCCGGCGTTCTTTTTCTTAAGGATGCAAATGGCTGTTATTGCTATACCAGTGATATCTGTGCTTATGTAAATGGAGATCTTTTAGGAAAAAATGAGCTGGCTGTACAGAAGGACCCGAAGCTTGGAAGGCAGTATTATGAAGAGGATCAGAAGCTTCTGAAAGAGGGCGGCACACTGAGAGTATATTCAGAAATACCGACAGAAAGCGGCAGTCTCTATTATGAAATAAACAGGTCTGCAGTGCAGGGCGAAGATGGAAGCATCATAGGTATTATCGGAACTGTCGCTGACGTTACAAAAGAAATTGAGCTGAATAAGAAGATAAAGAAACAGTTTGTAACGGATGTGGTTACCGGAGTATACAACAACCGGTATCTGGAGCTGTGGCTGAAGGATGAAACGCCGGTTTACCCTTTTACGGTTATCGTAGGTGACTGCAATTTTTTAAAGCATATCAATGACATGTTCGGTCATGAGTGCGGGGATCAGCTGTTGCGGAGTACCGGAGATCTGTTTCGGGAAAACCTGCCGGAAAAGTGTGCGCCGGTGAGAGTGGGCGGAGATGAATTCCTGATTCTGTGCAATGATACGGACGAAAATGAAGCAGAACAGCTCATCCGTCTTCTGATGGAAAAAGCAGATGCGAAACATATTCGAAACAGCAGACTGAGCATTGCATACGGCGCCTGCACCATGCGCGCCGGGGAGATGACTTTTGAGGAATGCAGAAATCTGGCGGATGCCAGAATGTATACTGCCAAAAGAAAGATGAAAAGCCAGTTCCTCCTGCAGGAAGGGGCAAACGATCCTGTATATAACGAAGAAATGCTGAAAAATATTCTCAGGCAGATGCCCACAATCATCTTTTTTAAAGATACAGAGTGCAGGTACCGGTATATAAGCGCCTACAATGAAAAGCATTTGCGGGACAAGGAAGAGACCAATTACGGAATCGGACTCACCGATCTGGAGCTTCAGAGAGATGAAGCGCGGGGACGCGAGTATTACGAGGATGATCTGAGAATTCTTGCCACCGGAGAGGGCAGTATTTTAATGACGGAAATGATCATTGACGGAGAGAAGCGATACTATCAGATCAATAAAGCCGCAGCCCGAAATGAGGAAGGAAGCATCATAGGCGTAGTAGGCATTGTAACCGATGTTACTTCTGTAAGAAGCAGCTCGTGGTGAGAAAAAACGATTCATCTGCAGCAGGCAGATGAACATAAATGAATAAAAAATGCAAAAAGAACCCTGTCGTGTGCTGATGCGGCAGGGTTCCTGTTATTTTCCGGCTGCCCGGGGCAGCCTTATTTTCTTGATTTCATTGTCTGGATTACCGCATTGATTGCATTCAGCTGATCCATATCCAGCTTTTTTAAATCTTCGGACATGCTTCTCAGCTGGGAAGGATACCGGGCGTCCATATCGAAAAAATCAGAAGGGGATACCTGAAGAAATTCGCAGATATAAAAGAAGCACTGCATGGAAGGAAATGCCTTGCCGTTTTCGATTCGATTGATATAGCTGCCGTTCTGGCCGATGGCGAGGCTCATTTCTCTCGCAGAAGCGCCGTTCTGCTGCCGCAGCTGTGTAAGCCTTTCAGAGAAAAACTCCTCATAATCAGATGATAGGATTTTGTACATAGAATGATTCACCCCAATAATGCCAAAAACAATTCATAATCAAACATATTTGTTCCAT
>JBJFFZ010000042.1:0-39596 GCA_051892195.1 Anaerovoracaceae bacterium
TTGTAGTCCATGTCGGCATGGAGGAATATGTCAAAGCTGGGAATTCCTGCATCCCGGTAGATGTAATTGGATTCCCGTCCCACGATGATGCATGGGGAAGCCGCAAGCTCGATCATCACTCTTCTCTGTGCGCGGAATACAGAATCCTGGGTGCTCGTATAGGAGGCGTTTGAAAAAATGCGGTTTGCCAGATCTGTTTTGATGGTAAGCCCTTCGCTGTTGACCTGGACCTCTTCCTCCGAATAGCCGCTTTTCTCCGCTGTCAGGGTAACAAAATCCCGGTCATACCAGGGAATTCCCAGAGCCTCCGACAGGGCTTTCGCCACCGTCCGTCCGCCTGCACCGTATTCTCTGTTGATGGTGATCACCATCGGTTTGTCTTTCTGCATTTTGTTTCCTCCATAGAATCCAGAATTGTGCAATGCACATACTGCGACTACATTATACTTCTTTTTCCCCCCCAATAGAATACCCAAAAACCGTATTCTTCCCTGTCATGAATTGTCGAAGAAGGGTTGTATTTGACATGTGTTTATTATTGAGGGGTGCACGATTCGGGTGATAAACTATCAACAGAAAGAGCGGTGTACACAGGCATGGGAACTGTGGCAACCGGCTCGCAGGATTACAGGCAAAGTGCAGAAATGCATAAAAAAAGGGGGAATATTTTCGATGATGAGCAATACTGGAAGTGTAAAGTATCTGTCGGTTTTTTCAGACATGATGAAAAAGTATCAGGAAAACTGCCGGACAAGTCTGGACGGCTACCGGTTCACACCAAATGAAACAGCCATGATGATCTATATGCTGAAGCATCCGGATACGGATACGGCCAAGGATATCGCAAAGGAGCTGGGAATCTCCCAGTCCCTGATCTGCCGGTCTGTGGATTCCCTGACCAAAAAAGGACTCATTCACGTGGAAAAGGATCAGGAAGACCGGAGAATCAACCACCTGACCCTGAACATTTCAGACCGGGCCCTCAAGAAGACCCTGACCTCCATGGACCCGGAATTTGAAAAACAGATGACGGATGGTGTGGAGCAGGAAGAGCTGGCCGTATTTCAGAGGGTCATGTTCCGAATGGCAGAAAATGTAGGCGCCATGTAGGCACCCGGAGACGGCCGCCCCGGCGGCCCCCCGCAAAACGGTGAAAAATAAAACACGCACCATAAAAAAACAGAAATCCGGCACCCCGGGGAGGGTACCGGATTTCTGCATTTATGATCGGATGATTTCAATGTCGTAAGCCCCGGAGGGCTTTGTGTATCTCCGGCGGGCCGGAGCCTATCCTGCAGACGAAACCGCAGTCTTTGACAGAGAGGAATCCGGATTTGAAACAGACTGTCCCAGAGACGCTGTTACAATACACTTGTCTCCGTCCATGCTGAAGCGCAGGTAAAGATTTCCTGCGGAAGCGCCGGAGGAATTGCACAGAGTCTGTGAGAGATTGACTGTGGCAAAGGACGTGGTTTCCGTGGCGGAAAGGGTGTTGTAATCAAACTCCAGGTCGATGCGGTTCACATATCCTGTTCCGTTCTGTGCACCGGAGACGTTGTAGGTCCGGTTAATGTAGCTGAAGCTGCCGTCCACCATATTCTGGACCTGGTCCCGGGTCGGGGTAAAGGACCACATGCCGGAAGTGTCCGTTCCCACGGCCTCCGTCCGCACATCCGCAACGGTCATTCCTGCAGGCCTGCCGTTTTTCAGGTAGTAAAGCTCCTTGTCGAAGTAAACGGACATCTGCACATGACCAGGAATGCCGCTTCTTGCTGCCCGGAAATTGAGATCCAGCGCATCGATTTTCGGAACCTCCGTATCCGGCTTGGCAAAGGTGTACTTGACGTAGCGCGGCTTTGTACTGAACACGTTTTCCTGGGTCGGACTTTCCGCAATGACGTACATGGTGTAGCTGGTGTTGGACTTCATGTTTTCCTTTGCAAAGTCAATGGAAATGTTTGTCTCGTACATTCCGTTGGTGTTCGGCGTGCTGGTGGATGCCACCGGCGTCCCTCCGGTATTTCCGGCTACGAGATAACCGCTGCTGGCCAGCAGGGAGGAGTTTTTGATTTCCGTATATCCCTTGAAGGTGTCCGTCTCCGTGTTGATAATCGCCGCAGCGCCGCCGGTTTTCTGGTCATCCTCCGCAGTGACAACCTTCCAGTAGACATTTGCCGGACGGTCTGTCAGCACCTGAAATACCATGGTATTTCCGCTGGACTGATTTGACAGGTAGGTGACATAGTTGGTGCTGCCGTTTACCAGGGTCAGAAATTCCGGAGCCTGAACTTTTTCCGTCCTTGCGACGAGGAACTGGTTGTCCCCGTTGATATTGGTGCAGCTGATGGAATCCGCGTACTGAACGATCTGCCGGCCGTTGATGTTTTCCCCGATAAAGTAGATGGTGTATTCGGTATCCGGCGCCAGACCGTCGATGGTGACGGTGTAGGTGCTTCCGTGGATCTGCAGCACCTGCTCTCCGGAGGTGTTGTACACATAGCCGTTTTTGACGTCTCCTGCCTTCTTGATGTAGTTGAATACCAGCTCACTGGACTTCAGCATTTCCGTGTTCAGATTGCCGTTTGGAATGGCTACCCAGTACAGCCTTACATCCTTGTTGGTATCAACATTGACGTCGATGGTGGAATCCGAGCTCCTGTTGTAGGAGTAGGAGATAATCGGCGGCGTATTGTCCGTAAAGGTTACGGAATCAATGGCGCTGCCCACACCGGTTACATTTTCTGTATTGGAGCCGTTGGCATTCTGTGCCAGGGCCGCCGCCTTTCCGGTAATGCAGGTGAGCTGGACAGAAGCAGATCCGTTCCAGATATCCCGGTTCGGATCGGAGTCGTAGTTTGTGATGTGCAGTGCAATCACAATGCTGCCGTCATTGCCCATGGTATTGAACCTCTGGGAGGTAAAATCACTGCTGGTGACGGAGGTTCCCCCGGAAGCGCTTCCATGGGTCTTTACTTCCCCGTACTTTACGGAAACTGTATCCCGGTAGCTGCTGTCCGGACGGAGATTGACGCCGGAGGCGATCCGCTCCCAGCTTCCGTTTCCTGTTTTGCGGAAGATATCCGTTTCCAGCGCTGTATCTGCAGCGATGATAAAGTCGTAGCAGAGCTCATCGCTGGCAGCCTTGTTGGCCTGGGTAGGGTCGATCCGGAAGGAGAAATCCAGGTTGTAATCCGCCTCCGGCTCTCCCGGATCTCCGTAACGGATGATGGTGTCCTCGCCGGAAGGCGCCTGTACCAGAACACTTGGAGACACACAGTTAAAGGATGCCGTTACGGCCGTATAGTTTCCGCCGCTGGCAGAGCCCGTAGGAATCTTCTTCATGGTGTTTCCGGATTTGTCTGTGATATACACATTGATGGCCGGATTGTAGGTAAACACAAAGGTATACACTTCCCCGGTGTTCAGATTCAGGGCTGTGTTGTCCGAATTGGATACACTGAAGGTCAGGATGGTGTGCTCCGGGTATTCCTCCGTGGCTGCCGTTACGGAGGCAGTCACGTCAGACCAGCGGATCTTCACCTGACGGGAAGGGTCATTGATCTGGGATTCGTCTCCCCGGTAAAGCCTGATAAAGGAGCCCAGCTCCTGATCTGTTCTGCCGTACTGGGTCAGATCCTTCAGAATCTCTCCGCTCTGTCCCAGAACCACTTCGCTGAAGGAAAGGCTCAGGGTGGTTGGAGCTTCTGCCGTTCCTACAATCAGGTTTTTGCCGTCTGTGGAGCTTCCCAGAGAGATTTCCACTGCAGGATCCACCTTATCCACCGTAGCGGTAGAGAGTGTGTATACAACGGACTGGTTGCCGGAGGCATCCTCCAGAACCATGTAAAGCTTGTAGTATCTCGTTTTCTGCAGACCGGAGATGGTGAAATTGGATGCAGTCCTGGCCTTTGCAGTCAGGCTGGAGGAGCTCTGAAGAGCTCCGGTGCCTCTGGTGACGATGGACCTTGCACTGTCCGTCTCGTACCACATGAGTCCGTCGCTGCTCATGAGGGTGTCCTTTTCCAGCGTTTCCACCGTAGGCGAATTTGTATAGTACAGCGCCCAGTATACCTTGGCACAGTTTTCATCCGGTGTGTAAGTCACCTTGATGTTGTCCGTTCCCGGGGTGGATTTCAGATTCAGCAGGGAAGGAGCTGTGGTATCCGCCATGGTGACCGTGGTCTTGAAAACAGCAGACTGACGTCCGTTGTCATCCACAGCGATCATATAAAGGTCGTACTTTACCGATTCCTCAAGTCCGGACATCAGTATGGATGTGGAAACATTCTTTGAGAAGGAACGGTATCCCTTTGCAGCAGCGGTCATCCGCTGAGCGATGAGATCCGTTGCGGACGGAGCCGTCTTTCCTGATTCCAGAACCATATAGTAAACGGTGGCATTTTTGGAAACCGTTGCTACTGTATCGATGCTGTAGCTGTAGGAACCGTCTTCCAGAAGGCTTGTCTGGGCATCTACCTTTGTATAGGTGAACTTCGGAGAGGAATTGTCAACGGTTGAAAATTCCTTCTTCTTTATAGCAGAATTCTGTTCCTTTACATCCACCAGCATGCCGTAGAGCACGTAATCCGTGCCTGCCTTGAGGCCGGTGATGGAAATGGTGGCCTCTGAGGCCTCGGAAACATTGAGGTTTCCGGAGCTGACCGCACTTCCGATGAGCTTCGGATTGATCATCTGGGCCTCCGTAGGAGCCGCATAGCCCTGGGGAACAACCATCCAGTACAGCTTTCCTGCCTTGTTCACCCGGAACGTACCCTTGACGGAGGTGGTATCCTCTTCGCTGACCTTCGGGAAGTTTGCCAGAATCTCAGGAATGATGTTGATCTTGTCTCCCTGGGACTGGTTCATTTCGACGCCGTTGATAATGGCGCTGATTCCCGGCCGGATGGTGATGTTGTCCGGCAGCTGCTCGATGACCGTGCCGTTGGTGGAGATGACCGATTCACCGATGGTGCCTTTGCCTGTCACACTGGAGGCCGTATCGCAGAACAGGGTGCCGGTGTCCGTTCCTTCCGCCAGAAATACCGTGCTGCCCAGAGCATCCTCATCCACAGTGAGTCTGGAAATAAAGCCCTTCTGAAGGTTCAGGGCAGAGGCGGGGCTCTTCAGGATCACATTGCTGAAGCTTCCGGCCAGGTCCGCAGACTGCCCTTCCGGCACATCCACCACAAGGTTCAGGAACGGATTTCCGGAGTCGTTGGCGGACTGGATAAAGGCCGTGCTCTTAATGGTTGAATTATTGATAATCGTGTTTCCCTGTGTGGTGACGCTCAGCTTCTTTCCCTTCGGAACATCCGTAATCAGTTGGCTGATCTCGCAGTCCCGGAACACAACGCTGCATTCGCCGGACTGGGCCTCACCGGCTCCGCTGATGATCACCTGTCCGAGTACCGTCACATTGTCCAGCAGAATGCTGCCGGTGTCCACACCGTCGGTGATATAAAGATCTCCGGCGATGGTTGTATTTTTCAGCCCTCCGCCGGAAGCGGTGAGGGTGACGTTTCCTTCAACGTAGTCCAGCCTTACCAGCTGCGGACTGCTGATGATCTGCCCTGTAAGCTCTCCGATGATCTTGGCCACCTCTGCCCGGGTAATGGAATTGCCCGGCCCGAAGGCTCCGTTGAGATACCCGGAGACAAAGCCCTTGCTGCTTGCAAGGTTTACATAAGGCCGTGCCCAGTTGCTGATCTGGCTGTTATCCGTAAAGCTGTTGCCTGCCAGAGGATCGGTTTGAAGCTTCAGAGCCCGCCCCAGCATGGTGACAGCCGCTTCTCTCGTAATGGGGTTTTTCGGCGCAGCCTTTCCGCCGCCTACTCCCTGAAAATACTCTTCGTTGTAGCCGATGGAAAGATCATCGTAATACCAGTCATATACATTTACATCATTAAACGGCATGGTGCTGCCTGTATCGGTAAATCCCAGAGCCCGGTTGATCATGGCCGCAAACTCGGCCCGTGTGATTCTGTCGGAGGGATTGAGATTTCCCCTGGAATTGCCTGTCATGATACCGGAATCCACCATTTCCTGCAGATAAGGCTGGGCCCAGTAGCTGCTGGCGGCTTCTGCGGCTGCAGGGGAACCCGGCAGAATCCCTGTGGGAAGGACCGTGAGCATGGCTCCCGCCATGAACAGGGCCGTAAGCCTCGAACGCAGAGAGCGCGTTATGGTTTTCTTTCTCATTTATTCTTTCCTTTCAGAGCATTTTTTTTAAGGAATACATCGATTTCGATTCTTCCGCTTTTTTTCAGTTCCTTTTCTTTTGCGTTTTCTTCCTTCTGCTGCTGAAAAACAAGCTGCCTCAGCAGGCTCTCTGTGCCTGGGCGCAGATTTTCAAAGGAGGCTCCTGCGTGGAGCAGGCCGTGTTCGTCGCTGCCGGTGCAGCGCACGATTTTCAGAGGAATCCGGACAACCTTCTCATCGTTTTCCGGGTTGAATTCCAGGGTGAATTCCGCCCCCGGAACCACCTCTCTGCGGCTGTATTCGTCGGTAAGCATTTTGAAGCCAACGCCTCCGGCGCTGATATTTTCAAAGATAATATGAAATCTGTAGCTGCCGTCCTTTGAGATCAGCCTTCCCTCCGAGTTGTACTGTACCTTCACATCCCGCCGGCGCTGGATGGTTTCCATAAACTGAATATCCCCCACATGGATGCGGGAGCCCAGGACGTAGGTTACGACGCCGGAAAAAACCACGAGCCCCTTGCTTGGCCATACCACATTCATGGAAACATAGGTGTCCTCTGTAATCCAGTCCGGCACCTGGTTGTCGTCTGAGAGAATCTCAAGCTTTGCGTCGCTTCCTTTCTGCATATAAAGCAGCTCTGCACGGATTCTGTCATAGCTGCAGGTTTCTTCGTTATAACGATAGATCAGGGACGATACCCCTTCAAATACCTGATTGTTGTTTAATTGCATACTCATAAATCACCTTGCATAAGCGGCTTTTTTCAAAAAAATCTGAAAAAAGCGGTCGTACTGTATTATGTTGCCAAATAATATTTCGATAAATGTTGTAGCGAGTTAAGGGCTTCCGGAGCAATTTATTTGACGGAAGGACGGGAAACTTAAAGATGAAGGAAGTATGTAGTTATCAGTTTATTTCAGGAATGGAGTTTATCAATGGACAACAGTATGCAGAACATGCTTGACATGTATCTTTTTGAGACAAATTCATTAATAGAACAGCTGGACGGGATTCTTCTGGATTCGGAGCAGGCAGATTCCTTCAGTGAGGATGATATCAATGCGATTTTCCGCATCATGCACACCATCAAGGGTTCTTCTGCCATGATGCAGTTTGATTCACTGATGACTGCAGCCCACAGAATCGAAGATCTCTTCTATTATATCCGCGAGAACGGAATGAATCACGAGCACAGCAGAGAGCTGTTCAATATGCTGTTCAATGCCAGCGATTTTATGAAGGCGGAGATCGAAAAGATCGAAAACGGCGAGGAGCTGACCGAGGATATCAGCGAAATGACCGGACAGATTCAGAAGGTTCTGGACCTTATCTCCGGAAAGACATCCGGCAGTGAAGAAGCCGGCGCGGCTGAGGAACCGGCAGGTCCGGATTTTTGTGCTGTTCTGGATGCAGGGCATCCGTATGCTGTAAGAGTGTTCTTTGATGAAGGACTGGGAATGGAAAATCTCAGAGCATTCATGATCGCCAATTCTGTCCGCGAGGTCGTGGAGGATATGATCTGCTTCCCTGCCGATGCAGAAAACGACAACAGCACCATCCCGTACATTGTGGATGAAGGATTCCTCATGGGCTTTGCCAGCGAAGAAGATCAGAAATCCGCCATGGATATCGTCGCCACTGCTGTCAATGTCCGCAGCTTTGAATCCTTCCAGGCAGCAGAAGCCGGCGCTCCGGCGCAGGAACCGCAGGAAATACAGGAAACACCGGCGGCCGCTCCGCAGGCCACAGCAGAGGAAGTGCCTGTGCAGGCAAAGGAAGCTCCTGAAAAAGCCCCTGCAAAGGAAGCCCCGAAGAAGGCCCCTGCCAAGGAAAACCACGGCAGCAAGCAGAGTCTCATCAGCGTCAACCTGTCAAAGCTGGATACGCTGATGGATATCGTAGGGGAAATCGTTATTACAGAGTCCATGGTGACCTCCTGTCCGGATCTGGCAGACTTCAAGTCCGACAGCTTCACAAAGTCCGCCCGTCAGCTCCGCAAGCTTACGGACGATCTGCAGGATACTGCCATGTCTCTGCGAATGGTATCCGTTTCCAGCACCTTCCAGAAGATGACCCGGATCGTGAGAGACATGAGCCAGAAGCTCAACAAGAAAGCAAGACTGGTGACCATCGGTGCCGATACGGAAATGGACAAGACCATTGTGGACAGCATCGGGGACCCGATCATGCATATGGTCCGCAACTCCATGGACCACGGTATTGAAGATACAGAAGAAGAACGGATCCGCGCAGGAAAGCCTGCAGAAGGTACCGTCACCCTCTCCGCCCAGCATACGGGCAGCGAGGTCATTATCACCATCGCCGATGACGGCCGGGGGGTAAGCTCTGAGGGCGTCCTTGCAAAGGCAAAGAAAAACGGCCTCCTTACAAAGCCGGAAAGCGAATACTCCAGACAGGATATTCTCAAGCTCCTGCTGCTGCCCGGATTCTCCACCAATACCGAGGTTACAGAGTACTCCGGCAGAGGGGTCGGCATGGATGTGGTAAAGAAAAACGTAGAGAAGGTAGGCGGAATTGTAACCATCACCAGTGAAGAGGGACAGGGGATGACAACCACCTTCAAGATTCCGCTGACGCTGGCCATTGTGGACGGCATGCAGATCAGCGTGGGGGATCTGAGCTTTACCATTCCGATTGCAAACATCCGTCAGTCCTTTAAGGTGACTAAGGACGACATCGTCTACGATGAAGGAAGAGGCGAGATGATCCGCAGAGAAGATGTCTTCTACCCTGTTGTGAGACTTCACGAGTTCTTTGAAATCGAAACCGATAAGACCAGCGTGGAGGAAGGCATTATGCTCTGGGTGGAATCCAGCGGGGAGAAGTCCTTCTGCCTCTTTGTGGACGGCCTGATCGGAGAGCAGCAGGTGGTCGTAAAGCCTCTGCCTACATATCTGAACGACTGCGACGTGAAGAGTCAGGGCATCTCCGGATGTACGATTATGGGTGACGGCAATATCAGCATCATCCTGGATCCGTTAAATCTTTATGATTCCGCCATAAACGCAGCGTATTAATGGAGGTACCCCATGGCAAACGAAGAATACATGATCATGAGCGAAGAAGAAGCCCTCAACGAAGAGGAAGTGGAAGCAACAAAGAAATATCTGGCATTCGTTTCCGACGGACTGGAATATGCCATCGATGCAGACTACGTCAATGAAATCATCATGAACAATTCCATCACCCGCCTTCCAAAGGTGCCTCACTTTATCTGCGGGATTATCAACCTGAGAGGGCAGATTTTTCCGATTATGGACATCCGCCTGCGGATGGGCAGAACAAAGACAGAGTTTACGGACGATACCTGCATTATCGTGACGGAGATCAACGAGATTCCTCTGGGAATCCTGGTGGACAGGGTGACGCAGATGGTGGATCTTGCCGAATCCCAGATCAGCACGCCGCCTCTGGGCAGACAGCAGGATCTGGTAACCGGAATCGCAAGATTGCAGGAGCGTGTGCTCCTGATTATCAGCGCCGAAGAGCTGCTGCTGAAGTAGAAAGGATGCCCGTTCATGTTTGAGGTGCAGGATGCGGATTTCGTGAAGCTTGCAAATTTTATGCTGAAGGAATACGGAATCAATCTCACAAAGAAGCGGCATCTGATCCAGAGCCGTCTCAACGGAGTGATGAGCACAGGGAGATTTCCCGATTTTCACTCCTATACAGAGTATATCACCAGCGGAAGAGCAGACCAGTCGGATCTGCGGATCGTGATCAACAAGCTCACCACAAATCATACGTATTTCATGAGAGAAAACAGTCATTTTGACTATTTTTCCAGTCATATCCTTCCGGAGCTGGAGCAGAAATACAGACAGAAAAAATCCCTGAGCATCTGGAGCGCCGGATGTTCCAGCGGACAGGAACCGTACACCATCTCCATGCTGCTGTTTGAATACTTCGGAAAGCGGCGGGGAGAATGGGATCTGCGGATTCTGGCAACGGATATTTCCAACCATGTCCTGTCCATGGCCAAGCGGGGGGAGTATTCCGAAGAGGATATCAAGGATCTTCCGGCGGAATGGAAAAACAGGTATCTGACCCGGACGGGAAGTCGTTATACGTTTGTTCCGGAGATCCGTAAGAACGTGATTTTCCGGGAGTTCAATCTGATGGACCCCATCCGTTTCAAGATTCCCTTTGATGTGATCTTCTGCCGCAATGTTATGATTTATTTTGAAAACGATACAAAAAATGCCCTCGTGAACCGCTTTTACGATGCCAGCAATCCGGGAGCGTATCTTCTCATCGGGCAGTCGGAAACCCTGAGCAAGGATGCCACAAAATACAACTATATAAGCCCGGCAATTTACAGAAAGTAATTCTTTACGGCGGCCAGGGGCCGCCTTCTGTGTGTCAGTAGATTTTTTATGAAATAATTGGAAATTGAGCAGGAAAAAAGACAATGAAAAAGATTCGAGTGCTGATTGTAGATGATTCCCCCCTGTTCCGGCGCTTTCTGTCGGACGGAATGGGAAAGGTTGATTATATTCAGGTAGTGGGATACGCGGGGGATCCGGTGGATGCAGAAAAAAAGATCGCAGCCCTCAATCCCGATGTGATCCTGTGCGATATTGAAATGCCGCGCATGGACGGAATCACCTTTGTGAGAAAGCTTATGAAGGAAAATCCTGTCCGGGTGATTATTGTAAGTGCGCTGAATATCAGCGTGTTTGATGCCATTCAGGCCGGGGCGGTGGACTTTGTGCGAAAGCCTTCCGGAAAGACCTCCGAGGCAAATCAGGTGTTCCTGGAGGAAGTGGCGGACAAGGTTCTTGTGGCATCCCAGGCGAAGCTTCGCATACGGACAAAAGCACCGGATGCAGCAACACCGCGCAGTGCCCCGGGATTGCTGAAAAGCAGCAGCCCGGCTGCTGTCCCAAATGCCCCGAAACCGGAAGTGAAGGCTGTGGGCTCAGGAACGCCGGTCCCTTTCGGAAAAAACAGAAATCAGGTCATCGCCATCGGAGCCTCCACCGGAGGCACGGAAGCGGTGCTGGATGTGATTCAGGAATTTCCGGAAAACACGCCGGGGGTGGTGGTGGTTCAGCATATGCCGCCGGGATTTACTAAAATGTATGCAGAAAGGCTTAACCGGATCTGCCGGATGGAGGTCCGGGAGGCAAAGAACGGAGACAAGGTGGAGCAGGGGCTGGTGCTCATCGCTCCGGGGGATTTTCAGATGACTCTTGTAAAGAGCGGAGGTCAGTATTCTGTCCGGTGCCTGCCGGGGGAAAAGGTCAGCGGCCACAGGCCGTCTGCAGACGTTCTGTTCAGCTCCGTGGCTCAGGCGGCCGGCGCAGATGCGGTGGGAGCGATTCTTACCGGCATGGGGGGCGACGGAGCAAGAGGGCTTCTGGAAATGAAGAAGGCCGGAGCCTATACCATCGGTCAGGACGAGGAATCCTGCGTTGTATACGGGATGCCTATGGTGGCCTTCAACATGGGGGCCGTTACAAAGCAGGCTCCTTTAAACAGAATTGCAGGTCTGATTCTGGCACAGGTGAAACGATAGGGACAGGCAGATCGCCATCTGGGTGATCTGCGCAGCAGAAATTGGATATGGTAATGATTTATGAACAGAAAAGACATAGCAAAGTATAAGGACGACCTGATTTTCTCGCTGGATATCGGAACCCGGTCTGTGGTGGGTGTTCTGGGCGTCATGATCGATACCGTGTTTACCGTCCTTGATTTTGAGCAGCGGTTTCATGAGATCCGGGCCATGCGGGACGGGCAGGTGGAGGATATCGAGCTTGTATGCAAGGCCTGCACCCAGGTCAAAAAAGAGCTGGAAAACAGAAACGGCATCAAGCTGAAGGAAGTATCCATCGCGGCCGCGGGCCGCGCCTTAAAGACCGTCCGGGCTTCCCATGCCCAGGAGCTTGCAGATGAGAACACAGGCATGACCCTTCAGCAGGTGCGCAATCTTGAATACGCAGCCATTGCGGCGGCACAGGAAAAGTTCTATCAGGAAAACGGCATGTCCTCTTCCGGCAACGGATTTCAGTGCGTCGGATACAGTGTGCTTCAGTACCGCATCGACGGGTATCCCATCCGCAACCTGGAAGGCCACAAGGGACAGAAGGCAGAGGCGGACATTATCGCTGCGTTCCTTCCCTTCAGCGTCGTAAAAAGCCTGTACGCAGTCACTGCGGGCTGCGGACTTGAGGTCCGCAATCTGACTCTGGAGCCTATTGCGGCCATCAGCGTCATCGTTCCGCCGGATGTGCGGCTCCTCAATATCGCCATTGCGGACGTAGGGGCGGGAACTTCGGATATTGCCGTTTCCCGCAACGGAAGCATCGTGGCCTATGATATGGTGACCACCGCCGGGGACGAGCTGACAGAGAGCATTATGAATGCTTATCTCACGGAGTTTGATGTATCGGAAACGGTAAAAAAGAGCCTGGCGGAGGACAGCGATGCACCTGTGGAATTTGAGGATATTCTGGGCTTTACCCACAGCTATACGAGACAGGAGATTCTGGAAAAGATCGATCCTGCCATCGATTCTTTGGCGGATGCGATTTCTGACAGCATTCTGCGGTGCAACGAAGGCTCCCCTGCAGCCGTCTTTCTCATCGGAGGAGGGAGTCAGATTCCGGGGCTTTGCGAAAAGGTGGCAGAGCGGCTGGATATGCCTGCAAACCGGGTGGCTCTCGGAGGCACCCAGAAGCACCGTCATGTAGATGTGACCTTTGACGAGCTGCGGAGTCCCGAATTTGTAACGCCGGTAGGAATCGGAACCGTGGCAGCAGAATACAAGGGCTGCGATTTCTTCTCCATTACCGTCAATGGAAAGCGGATTATGCTGATGCACACCGGCACCATCCGGGCACTGGATGCGCTGCTTCTTGCAGGCATCCGCGCAACCTCTCTCATCGGACGTTCCTCCCGGGGCATCACATATTTTGTGAACGGCCAGAAGAAGCGCCAGCGGGGTACCGCATCGGTTCCCGGCCAGGTGGAGATCAACGGTCAGCCGGCGTCTCTGGAATCCGATGTAAAGCAGGGAGATCAGCTCACCGTAATTCCTGCAAAGAACGGTGAGGACCCGAAGATCCGCATTGCAGATCTGGATGAAATAAAAGAATCCGTAGGCTACGATAAGAAGATTGTGGTCAACGGCCAGCCGGCGGATGAAGACTATATCATCCGGAACATGGACGAAATACAGCTTCTTCCTGCAGATGCAGTCATTGAAGAAGCCAGGAGTCTGCAGGAGCAGACGGAAAAAGAACAGGAACGAATCGAAGCGTAAAAAAAGACTGCCTCGCGGGGGCAGTCTTTTTTATGGGCCGGCGCGGGCCGGCGTAATTTCTGGCTTTGATTACGGATAGACGATTAGTGGATGAAGGACTGTACCAGGAGAATGAACAGCATAATCGGTGCAACGAACTTGACCATTACGATGTACAGAGTCTTTCTTCCGAACTTTCTCTGACCGCCGTTTGTCACTTCGTCGATGACCGTATCCGGCTTTGCAACCCAGCCGATGAGGATGCATGTCAGCAGGGCTACGATCGGCATGAATACGCTGTTGCTCAGGTAGTCCATGATGTCCAGGATCTGGCCTACGGAACCGTTCGGCAGTGTAACCTCCACGTAAAGCAGGTTGTAGCCCAGGCATACGATCACGGCCATAACCAGAGTGTAGATGGTAGCGGCTGCTGTGGAAACCTTTCTTGAAAGGTGCCACTTGTCCATGAGACCGGAAATAATGGCTTCCATAATGGATACACAGGAAGTCAGAGCTGCGAACGCTACGATCAGGAAGAAGATCAGGCCGATGAATCTTCCTGCAACTCCCATGGCTTCAAAGATCTTAGGCAGGGAGATAAAGATCAGTCCAGGACCTGCGGACATACCTTCTGTACCCATGAATGTGAATACAGCAGGAACGATCATCAGACCTGCAACCAGCGCAACCAGTGTGTCGAAGAATTCGATCTGGTTGATGGAGCTCATAAGATTTGCGTCCTTCTTAACGTATGAGCCGTAGGCAACCATGATACCCATGGCAACGCTGATGGAGAAGAACAGCTGTCCCATGGCATCCATAATGACTACAAAGAGCTGCTTGAGCGTCAGGCCGGTGAAATCCGGAACCAGGTAAACCTTCAGTCCCTGAAGACCGGTTCTTGTTACACCGGCATCATCGGTGTGCTCCAGCGTCAGGGAGAAGATGGAAATTGCAATGATGAGGAGGAACAGCACCGGCATGATGATCTTGCTGGTTTTTTCGATGCCCTTGTCAACACCTAAGAATACGATCAGTGCAGTAAATGCAAGGAAAATCAGCATCCATACCAGCGGAGAAACGGTCTGAGTGATATGGCCGGTGAAGAACCCGTCCGTTGCCGCTTCGCTGACTCCGCCTGTGACAAAGACAGCCAGATACTTCAGTACCCATCCGCCGATGGCACAGTAATAAGGGATGATGATAATCGGAACGATCCACGCCAGGATGCCAAGCCCCTTAAACTTGCTGTTGATCTTGCCGTAAGCGGTAAGAGGTCCCTGTGCCGTCTTTCTTCCGATGGCAACTTCCGTTGTCAGCATGGCGAAACCGAAGGTCACTACCAGAATGAGATATACAAGGATAAATAACCCGCCGCCGTCTTTTGCAGCGAGGTAAGGGAAACGCCAGATATTTCCCAGACCGACTGCAGAACCGGCTGCAGCCAGCACGAACCCGATGGATCCGCTGAAATTACTTCTGTTGGATTGATTGTTCATAAAAAATCTCCTTAAAAAATTGTCTCGATTAGGATTCTAACCTAAAATTCTATGTTTCACAAGAGCAAACAAGAATAATATCCGTAAAACGTACAGATATACGAAAATATATACCGATATACAAGTATACAGGTATACAGACTGTTGCTGTGCAGACGGATTATTGTCGTTTTCTTATTTTTCCTCGCAGGAACAATCGTTTTTCCCGGAATGCAGCAGAGGAAAAAACCGGAAAACAGTAACAAGAAAGTAATAAATCCGTCGGAAAATCAGAGAATGAAAAAGAAAATGAAACCCAAAAAATATCAGAATAAATTTTGAAAAATGCTTATTGTGTAACTCCGGCGGACGATATATAGTGTGTAGGACAAATTGGAAATTAAATGAATCAGCGTATCGTCTTTTGAATCACAACAAGGCAGATCTGTGTTGCTGCCGGGAGGAAATATTATGAATATAAGCTCAGGAAATGATTTCAGAAGCATTATGTCTGCAGGCAACGTAAAGACCAGCGGAGAACGAAACGGCCCAGGCCGGACGGAGTCCGTGGAATCCGCAGGGTTTGCCGAAACTCTGCAGGGAAAAATCACAGACAGAATTGAAATCAGCTCAGAAAAAAATATGAGTGATGAAGAACTGATCAGAAGGTTGGGAAAGATAATCAGCAGCGAAGTGAGAGAAGGACACAGTGCTGCAGATATCAGCAATGTGAAACAGCAGCTCGCTCTGGGTGAGTACGATATCAACCCGGCGGAGATTGCGAAGAAGATTCTGGGCTGATGCCGGGATCTTAAAGAACAGAGAAGCGATCCATTATATTACAGGGTGATCAGTATGGAAATGCCAGATACATTCCGGAAGCTGATGCAGGAGTACGATGCGGTGCTTGACCGCCTCCTTTCACTGGGACATCGGAAGATCCGCATTATTGCATCAGGAGAGTCAGCCGGACTTGACGGCTGTATGAGAGAGGAAGAAGCAGAGATGCTCCGCATGCGGGGACTTGACCAGAAGCGGCAGCGCCTGCAGAAGGATATGAACCTGGAAGGAAAAAGCTTCCGGGAAATATTGGAATTTACGGCTGCGGAGCAGGGTCCAGACCCTGAGCTGCAGTCTTTGTGTACTCAGCTGCAGGAAAAGACCCGCCTCATGAAGGAGCTTTCCGCAAGCATTTCAAGCATGATTCAGTCCCGTCTGACTGTGGTGGAGAGGATCATCTCCGAGGGTCAGGAAACGGCAGGTGCCTACGGCAGGGACGGAAAACAGCAGGAAACAGCGCCTGGCCCGCGGATGCGGCCGAAATCTGTATAGAAATATTGAGGAATTCATTATGATCAGATCAACTTTCTACGGCTTTTCCACGGCACTGTCCGGACTGAAAGCCAGCCAGACATCCATGGATGTTATCGGCCAGAACGTCTCAAATGCAAATACAGACGGATACACGCGCCAGCGCGTGAACCAGAACAGTGTGGTCTCCTCCACAACTGCGGAGCGGTACGGATCCGCCACAGGCCCCCTCACAGGGCAGGGCGCATCCATCAATACTCTGTGCCAGATCCGGGATACGACCCTGGATTCCAGATTCCGTACGGAAAACCCTTCCGTTGGAAGATACGATGCGGAGCTCAGCGCCATGTCAGACATCGAGGCCATCTTTGATGAAGCCCTCACCTCCGGCATGCGGGATTCCATTCTGGCTCTGCAGACCGCATTTCAGAACCTTTCCCTCAATACAGGAAACGACGAATTTGACTCTCTGACGAGAGCAGCGGCCTCCAGCATGGCCAAGCTGATGAATCAGTATGCCCAGCAGATCGAGGACGCATACAATCAGGAGTACTACGATTTTGAAAACGGCTCTGTGGCAGACTGCAATTCTCTGCTGAAGGAGCTGGCCATTATCGATACAAGCATTCTGAAGGCAGAGGTGGCAGGGGACAATCCTCTGGAGCTTTATGACCAGCGAAACACCATGCTGGACCAGCTGTCTTCTTATGCAGATATTTCCTATAACTATGAAAAACAGACCCTTGCACCGAACATTATTACAAATGTCCTTCACGTCTATATGAAGACGGACAGCGGACAGAAGCTGGAGCTGATCAACGGCACAGAGTTTGCCCAGTTCGGGGTGGAATACTGTGAGGGGGAGGATGCATCTTCCATTGGCGACAATCTCGTTGCCCTGAAGCTTTCCGGGCTCACAGACGTGACCACCGATACCTATGATGATATTGTCCGGAAGATGGCTGCAGCCAGTGTTCCGAAGGAGCCGGCAGATGTGACGCCGGTCTACGGAAACCAGGCATCCTATGATACTGCAGGAAATGTGGTTGGATATACAAAGAAAAGCAATAAGAATGCCGTGACCAACGGAATCCTCTTCGGTACGCTCAATATGCTGAACGCAGCGGGGGACTACGAGGTGGGAGGCTCCACGGTGCGGGGCTACAAGTATTATGCAAAGGCTCTGGACACGCTGGCGTCCACCATGGCGGACCAGATGAACCTCCAGAACCGCAGCACCCGCTATACCTCCGACGGAAGGCAGCTTTACAATATTTCCTACTATAACCAGACCACCGGGGAACAGAAGCCGGTGATGTACGACGGAAAGGAAGTGGCCGCCGTTCTTGACGACGATCACAATGTGGTTTACGGCTTTATCGAACAGGATGGAGACAGCAGAAACTACACCTTTACGGAGGCCACTCCGGACGAGATCGGAAAGATCCAGGATCAGATGGATCTGTACAGCGGAAAGATGTACCTTCTGGGATCAGATCCGGAAAATCAGCCGGATGCCAGTGTCATTCTCAATGCAGTCAACAAACAGAACGGGAAGAACATCACCACCTCCGACGGAACCACCGTATATGCCCGTTATCAGACGGCTGCGGACGGCACCATCCTGACGGACAACGACGGAAATCCTCTGGTGGAGTACGGAACCGTACAGCCCACCCTTTCCGATTTTGAATATGAATTCACCTCCCTGTCCGGAGAGGAACTGAAATACATAGAAGCTGCCGCAGGCAGCAGACGTTACACTGTGGATGGAAAGGAAATCCTTGCAGCTGTGGGAAAGGACAGCGGCCAGCAGGCCACCTGCAACGGAATTTCCCCGGTCTATGCCATCAACACAGGGACAGAAGACAACCCGGAATACTGCTTTGGCACCATTGATTCCATCGGGTCTGCGCCGTTTTACAACTTTACGGCTCTGCCTCAGAGCGTGCAGCAGCGGTACGGCGAAAAGACCGACGTCACCCCGGAATTCACAGATAATATCGCTGTTTCTGATGAAAGCGGCCAGTACCGGTTCAATAGTGAGCCTGAGGACCTTGCCGGCCTCACAGAAGCAGACCTGAATCCTTACTGGAACGAAAATTTATTTACCGACAGCGACGGCGTATCCACAAAGGGAATCACCGCCAAGTACCTGTCTGTCTCCGACAAGTGGCTTCAGGGCACCGTAAAGGTAACAAATACAACGAGCTTCAGCAGCAACGGAGACGACAACTCCGGGGACAATTTCAACATACTGAAGTTTATCCAGCTGTTTGACAATCCTACAACCTTTTCTACAGGAACAGGCACGCCGGGACAGGAAAACATCACCCTGTTTACCGGAGGATACGAAGAATTCCTGTCCTCCATCGGAGATCAGGTGGCTCTGGACGTGAGCACAGGACAGACCACCTATGAGAGCTACAAAAATGTGCTGACCAGCATCGACAACGACCGGCTCAGCGTATCCGGCGTCAACATCGATGAAGAGGCTGTAGATATCTTCCAGTATCAGAGAGCTTATGAAGCAGCGTCCAGGGTTATGACCGCCTTGGATGAGCTGCTGGACAAGCTGATCAACGGCACCGGCAGAGCCGGATTATAGTGACAGAAAGGGGGACCATTCATGTATACAAGAATCACCTCAAAAATGATGATGAGCAACTACAAATCCACCCTCAGCTACACCATGTCCGGGGTGGACTCCACCAGCAGGGCTGTCACAAACGAAAGAAAATACCAGAAGGACTCGGAGGATCCCATCAGTGCCACCAGAGCATATCAGTACCGCAGGGAAATGACAAAGGCGCTGAACTACCAGGAAAACTCCAAATCCGTCCGGTCCCTTCTGAATACAAGAGAATCCGTTCTTCAGGAGATCTCCACCATGGCCCGGACCACCTTCTCCGATGCTCTGGGCGGCGCCACAGGTACGAGCAGCGAAGAGTCGCGGCTTGCATATGCGCAGGATCTCCGGGAGATGCAGAAGGCTGTGATTCAGTCCCTCAACACCTCCTACGGAGGAACCTACCTCTTTGGAGGTTCCAGCACTAAGGCCGTTCCGTTTTCCCTGGGGGAAGACGGAAGCGTATGCTACCGGGGGGTTCCGGTGGACGGCGTTTTAAGGGACGGCACTGCAGAGGATGAGCAGGGAAAGTCATATATGACAAGGCTGACGCAGTACGGAGAAGAGGCGCAGTATGTGGATCTGGGCTTTGGGCTGAACGCGGAGGCGGGAGGTGCTGTGAACGACAACAGTGCGTTTAACATCGTATGCAACGGCACCAGCTTTTTAGGATACGGACAGGACGCCGACGGATATTCCCTGAATCTTGTGCAGCTCATCGGCGATCTGGCAGACGCCTTTGATTCCGGAAAAGGACCGTATGATGACGAGAAGGTTCAGAAGCTCACTCAGAATTTTGAGAAATGCATGACCGATCTCACCATTCAGCTGACCCAGCTGGGAAGTGATGAGAACTTTATGGATACAAATCTTGAGCGGCTGGAGGACGTGATCTACAACCTGACGGAAAAAACAAACAATACAGAGTTTATCAGTGAGGCCGAGGCCATCACAAACTTCCAGGAGGCTCAGTATTCCTATAAAGCTGCACTTCAGATCGGGACAAAGATCCTGTCCCAGTCCTTCCTGGATTACATGAAGTAGCGCCATGGAACAGCTGCTTGGGATCAATATCACCCGGGGAACCCTGCGGATGCACACCCGGCAGGGACAGTTTCAGAAGACCGGCGCCGACGGAGACAGTCAGGCGCAGCTGCAGATCAGAAAGCAGCCCGGAGGGGGTCTGAAAATGAAAAGAACCCCGGCAAAGCTGGAACTGAATACCGGAGAGGTTTTAGACTCCGTCCGGCCCTGGAAATGGACCACCATCACCGCCCAGATCCGGGAAAAAGGCCATCAGGCCGGCATGGAAGCCATTGCAGTCTATGCCAGACAGGCAGATGCCTATCAGAATCCCGACGTCAATGAAGTGACCCAGGAGTCAAAGGCCTGTGTGCTGAAGGACGCAGATCAGTGGTGGGGACTGGACTGGACCCCGAAGGTTCAGGCAGAATCCCGGTTTACACCGGAAAAGCTTGATTTTTCCTACAAAAGAGATGAAGTCTCTGTGGATGTAAAAAAAGGAGAAAGCCCTTACACCTACAGACCCGGGGGAACAGAAATCCAGTGTGATTCTCCCGGAGGCGTAAGCTTCACCTGGCTGGGGAAGCCCAATTATTTTCCCACCGGAAAGCATATCGACCGAAGGGTCTGAGTCTGCTCCCATGGGCACCGGCCCGGCCGGTGAACCGCATCTTCTGAATAGAAAGTGAGGAAGGCAGTATGAAACTGAGGACCAAATACTTTGGAGAAATGGATTACGAGGAATCCGAAATCATTACCTTTCCGGAGGGGCTTTTCGGATTTGAAGAGGAAGATCAGTATCTGCTGATCCGTTTCGATGATGAGGATGACACCCTGCTGTCGCTTCAGTCTGTAAAGACGCCCCAGCTGGCTTTTGTCGTTGTCAATCCCTTCCGCCTGATGCCGGACTATGATCCGTACGTTCCGGATGCCGACATGGAGTTTCTTCAGGTGAACAACCAGGAGCTGGTAGCCATCTACGCCATCGCTGTGGTGGGAGATGAGCTGGCACAGACAATGGTCAATCTGAGGGCGCCCCTTGTGATCAACGGGACTACGAGAATCGGCAGACAGGTGATACTGGAGGATACGAAGTATTCCTTCCGTCATACCTTTGCCCCAAAGAAGTAAGAAATGAGGATAAGGACATGCTGATTCTGACAAGAAAAAAAGGACAGTCGTTCTTTATCAATGACAATATCAAGATCACGATTCGGGATACCGGAAACGACACCGTGCGGATCGCCATCGATGCTCCCCGGGAGGTGAAGATCCTCCGGGAGGAGCTGGCGGAAGCGGCCAGGATCAATGCAGAGGCTGCGGAACAGGACCGGGTGGAGGCGGAGGATATCCGAAGGATCTTTGCACTGCAGAAAAAATAGAAAATCACATTCTGTACGATGCGGGTCTACACACCTACCAGAAAACCACCCCCGCATCGGTACATTTTCGTGTATGCCTCGCATACAAAGGCACACATTACAACCGGGCAACGGCAGGTCGCAGACCTGCCGTTTCGCCTTTTGCGGGAAAGATGCGTACTTGACGCAGGCAGACTGGAATAATATAATTAAATGTTGTAACAAGTATTTTTTTCGGTCTGCGGAGCGACCGCAGAAATGATGAAATTCAGCCATCTTCCGGGCATGGAGGGCGGCGGTGAGGTGACATCAATGATTTACAATATTTTTAACGAGAAAAACAGATGCGCCGGGTATCTGTCAGAGGATCTTCAGGCAGAGGGTTCCTCCGAAAGCATTTTTCCTGAGACCGGCTGTGACGGGGACGTTTCATGGATCCGGAGCATCCTTCAGGAAAAAGGGGCTGCGGGCAATTCCTTCCGGGTCTTTCTCGCAGGAGAGGATCAGGAGCAGAATCTTCTTCAGGCCCTGCGCTTTCTGAATGGGTTCCGGGAGGATCAGGAGCACGATCTGAGCCTTTATGTGTTTTCCTCTTCTGAAATCGCCAGAGGTGCGCTGGACTCGGTGGAATGCGGCGCTGTGAAGCTGACTCTGGTGGATCCTGTGGAGTCCGCCGTGTGGAACCTTATGGAGGACCACCCGATCTACGAGGCCATGGACCGTCTGGGAGACGACGAGCTGCGGGTCATGATCGCAGGGCAGGGACCGGCTATTCCGACCATTATAAAAACCGTTTACTGGTGCGGCCGCATGCGGCTGTTCCGCCTCAAGATGAACATGATCGGCGCAGATATGGATCAGGTGGAGACAGAGCTGAAGTTCCGCTGTCCGGGGCTGTTTACCCAGACCATGCAGGAAAACCTGGATATGAAGGAACGGGGCCTGATCACACCGGAGCTGTTTCTGCCCCTGCGGCTGACGAGAGCCCATTATTTCAAGGCGGATACCAGTACAGAGGCCTTTGAGATCGCCATGAATGAATGCCTGGAGTCCAACTACATCATCATCGATGAAGGAAACGACGAAGCATCCATCCGCACCGCTCTTGCGGTGAGAGCCCATTTCGGGCGCAGGCATGTGCTTCACGAAAACTTCCTGACGGGAGGCCCGGTCAATGTGCCGAAGCTTCCTGATATCTATGTATACCTCAGAGGCGAGGAGCTGACGGAGCTGCTGCCGGCCCTTACTGTGGAGGGGCATCCGGCGGATCCGGGGCAGGATGAGCTGCGCCTGGTTCCTTTCGGCTCCCTGAAGTCTGTATACAGCAGAAGAAACACTACCGATAACCCTCTGGACCGCCTGGCGGAGGCTCTCTTTCCGAAGGAATTTTCCCCGGAGGAAGGGGCAGCGGAGGCAAATGCCGAAAAGTATGCAGGAAAGTGCATGCCGCCGACCATACGGAGGATGTTTAAGGCCAGCGCCCTGCACCTGCGCTACAAGCTTCGGGACCTGAACCTGGTGGAACGGGGATACCGGCCGGAGATCTACAATACGGAACGCTTCCCTGAGCTGCGGAATGCAGGCAGGGCCAGGGTCAACGATATTCAGCAGAATTTCAGGTTCGAGATGACTGCCCTGGAACACCAGACCTGGGTGGTTCTCCGCCTGACGGACGGGTGGATCCCTGCAGATGCGTATCACTCCCTGGGGTACGGCCGGCTCTTTGAGGACGGACACCGGGAGCACCGGTTCTTTGCTGCAAAGATGAGCTCCGCCTGTGTGGAATCCAGTGCCCTCAGCGGCACCGGAACCAAGATGTACGGCAACCCGAGCTATTTCACAGAGTACAACCGGCAGACTGCCGTGAAGACCTGCAGCGCCCTGCAGGCAGTCTATCCGGAGATGGAATTCTCGGAGCTGATACACATGGATCTTGATTTATAGTCCTGCAGTGTCCGGGGGCCGGCGGACTGCCGGCGGCACGGAGGACAGCGGGCTGATAAATATTATTTGAAGGGAAAGGTTTTATTATGTATTTTGAAGATTTTGAACTGGGCAAGACCTGGGATATTGCGGAAATTCCTATTACACGGGAGATGATGCTGGACTATGCGTCAAAGTACGATTCGGCGCCGATTCATATGGACGATGAGGTGGGAAAGAACAGTATTTTCGGGGAGATCATCGCGCCGGGCACCATGACCGGGATGCTCCTGTGGAGAAGATGGCTTCTTGACTACAAGCCGCTGGGTCACTTTGTGGCAGGCATCTCAAGCTACAACGACTGGTACAAGGCTGTGAAGGCCGGGGATGTGATCAGCGGCACCGCCACCGTGGATTATGTGGAAAGCCGCAATGAGTACAACGGTCTGGTCCGCATCAAGATCGACGGATACAACCAGAACGGCGAACACGTGATCACGGCAAACGATACACTGGTGATCGGGAAGAATTTCAAGAAGGAGTAACCCCTCATCCGCAGAGGTGAGGGAAGGGGTCCGGCCGTTTTTCTGCAGAAAAAAATATTCGGAACAGATGTTTACATACTATGCCTGATGTGATACAATGGACTTGGATATTGCAGAGGAATTGTTATGATCAAGGAGGTATATTATGGGCAGAAAAGCACTTCCCACAGATGAGATGAACCTGACGGAGAGAGAGCGACGCATGCTGGATTTTATGAAGGCGCGGACCATGGAAAAGGGCTATCCTCCCACGGTGCGGGAGATCTGTGAGGAGCTTGGCGTAAAGTCCACGTCCACTGTTCATAAGGATCTGTCCTCCCTTGAGGTCAAGGGCTTTATCCGAAAGGACCCGTCCAAGCCGAGAGCCATTGAGATCGTAGGTCTGGACCGCTTTGCCTCAGAAAACAGAGGCGCACCTGCATCGGAAGGGCCGGCTGCGGAGCGGGCCGATGTGGTGGATATTCCTCTGATCGGTCAGGTGGCGGCGGGGACGCCGATTCTTGCGGAGCAGAACATTACGGATTCGTTTCCTGTTCCTGCCCGCTATATCAACAACGGCGGCACCCATTTCATGCTTACGGTCCGGGGCGAGAGTATGATCGACGCAGGGATTTTTGACGGAGACTATATTCTGGTCCAGCAGCAGAGCACGGCAAAGAACGGCGACATGGTGGTTGCCATGATCGACGGCTTTGAGAGCGAGGCTACGGTAAAGACCTTCTACCGGGAGGGGGATCACATCCGGCTTCAGCCGGAAAACTCCACCATGAGCCCGATTATCGTCCGGGATGTCAAGATCCTGGGAAAGGTAAAGGGCGTGTTCCGGTATTTTAACTGATATATTATACAGCTGACATAAAAAACTCCGGGCACTCTCTTTCCGGAGTTTTTCAGCCATATGCGGCGGTTTCCATCCGGCTTTTCATTTGGAAAAAATTCATTGACACAGGCGGCTGCCTGTGCTATCATGTTTCGGTAGCATGAAGAAGAAGTTATCCGCTTCTCACCTGACGGCAGGGGTCGTTCAGGTTCATATCGTTTTATTGAGATAATTTCGGCGGATACTTTCATGTATCCGTTTTTTTATGCTAGTGCAAAGGATTATTTTTAGGAGGTGCTCGTTATTAGCAAGGAAAATCAGATCAACGAAGAGATCCGCGACCGTGAAGTAAGAGTGATCGACTCTGACGGTTCCCAGCTTGGAATTATGGCAACATCGGAAGCATTAAATCTGGCTGCTGAAAAAAAG
The DNA here is from genome assembly GCA_051892195.1 of Anaerovoracaceae bacterium. GTDB lineage: Bacteria > Bacillota > Clostridia > Peptostreptococcales > Anaerovoracaceae > CAKQOE01. The sequence continues at coordinate 24,991 of JBJFFZ010000042.1, forward strand.
CTGGATCTGGTAAATGTTGCTCCTTCCGCAAAGCCGCCTGTCTGCAAGATTCTCGATTACGGAAAGTACCGTTACGAGATGCAGAAGAAGGAAAAGGAAGCAAAGAAGAAGCAGAAGGTTACGCAGGTTAAGGAGATTCGTGTAAGTACGTTCATCGAAAAGCACGATCTGCAGGTAAAGGCCAATAATGCAGCGAAGTTCCTGAAGGAAGGCGACAAGGTAAAGGTCAGCCTGAGATTCAGAGGCAGAGAAAAGGGTTACGCAAATGTAGGCGAAGAGGTTATGAAAACTTTTGCCGACGCAATTGCAGAAGTAGGCGTGATCGAAAAGAAGCCGATGCTGGAAGGCAGAAGCATGATTATGATTTTAGCACCTAAAAATAATTAATAACCAAGAAGAAGATACAGGAGGAACAGAGACATGCCTAAGATGAAGTCACACAGAGGCGCAATGAAAAGATTTAAGGTTACTGGTTCAGGCAAGGTAACAAGACATAAGGCTTACAAGAGCCATATCCTCACAAAGAAGAGCCAGAAGAGAAAGAGAAATCTCAGAAAAGGCACTACGCTTACAAGTGCAGATCAGAAGAGAATCAGCTCAGTACTGAACGTATAGTTTGTGAGGAGGTAACAGAACAATGGCTAGAGTTAAGAAGGCAGTAAACGCAAAGAAAAAGCATAAGAAGATTTTAAAGTTATCAAAGGGCTTCTACGGTCAGAAGAGCAAGGTATTCAGAGCAGCAAACCCTGCAGTTATGCGCTCTCTTTCTTCTGCATATGTAGGCAGAAAGAACAAGAAGAGAGATTACAGAAGACTCTGGATCGCAAGAATCAATGCAGCTGCAAGACAGAACGGCATGTCCTACAGCCAGTTCATGAACGGTCTTAAGAAGGCAGGCATCGATATCAACAGAAAGATGCTCTCAGAAGTGGCAATCCACGATGCTGCAGCATTCACTGCACTGGTTGAAACAGCAAAGGCTGCTTTAGCATAAAAACTGAAAAGAGATCGCTTGATTTATAACAGGGGGCTGTCGCATTATGTTGACAGCCCCTTTAAAGGTTCTCCCGGATATCCCCCATATGACGATCCCCGGTTTTTTCATTTACTCTCCGGTCTGCTGCCGGGCAGCAGCGGTGTTTTGTAGCACTGGGTCGGTCTTTTTCCTGCAGATACGGTTTATGTTTTAAAATCAGTACAATCCGATTCCATCATTTTTCTGTTTTTTTGCTGGTGTTGTAAAATTGCTGCACAGACAGTTTGATAATCGAACAAAAAATCTTCTATTTTTTATCATATTCTGGATATCATTTCAGTGTATTCCATCTATTTCCTTGTTTTTATCAGCTATAAGAAAAAAGAGTCCGTGGATTGATGTAAAACTGACAGAAAAATGCCAATAAATACCAGAAAAATTACAACACCTGCAAAATGAAGGAGTATTGTTGGAATTTTTTTGTATACAATTCTCTGTTCCGCTCTGAACTCGGGGCTGTTGCACTGAAGAATAAAAGCGAGGACACCTTTGCCATAGCAGTACAAGGATAATATGTACTGCTGCTTTGTGTGTCATGATTCAATCAAAGAAATCCGCCCTCATAACAATGAAAGGGGCGGATTTCCTCTTTTTCGCACGAAAGGAGCGATCAACGTAATGGGACAGCCCCTTTTTTATGTTCGCAGCGAAAAACCGCCGGTTCTGGGGAGTTATGGGTTATAGCGTGAAAAAGGATGGGGCCGGCGGGCCGGCCGTCAGAGCTCCGCATTATTCTCGAAAAATTATATGTGCAACAAATATGACACTTGACGTATGATGTCTGATGTGATATTTTGAAAACAGGAAGAGAAGAGACAGGACGGCGGATTCTTATCTGAAAGCAGATGGAAAGCAATATAAACATTGTGTTTAAGTCAGAAAACGAGCCAGAAGTACAGCAGAAGGGTATCCTTTTCCCTTGATTTTCCGCCGTTCCAGTCTGCTGTACGAGGTATTACAGACAGAAGTATCACAGGATAAGTTTCGGCAGAGGAACGGTCTCCCTGTGATGACTGCTGCGGAACGGAGGTCATATGGATATCTTAAAGGACCTGACGGCGATTGTCGGAAAGGAATATGTGACGGACAGTGCATCTGTCCTGGCCAGGTATGCAGAGGATCTCAGCATGGTGAAGGGCGGCATGCCCGAGGCTGAGGTCTGTCCGGGAACGGCAAAGGAGGTCAGCAGAATTGTCAAGTGGGCCAATGAAAACAATGTTCCACTGATTCCTGTGAGCTCGCCGGTGCATCTTTACGGCAGCACGGTGCCGAAGCAGGGAGGCGTTGTGGTAAGCATGAGGCGCTTTGACGAGATCCACGAGATTGACAAGGTCAATCGGTTTGTGCGTTTCGGGGCAGGTGTCTCATGGGAGAAGCTGACTTCAGCTCTGGCAGCCGAGGGGATGCGTGTGATTATGCCTCTTGCTCCCCGGGCAGAGCGATCTGTGGCATCGGATCACCTGGAGCGGGAAGTAACCACAAACACGGTATACGATTACGGGGAGCCGACGCAGTCCATGGAGGTGGTCTTCCCGAACGGAGATATATTCAGAACAGGATCTGCAAGCTCGCCCATGTTTCCTTACTCTCTGGCAAGAGGAGCAAATCCTGCCGGACCGGGGCTTGACTTTTACCGGCTGCTTCAGGGGGCTCAGGGCACTATGGGCATCGTAACCTGGATGTCACTGAAAATTCAGAGCATTCCTCGTATTGATAAAATTAAATTTGCGGCCCTTGAAAATATCGGCGAAGGCATCGAGTTCCTGTACAGGATTCTTCCCCGCAGAATCGGCCAGGAATGTCTGATTCTCAACAACACGGATCTGGCAGCTCTGCTTGCCGGGGACAGAACTCAGTTTGAGCAGCTGAAAAAGACTCTGCCGCCGTATACGCTGATGTTTATTATCAGCGGCCTTGTAAGAAGACCGGAGGAGAAGATCGCATACGAGGAGCACTTCCTTGCGGATGTGTGCAAAAACGAGTTTCCGGGGATCCGTCTCACAGATGCTCTGCCGGGACATCCGGGGGCTGCAGGCAGGCTCATATCCATCCTCCGCAGTCCGTGGCCGGAGGCCTTGCCTTACTGGAAATCTGTTCCTGCAGGGGCGTATCAGGATTTATTCTTTATCACAAAGCCGGAAAAGACACAGGAATTTATCGACGGCATGAAGGAAATCTGCGGAAGGTATTCGTACGAATTCAGCCGGATCGGCATCTATCAGCAGCCTGTTGAGCACAACCGGGCGTGTCAGCTGCAGTTTTCATTCTTTTATGACCCGCAGGAGAAGGGGGCCGAAGAAGAGGTGCAGGTGCTGTACGATGCAGCCTTTGAGAAAATGCTGGAGCTGGGAGGGTACTTTACCAGACCGTACGGAACTATGGCGGAGCGGCTTTATGAACGGGCAGGTTCGTATACACCGGCACTGAAAAAGGTGAAGGCGCTGTTTGACCCGAACAATATCATGAACCCGGGAAATCTGTGCTTTTAATGAGAAAGGAGAAAACCATGTCTGTAATCGATAAGAATCATCCTGACCGGTATGATACGCCGAAGGAAAAATTCGCGCTGGATATTGAGGATCTCAATAATTTTACATATGACATGCAGCACTGCATCAAGTGCAAGGGCTGTTACTGGGTGGATCACACCTATATGCCGGGCATGGAGCATGCGGTTCGCTGTCCGAGCAACCTCTGGAAGGAGTTCGATTCCTACGGAGCCTTCGGAAAGATGAGAATCGGTCTGAAGATCAACAAGGGCGAGATGGAATGGACGGATCATCTGCTGGAGCTGATCTATGCCGATCCTCTCTGCGGAGCCTGTGATGTGGGCTGCAAGAGAAATCTGGATCTTGAGGTGGGGCTTACGCTGGAGGCTCTCCGGGTAAGGGCTGTAAAGGACGGAGCCGGTCCTATGCCTGCACATAAGAAAATCGCTGCGAACACGGCGGAGACGGGAAACTGCTACGGTGCGAAAGAGGACCGGAGGGCGTGGGTCTCAAGGTGCAGCGCGGAGCCTGCGGAAAAGGCGGACATCATGTATTTTGCGGGATGCGCTTCTTCTTATGAAAACACGCGGATTCCTGCTGCCATTGATAAGGTTATGAACCGGGCAGGCATTCCTTACATGCTTATGGAAGATGAAACCTGCTGCGGAAATATTCTTTTTTCTGCCGGTATGGTGGATGAAGCAAGGGAGATCGCCCGGGCAAATGTTGAAAAAGTCAGAAACAGCGGCGCAAAGGTTCTTATGACGGGATGCGCCGAGTGCTACCGCATGTGGAAGGTGGATTATCCGAAGCTTCTGAACATCAGAACAGATGAGCTGGGTTTTGAGGTGAAGCACTTTATTGAGGTGGCTCATGAGGCTCTTGAGGACGGCAGACTGGTTCTGACGGAGCCTGTAAACAGAAGAATTACTTATCACGATGCCTGCAATGTAAGCAGAAACTGCGATCCGTGGGAGCCTTACGAAGGGGAGCGGGGCTGGATGGGAACCATTGAGCCGCGGCTTGCCCGCAGAAGAGGCAGACACGGGCTGTACGATGAGGCCAGAGCGCTGATTGCAGCGGTTCCTGGCATCGATTTTACGGAGATGGACCGCAAAAAGGAAAATGCCCTCTGCTGCGCAGGGGGAAGGGGCACAAGGCAGACCTTCCCTGAGCTGTCGGAGTTTGCAGCCCGGGACCGTATCGAAGAGGTGAAGTCCACGGGGGCACAGATGCTTGTGGCCGCCTGTCCGTGGTGCAGCAGCAATTTCAGCGACGTGATCAGGAAGGACAGCGAGCCTCTTGAAATGAAGGACATCGCCGAGCTCCTGGCTATGGCATTAAAGTAAGGAGGGTTCTCATGAGTATCAATATGCATGCGTATAAAGCAATCGAAGCCGTAGTGGGCAGCAGATACATAACGGACGATCCTGCCGACTGCGAAGGATACCGTTCCGGTCCGGGCGGGTACGAGAGCGGAACAGGCTACGAGCGGGTTATGACAAAGATTGCGGGAGCAATCGTCATGCCGCGCACCACGGAGGATGTGCAGAAGATCGTAAAAATCTGCAGGCGCTACGGAGTGCCGTTTGTGCCGTATTCCACAGGCTTTTACGGTCCCCGTTCCCATCCCCATGTGGAAAACGAGCTGATTATCGATATGAAGAGAATGCGTGATTTTTCCATCGACGCAAAGCATTTTTCCATAACGGTACAGCCGGGAGTGATCTATTCGCAGATACAGCAGATCTGCTTTGAAAACGGAGCATATGTTGTCATCGGCGGAGGCGGAGCCCAGACGTCGGCAGTAGCAAACCTGCTGAACGACGGCTGGTCTCCTCTGAGCTTCCGGGTTGGGCTGCCTCAGCGCAGAATTCTCGGTATGGAGATTGTAATGCCGGACGGAGAAATCGTAAAAATGGGCTCCCTTGCAGCGCAGGACGATCCGTTCTGGGGAGAAGGCACAGGGCCTGACCTGCGGGGCATTATGCGGGGCTATACAGGTCTGCTGGGCTGTCTGGGCATCTGTACAAAGATGGCCATCAAAACTCTGCCGTTTCAGCCTGAGGTGCCGGAACCGTCCGGCGTGTCTCCGGATACGGCGCTGATGCTCAACCCGAAGCGGGTAAGGTGGATCAATTTCACCATGCCGAGTCTGGAGTCCATCGAGCAGGCCCACCTGATGATGGGAGATGCGGAAATCGGCGCTGCAGTGACGAAGGTCCCGACCTTCTGGCGCGCCATCGCAAAGGCGGAGTGCAAGGAGGACTTCTGGGATCTGTGGCTGCAGGAAACCGAGGAGTCTGTGGCCAACTTCTTCCTGGTCAGAGTCATGCTCATCGGCTATACCTCAGAGGAGCAGATGCAGTACGACTACAATGTTCTGCTGGATATAATGAACGAGCTGGGAGGAACGGAACGGCGCACAAAACCGTCCGACGAATCCTGGTTCAAGAACGCCGACTCCGCCGGCATGTGGCTTATGACAGGCTCCTACGTTTCTGTTGACTACGTAATGGATACGTTTACTCAGGCCTTCCGGCAGGGACCGAACTACCGGGATCTGAAGGATCAGTATACGCCTCCTCTCATGCCGGACTGCAAGGATCTGGGATGGTTCCAGAGCTGTGAAATGGGCCACCTGGGATACTACGAGTATCTGATTTACTGGGATCAGCGGGAGGATACAAACGGCATGGACCAGTTCTATGTGGAAAGCGCGAAGATGAATGTAAGAAACGGCGCATATCCGGCGCTTCTCAGCGCCCACCAGCCGATGTATCTCACAGGTCCTGCCTACGGACCGGGCTACCACCAGTGGATTCTGGATCTGAAGGCGGTCTTTGACCCTGACTGGATCTGTCATCCGCCGCTGCCTCTGGCACACGATGAGTTCGTTAAGAGAGCACCGTGGATGGCCGAAGTCAAGGACTGGGAGACTCCGGAGGAATTCCCTTATCCTGACAGCTTGAAAAAGTTAATGCAGTAATGTATTATGGGAGCAGGAGGTTCATGTATGGCACGAAAAGTACTGTCAGAACAGACTGCGGACAGAATACAGCAGCTTATCGACAAGCAGTATCAGCCGGGGGACAGAATTCCGGCCGAAATGGAGCTTGCCGGCTTTATGGATGTCAGCAGAACAACGATCAGAGAGGCTGTAAAAATCCTCTGCTCCCGCAATATCCTTGAAATCAGACGGGGCTCCGGCACCTTTGTGTGTGAGAATCCCGGCATGCCTCAGGATCCCCTGGGCTCCCGCAATCTGGATGAGGATCAGCTGAAAAATGAAATATTTGAAATGTCCCAGCTCTTTGAACCTGAGATCGTCAGCCTTTCCGCAAGGAAGGCGGACGAAGCGTCTATCCTGCATATGAAGGAGCTTGACCGTCAGATGGATGTGCTGATCGGCCGGTACAGAAACGGCGAGTTTATTCATCCTCATGAGTTCCGAAAGCTCGATGTTGAATTTCACAGGGCGGTCATTGACGGCTGCCGCAACCAGATGATCATAAATTCCGTAAACATGTTTCTCGCCACCTGCATTGAATGGTACAGGGTATGGAACGATCTGGATCTGGACAGGGTCCTGGAAGGCTTCGAAAAGTATCATCCCCGGATCATTGAGGCGATCGAGGAGCACGATAGCGACAGAGCATACGCCCTGTCCAAGGCTCATACCCAGGAGATTATCGATTTTTACCGGAGAAAAAAAACATAGCAGCCTGCAGAGCTGCTGCACACGGAAAACAGAAAAATGCAAGAAAAACTGCTGCGATTCCCGCGGCAGTTTTTTTTATGGGCAAATGCGTCGCGGTGTCTTTGGATACAATTTTTTTCTTCCCGGGGCGTCCCTGTTTCGACAGATTCTGCTTTCCGGCGGGGTGTATGATCGTTGCTGTGAAGGAGGGATGCATATGGATGTTTGGGGAGAATATCTGTTTCTGGAAAATTTCTTTGCAGGGTATGGAATCCTGCGGGTTACAGGGATGGTCTGCGGCTGCAGACCGGGAACGCTGCGGCTCATTCTCGGATCTGCAGGCTGCGGAATTTTTTCATTTATTCTGCTGGCGGAGCTTCCCGGGCCGGTCATGGGGCTGGTGGGAATCCTCTTTGCGCTTTTTATGGTGTTTGCGGTGTTCGGGCCGGCAAAACCACTGCGAATGCTTCGGATTGCCGCGCTGTTTTACCTGACAAGCTTTCTGACAGGCGGGTGTGTCATGGCGTTTCTTCTGGCTTCCGGCATTCCGGGAATCGTATGCAACGGGATTATCTATGCCGGGCATCAGGTCTACGGAGTAATGCTTGGGGCCATGGCGGCAGCCTGGGGTCTGGGAGAAAAGCTTATGAAGCTTGCAGAACGGGCAGCAGCGGCCCGGCCGGCTGAAGTGGAGCTGCAGATCGAGCTTCTCGGCAGAAGCATGCAGTGCCGGGGCAAGGTGGATACGGGAAACGGTCTGCGGGAACCTGTATCGGGCAAACCCGTGTCGGTAATGGAAAAGAAGGCGGCAGAAGCTGTCTGGGGAGATCTGATGAGGGAGCATCTGCTGGACACCAGAATCCGGGTGATTCCTTTTTCCAGTGTGGGATGCTGCGGAGGCAGCATGATGGCCCTGCGGTGCGACCGGGTGACCATATCAGGCCGGGAGGGCCTGCGGGTGTGGAGCCAGGTTGTGACTGATACATATATTGGATTGTTTGACGGAGTATTTGAGCAGAACGGTCTGGGAGAACCCTATGCAGTGCTGGTACAGCCGGAGCTGCTGAAGGGGGCTGTTTCCGGTCCCGGACTTCAGCGGGGGAGGTGCCTCAGTACATGAAGATGAAAAATATGATCCGCCGCATTCGGGATGCCCTGAAACGTCTGCTGGGGAGAACCAGACCGGAAGGTCTGTATTATATCGGAGGCTCCGATGTTCTTCCGCCGCCTCTGTCGGGGGAAGAGGAGCGAAAGGCCATTGAGGCCCTGAAGGACCCGGACAGCGGCGCCCGGGATCTTCTGATTGAGCACAATCTGCGCCTTGTGGTATACATCGCCCGCCGCTTTGAAAATGCAGGGGTCAATGTAGAGGATCTGGTGTCCATCGGAACCATCGGGCTCATCAAGGCGGTGAGCACCTTTGATGCAGAAAAGAAGAACCGCCTTGCCACCTATGCATCCAGGTGCATTGAAAACGAAATTCTGATGTACCTGCGGCGGACCGGAAAAACAAAATCCGAGGTTTCCTTTGACGAGCCCCTCAATGTGGACTGGGACGGAAACGAGCTGCTCCTTTCGGACATCCTGGGAACGGAGGATGACGGGATCTTTGAAAGGCTGGAGGAGGAAGTGAACCGGAAGCTGCTGCGCCACGCCATCCGCCGGTTAAGCCCCAGAGAGCGGGTGATCATACAGCTCCGCTTCGGCCTTTCCGGCGAAAGGGAAATGACTCAGAAAGAGGTGGCGGATCTCATGGGGATTTCCCAGTCCTACATCTCCAGACTGGAAAAGAAAATCATCGCCCGGCTTCGCAGGGAGATCAGTCACATGGAATAACATCTGTACAAAGCACCGTTCCCCGGTGTAAAATCAAAGTTAGTAACAGTTTTGGATTCAGCAGGCTATGCAGCGTCAGGGGAGTGTTTTATGAAAATCGTGCTTACAGGAAGCGGCTTTATCAATCCGGTTCAGGTGATCATGGAGTCCTGGAAACCCAAGCATCTGAAAAATATTCTGGTTCTCAGCAGAGACCGGCATTACATAAGCAAGCTCAGCGGAAGGGTGCGGGTCATCGACTATTCCGCAGGGGCTGCGGAGGGGTCTGCCGGTCAGGGCGGAGGTCCGGTGTCTGAGCAGCAGCTTCTTCAGCAGGCCGCAGGAAGGATTGGAGAAGAGCTGAAGAAGGCAGGAGATGTCCTTTACATCGCCACCTGTGAGCCTGCGGAGCTGGCGGCCCTTCCGGTGCTGCAGTCCGTCTGCACGCAGCAGGGCATCCGGTTTCACATTCTGCTGGTGGCTCCATTCCTGTTTCAGGGAAAGAAGCAGGCGGAGCGCATGAAAAAAATGCTGACCTCCATCAGGGATAATTATACCTCGGTTTCCCTTTATTATGCAGATGAGCTTCTGAAGCTGGAGCCGGAGGGGGCCCGGGAGCAGGAAACTACAGATGTTTCACGGAAAGCCCGGAACATGTACACCATGCAGAAGGCCTTTGATGCCCTGGAGCACAGCGTGGCTGACACCGCAGCAAAGATGTACCGTCAGATTCCGCGGCTGGATCATGCCATGCAGTACACCTATGATTTTTTCTGGGATGAGTTTTCTCTGGCGGTGGACCCCCTTCAGCTGATTCTGAACATGTGGTACAGCATCGTAAGCGACCAGGAGCTGTTTCCCGTTTCCCCGGAAGGCAGTGCAGAAGCCGGAAAGAGCGCTTCTGCAGAGGATGGGGCGGCCCATGGGGAACGGCGGCGCTCCCTTCTTGCAGATGTAGACGCCGGAAAGCTGGCGCAGCTGGTAGGGATTCTCAATCCGGACAGAGACCGGGAAAAGCGGAAGAGCGCCTACACGGAAATGAAGAAAAACAGCATTCCTGTGAACCAGTATCGGGAACAGGTGGGGGCATCCCGGCTGGACGGCGTCGTGGAACGCATCCGGGTTATGGTCATCAGCGAAAATTCCGGTCAGGATCCGGAGGTCCGCAGACAGGCGGAGGAACGTCTTCGCAGGGAGATCCGCAAATTCCAGATCCGGCAGGAGGAGGCCGAGGCCCGGTATCACGGAGAACAGCCTACGGAGGTCATCAGCACCCATGAGGCCCTTGCAAACGTGTATCTTGACAGCTCCGGTCCGTCCAGTGACGGCACCCTGGCTTCTCAGGATGCAGCAGAAAGTCCCCTGCGGGAAATGCGCATGGAAACCCCGTATCAGCGGGCCGCGCGAACGGCGGCACAGCACAGGAAAAAGCCTGTGTCCTGGGCCGCGATCCAGGCGGCAGGAGCATCTGCTCCGCAGATGAAACGAAACAACCAGGAACCGCCGGCTTCCGAAAAAACGGAAGCCGACAGCGCAGCGGCGCCTGCGCCTGAAGAAAAACTTCCGGTTTCCGTCAGCGCACCGGCAGAAGAAGCACAGCCGCTGCAGGAGCCGGAGGCTTTCGGCGAAACTCCTGAAAAAGAGCATTCCGAAGCCTCCGCACCGGAACCTTCCGGAATCATGGACTTTACCTACCGGCCGGCAATGCGCCGGCAGCAGGAAGTGCCCGCAGACGAAATCGAAAAAGAGCAGTAATCCGGAATAAAAACGTCAGAAAATGTTCATACTATGCACAGAAAAACCAATCCGGAGTTCTGCGGCATTCTGTCCGCAGCACCTCCGGAAGGAGAGGCAGGGACTGTGTGATATGTATGGCAACAAAGTCGAGATCTGCGGCATCAATACAGCAGATCTTCCGGTGATGAAGGATGTGGAGATGGAGGACATGATGAAGCGGATCCGGTCAGGAGACCGGCAGCTGCGGGAACAGTTCATTATGGGAAACCTTCGTCTCGTTCTCAGTGTGGTTCAGCGTTTTCCAAACAGAGGCGAAAGTCCGGATGATATTTTTCAGGTAGGGTGCATCGGGCTGATCAAGGCGCTGGATCATTTTGACACAAGTCATGGTGTGCGGTTTTCTACTTATGCGGTGCCGATGATTATCGGAGAAATCAGGAGATACCTCAGGGACAACAATGCCATCCGGGTCAGCAGATCCCTTCGGGATCTGGCATATCGCGCCCTGCGGGCGCGGGAAGAGCTCATGGGAGTCCTGGGAAAGGAACCGGGAATGGACGAGATCGCCGCCCTGCTTGAGGTGCCCCGGGAGGATGTGGTTCTCGCTCTTGATTCCATTCAGGATACGGTTTCCCTTTACGATCCGGTATTCCGGGACAACGAGGATCCCGTATTTCTCATGGATCAGATCCGTGACAGGGAGCATACGGAGGAGCGGTGGACCAGCGGAATTGCCATCTGCGAAGCCATGGTGCACCTGAAGCCCCGGGAGCGTATGATTGTGGACCGCCGCTTTTTTGACGGCAGAACCCAGACGGAGGTGGCAGGTGAGATCGGCATCTCCCAGGCTCAGGTAAGCCGTCTGGAGAAGAGCGCACTGTCCTCCATGAAACAGTATATGATGTAGGCAAAGAGACTGAAGCTGCAGCGTGCGGCTTCAGTTTTTTCGCCTTTTTTTGACAATTAGAACATTGAAAACAATGCCCATAACTGATAATATATAAAGAGTTGAAAAAATTTCGGAGGAAAATTTTATGGATCAGCAGTTAAAGGAATTATGCATCAAATGTGAAGAAAACAGCAATCTCGAACTTTGCCTCGGGAAGTATACAAAACCGAGACTGAAGCAGATACTGGATCTTTACGGGGTGAAGCTCCCCTCTGCCGCAAAAAAACAGGAGATGGCCGACCGGGCGCAGGATGAAATCAAATCCCATGTGCTCACCTATTTCCGGGGCGAAGGCGCAGAGCTCAAGGACACGATGCAGGACATTATCCGCAACGGGCTGGTCGTTTCTGATCGTTCCCGCCTGCAGCAGATTCAGCCCCTTGTGGACAGAGGATTTGTATTCCTCACCTCTGAGGGCGAAGACGCAAGGGTTGTAGTTCCGATTAACGTGCGGACCATTATGGAGTTTGTGGACGAATCCCGCTCCACTGCAGGCACCGAAGAATATCCTGCAGAAGAGAGAGCCGTAAAAGAAGCCTGCACAGACCGTACACAGATGGAAGAGGAGCTGATTCACTACGCCGCTTCCCTGGCAAACATGTACGGCGTGTATCCGGCAAATCAGCTGAAGGAGGTCTGGGACTTCAACCATCCAAGGGGTGTGTCGCCGAATGAAATCACCAGAGCTCTGGAAAAGTCAGGGGATTCTGACGGATTTTATATCAGCGATTCCTATCTGGTGGTAAATATTCTCAAGAGCGTGGAGGACTACGTGAATGTTCTTGCAAGCCTCAAGCGTTCCGACATGTACTATTATCCGCCGGAGGATGTGATCGAAGAGTTTGCCCACGGCCCTGTATACAAGGTGGCGCCGGAGTACTATTTCCTCAGAAGCTATCTGGGCAGAAAGTGCGGCGGCGAAGAAGCAGCAGAAGCACTGCTGGACAAGCTGTTCCTTGTCTGCGCAAGAGACGCGGCAGCAAATGAAGTCATCGGCTTCCTGAAGACAGAGGGCGTGGAATTTGACGATCTTGAGGATCTCAACCGCTTTACATACCTGTATACCTGCTGGTTCTACGAGCTGCGGATCTGGTCCTGCAAGGGCTACAAGCCGTCCGAGCTGAAGCCGGAAAAGCTGGCCCAGCGCAACTTTGTACATGCCGAAGGCGTCAACCCAAAGAAAATCCGCCTCACAGGCAGAAACGAAGAATGCCCGTGCGGCAGCGGCAAAAAGTTCAAGAAGTGCTGCATGAAGTACACAGAAGAATAACCGGATAACCGGATAACAATAAACAAATAATAAACCGGACTCCCGCCGGCATAGCCGGCGCAGCAGCCGCAGCCGCGGCTGACCGGAAGGTCTGCATATCAGAAAACTGCGCCCCGTCAGGCAGGAAAAGACGGAAGCGCAGTTTTTTTACATTAAAAAAAGGGTCCCTGGGGGGACCCCCGGGCTCCCCGGGAGGGGAGCAGACCCGGTGCACGGGTTCTTTTTTATCTGATTATCTGAAATAAACCAGCTCGTCTTCCGGCGGCTCAACAGGCGTAAACTCTGTGACATAGAGCACCGGACCGTCATCCCGCATTTCCGGGTAGTATTCCACCTTCATTTCGGCTTCGATCCGGGCCCAGCCCCGTTCCTCTACAATGTTTTTTGCGTTCTTCATATCGCAGTAGAAGGCCAGAAAGCTGATGTCGTCTGCGCAGCAGACCATGGCGAAGCGGCCTCCGGCAAACCGGCTGGTGAGATATTCTTCTTCTCTGTGGAGCTGAAGAAGGAGGCGCACCTTTTTTCCTTCGTATTTTGCCGGATCGTTCATGGCGTCTACGTAGAAAATGCCGTAATCCTCGTCCTTCACTTCAATCACCGGCGCATCCACATCAAAAGGCAGAGGAAGCCCTTCGTTGTAGTCCTCGGCTTTTCCGTCCAGATCCTCTAAAAAGATCAGGGCTCTCGGGTTCATGGCCTTTACGTTTGTGGTCCGGATAAAGGCGGAAAGCTCCGGCGTGCAGCGGTTGAAGACAACCATTTCGGAGATGCCCACGTGCTCGATGATCTTGGACCCCATGTTTTTCAGGTAGACCTCGTAGGTTTCCGCATTGATGGTGGTGATCACCTGATAGAGATCCCAGTCCCTCGGGAACTGCTGCTCAATGAGGGAAATCTCCCACATGCCGTTGTACTCCATGATGATCCGGTCCGGCTTTTCTTTCATGGCCGCCTTTTTGAGAGCGGCGCCGTTGAATTCTTCCTTTGAGTCGATCTGAAGCAGAACGGAATTTGTCTGTTCCAGAAATTCCGGATCGTATTCTTCTTCGCCGTCCTCACAGGCGATGATCAGAGATTTTTCGTTTTCTGTAAATCCGGGATCCAAAAGGGTGTCCTTGATAAACTGTGTTTTTCCGCTTTCCAGAAATCCATTGAAAATATAAACGGGAATACCCATGTTCTTTCTCCTTTATCCTACAGACCGAACAGCTCAGACAGCCTGTCCTCTTTGAGCTCGGCGCCGATGACGCAGAGCTGACCCGTATAGCCTGCGGAGCCTTCCCGGATTTCCGGTTCTCCCGGAACATAGTCAAAGTGGAGCCATGTTCCGTCCGGGGACTCTACGATGCCCTTTGCCCGGAGAATGGTTCCGAAGGCGCCGAAGTCCAGCTCTTCCAGAGCGTCGGAAATCTCTTCGCGGGTGAATTTCTTCGGCGTTTCTGCGCCCCAGCTGGTGAAGACCTCGTCTGCATCATGGTCGTGTGAGCAGCAGCTGTGGTCATGGTCGTGATCGTGGTGTCCGCAGCATTCATCGTGGTCATGATGATGTTCGTGGTCGTGATCGTGGTGTCCGCAGCATTCGTCATGGTCATGATGGTGGTCGTGGTCAT